>JAZQTO010000039.1:0-12630 GCA_045630805.1 Paludibacteraceae bacterium
CGTGAGTATCGTCATGAGTTTATGCTCACTCCAGTGGTTCTCTAGCAGATTAAGCGTCAACCCCGCTACAGCCATCAGACCATCTTCTAGATTATCAGGGTCTTGGAGAAAGACACGAAAATCCGCCTCGTCTTCGTGAGAGAGGGTGTCTAAGAGGCGATAGTTGTCAAAGATAGCGTTCAAAGTTTCTCGCGAATGAGGTAATTATTGCGTTCTGAAGAATTGCGGATGATGAGTTCGCCCAAGAATCCCGCCAAGAACAACATACAACCCAATACCATCGTGAGGATACCCAAATGGAAATATGGGGTGTCTGCCACCAACATGGCAGATGTGTGGTGCGCCAATGCGTACAACTTCATAGCCCCTACCACAATCACATCGATGAATCCGAGGATAAACATCACACTTCCAATCAGACCAAAGAAGTGCATTGGTTGTTTACCAAACTTATTGAGGAACCACAATGTCATCAAGTCCAAATAACCATTGACGAAGCGGTTGATGCCAAACTTGCTCTCGCCAAACTCACGTTTGCGATGCTGAACCACCTTCTCGCCAATACGGGTGAAACCGGCGTTTTTAGCCAAATATGGGATATAACGGTGCATCTCAGAGAATAGCTCGATGTTTTTAATCACATCCTGACGATAAGCCTTGAGACCGCAGTTCATATCATGCAACTTAATACCAGTGACCCAACGGGCGGTGGCATTGAACAACTTGCTAGGGATATTCTTAGTGAACTTGTTGTCGTAGCGTTTTTGCTTCCAACCGCTCACCAGATCGTATTTCTCCTCTGTAATCATACGATACAACTCTGGAATCTCGTCTGGAGAATCCTGCAAGTCGGCATCCATAGTGATCACTACATCGCCTTGCGCCGCATCAAAACCGCAGTACAGAGCCGCAGACTTGCCATAATTGCGACGGAAACAGATACCATGAACATGCTCATTCTGCTCACGGAGCTGCTTAATCACTTGCCAAGAAGTGTCGGTAGAACCATCATTGACGAAGATAATCTCATAACTGAAATTATTCTCGCGCATAACGCGCACTATCCACTCATGAAGAACAGGCAAACTCTCTGCCTCGTTGAACAAAGGAACGATTACTGAAATATCCATAAAAAAAACGATAAAATTCAATGATAAATATTATTTCGACTGCAAAAGTACAAAAAAATATCGACATATGCACAATAATTTATTTTTTTTTTGCAAGTTTGGATAATTTTAACTATCTTTGCAGCAAAAATCCGAAGATATGCGCAAAAATCAAGAAGAATTGGACAAAATTTGGGAACTGAGTCCGGTCTGGGATTTGTTGACTCCAGACCAAAAGAAGTATATCGAAGAACATTCAGAAATCAAGAAATACCGCAAGAATGAAATCATCCATCAGGAGGATGATGCTCCTGACTATGTGATGGTAATCGCAGATGGTACTATTCGTTTGACCAAAGAAGGTGTGGGACAGCGTGTGCAGATTATCCGTTTGTTGAATCGTCGCGACTCTTTTGGTTATCGTAGTGCAGTGGCTGGTGATCGTCATTCATCTTGCGCTACTGCCATTGAGCCTACTGTGGTGTATCGTGTCGAGCGATTGGCGTTCTTGGATGTGATCAAGATGAATAATGAGTTCTGTTTTGGTGTACTGGAATTGATGTCTAATGACTTGGCTATCTCGGAGTCTCGTACCGTCAATTTGACTCAAAAACATATTCGTGGTCGTTTGGCAGAAACACTACTAACCCTCAAACATACTTACGGTTTGGATGAAGATGGGGTAACAATCGCTATGTATATGGCGCGTGAAGATTTGGCAAACATGTCCAATATGACCACCTCTAATGCGATTCGTACTCTGTCTCAATTTGCTTCGGAAGGTATCATCAGTTTGGATGGTCGTAAGATCAAGATGTTGGATGAGAACGAGTTGATGCGTATTAGTCGTTTGGGATGATTTTCTCGTTGATTTTATTGATACAATCGGTGTCTGTTTCTCTGCAAGGAGGAGCAGTTATGCCTGATGGCAAAGTGGATGAGGTGGTCGATGCTCCTAAAGAGTGGCACGCACCTGTATGGGGAGTGAATGTGGGAGTGGATTTTGCCCCCGATTGGCAGGCGCTCAAAGATTGGAATAACGCCACCATAGGCGTGGGATTGAGTTATTGGAATATGGGACACGAACGATTGGGACACGCTATTGCGCCTTATGCATACATGAATATTCCTTTGGTCAAACTGCCAAGGTTTGAACTGGGGCTGCGACCTGGTATAGGAGCGGCGTTTATGACCAAAACCTATCGCAATACCGTACCCGAAGGGCAGTTGTTTGTTAGCGTAACCGATGCCAATCAATGTGTGGGTAGTGTGACCAATCTGTATTTTCCAGAAGTGCTGTATATGAATTTTCCACTCGCGAAAGGATGGAGTATCTCTTTGGCAGGTGGTTGGTATCATATTAGCAATGGAAGTACGGTGCAACCTAATTCGGGATATAATATCTTCGGAGCAGAATTAGGCGTAAAGAAGGTGGTCGATGAGGTGGAAAGGCGAGTAGGCTATGAGGCGAGAGACAAAGAGGAAGATGCGAAAAAGTGGTCCGTTGCAGTGGCAGGAACGATGGGTGGACGACAAGTCTATTATCGTGATCAACAGACTTTTGTGGTCGGATCGATGCATGCTTCGGCATACTGGCATGCGCATCCGATTTTCCGTCTAGGAGGCGGTGTGGATGTGTTTTATGACGGAGCCTATATCCAACGAGAAACACATTTTGGTAAGACCAATCTTGACTTAGCGCAACCGGGTGACTGTTGGCGCGTAGGTGTGAGCGTGCAACCAGAGTTTGTGGTGGGTAACTTCACAGCAGGATTGCATGTGGGAGCCTATATGTATGACCCAGTCAAAGCCTTAGAACCTCAGTGGAGAGAGGATGGACTGCCTACCGAACGCTTGGATAAACCTGTCTTCTATGCCTATGACCTACTGAATGCAGGCAGCGCAGGTTATCCCGATGGTTGGCTTTATACAGAAGTAGTATTGCGCTATCATTTGCCATGGCATATGTTTGTGCAAGCCATGATGAAAAGCCATTTGACCAAGGTGGAGTTCATATCGCTAGGACTAGGCTTCTGGTATTAGACTAGTTATGCTAGTACGACTAGTAGGGCTAGTATGACTAGTACAACTAGCCTAACTAGTACTTTTTCTATGAAAAATAGCAAAAAATTTGTGTATGTGAGAAAAAAGTTGTACCTTTGCGGGGTTAATTGAAAAACTATATCGAAATTTATAAAATAACAAGAATATGGCAAAGAAAAATGTAACTGTAGAGGACCAAAATCTTGAGAATGTACAAGAGGCCCTCAACACCACCAGCGCGTGGATTGAGAAAAATCAAAACAAACTAACTTGGGCTATCACTGCCGTTGTAGCAGTTGTAGTAGGTGTATTGGCGATCAATACCTATGTGATCCAACCTAAGGCAGTAGAGGTGAGCAACGAGAATGCGAAAGCTGTAACCTATTTTATGCAAGGTGACTATGCTAAGGCTTTGAATGGCGACGATGCAGAGTGCCTTGGCTTCCAAGCTATTGCTGACGAGTATAAGTGCTATCAAGGTGGTAAATTGGCTGCCCTCTATGCAGGTGTTTGCTACTACCAATTGGGTCAATACGAGGATGCTGCTGCTTACTTGGCTAAGTTCTCTGCGGATGATTTGACTGTTGAGCCTGCTGCATTGCAACTCTTAGGTGATGCCTATGTTCAACTTGAGGAGTACAGCAAAGCGGCTAAAGCATTTGAGGCTGCTGCTAAGTCAGGTAACGACTTGATCGCTCCTATGAGCTTGAAGAAAGTAGGTTTTGTTTACCTCGAGATGGGTAACAAAGCTGCTGCTAAAAAAGCATTTGAGGCTATCAAGGCTGATTATCCAGCATCTACCGAGGCGCAAGATATTGAGAAGTATATCGAGCTCTCTAAATAAGGTTATAGGTTATAGGACGCCGTGAGCGGCTATAGGTTATAGACTAGAATATTATGACAACTGATTTGTCGCAATATAATGCGAATGAATTGCCTAGCGCTGACGTGCTTTCACGTCAGCGCTATGCTATTGTAGTAGCCGATTGGAACAGCGAAATCACCCACGCACTCGCACAAGGCGCTATTGATACACTGCTCAAGCATGGTGTGAGAGAAGAGAATATCGATGTAATGCATGTACCTGGTACCGTAGAACTGACCTATGGCGCAATGCTATATCTGAGTGGTCAGAAGATGTTTAGAATGCGTAAACACGCAGATGCAATTATAGTTATTGGCTGTGTGATACAAGGTGATACTCCGCATTTTGATTATGTCTGCCAATCTGTGACACAAGGTGTTACCTTGTTGAATGCATTGGGTAGCGGAGCATCAACTGGTGGCTTTTCCAATCCTAATGCATGCCCTGTAATTTTCTCTGTACTCACCACTTTGGACAAGCAACAAGCACTCGACCGTGCAGGTGGCCGCTTGGGTAACAAAGGCGTAGAAGGTGCGGTGACAGCTATTAAGATGGCTAACCTTGTTTAGGGGTTAGAGTTTAGTGTTTAGAGAATGAAAGTATATAAGTTTGGTGGTGCTTCGGTGAAAGACGCTAGTGGCGTCCGTAACCTCAAGGAGATTGTTGCCTGTGCGGGTGATGACCTGATGGTCGTTATCTCTGCTATGGGTAAGACTACCAATGCTTTGGAACGAGTAGTGGCAGCGCTTGCGCAAAAAGATGAAGCGACAGCGGATAATGAGTGGTTGGCGGTATTAGACTACCATGTACATTTGGCTATGGAGCTAGGACTCAAACCCAATGAGGATATCCGCTTCCCTATGATGCCAGAGTACGACCACACTTGCTCATATGACCAAAACTATGATCAGATTGTAAGTCAAGGCGAGATACTCTCCACTCAGATTGTAGCAGTCTATCTGCTCAAGAGCGGTATCCGTACCGAGTGGTGGAATATGCCTAAACTCCTGCGCACGGATAATACTTTCCGCGAGGCGCAAGTGGATATGCAAACCTCTGCTCAGATCATTCGAGCTGGTTGGGATCGCCCTAATCGCCCAAGCGTAGTAGTCACGCAGGGTTTTATAGGCGGAACAGCCGATGGCTTGCGCACAACTTTGGGTCGTGAAGGATCAGACTATACGGCAGCCTTGATGGGTAACTTCTTGGATGCTGAGTCTGTAACCATATGGAAAGATGTACCAGGTATATTGAATGCCGACCCACGATTGGTAGCCAATACGGTTAAGATTGATAGACTGACCTATTACGATGCCGTCGAACTCGCATATAGTGGCGCACAGGTGATTCACCCTAAGACTATCCGTCCGCTAGAAAACAAGAAAATACCATTGTATGTCAAGCCTTTTGGCGATCATACAGCACTTGGATCAGTGATTGCGGCTGAGGCTGAACCAATCAATGTGCCGGTGTATATATGGCGTACCAACCAAGTGTTGATCACCTTGCGAGCCAAAGACTTCTCATTTGTATTGGAAGAGAGTCTAAGTCATATATTTGACATTATCCATCGCAATCGTTTGAAAGTGTCATTGATCCAATCCAGCGCTGTGACTATTTCAGTATGCGTGGATAACACTCGTTTTGTTAAACCAGCCATTGAGCAACTTCAGGAAGCCTATCGAGTGGTATGGAATGAGGGACTGAGCCTGTTGACGATTCGAGGCACAACGCCTGAGATACTCCAAAAAGAACAGGACGGACGAGACATTCTCCTCAGCCAATTGACTCGCAGAACAGCTAAACTAGTAATTAAAGACTAATATTATGGATAATGCAGTTAAACAATACTTTACAATAGCGTATTGGAAAGAGTTGTTATTGGAATTTTGGCAAGCCTTAGGCACCAAGAAATTCTGGAAAGAGTTCATCATCATGAACCTAGGTATTGCTATTGGCGCAGTAGCGGTGTACTATTTCTTGATGCCTAGCAAATTGATTATTGGTACCATCTCTGGTTTGAGCATCGTGCTCAACACCCTGTTTGGCGGTACCGCCGATACGTTCTCCTATTGGGTGATGGGTATCAATGCCGTGCTGCTGATTATGGCGTTCTTGCTCATTGGCAACGAGTTCGGTGCCAAGACTGTCTATACGGCGATGATCCTTGGTCCGTTGACTCAGTTATGTGACCGTATCTATCCTTATACCTCTTTCACACATAAAGTGGTCGAAAATCCCGAGATTTTGACTCGACTACAAGCGGGAGAAACTGTTTTGGATGCTAATAATAATCCTTATATATTGAGTCGTGCAGGCGAGGTGCTCGAACAGGTGAAAGATTCGGTTATGTCTGCTGGTCTAGGTATGGGGGATGTATGGTTTGATTTGGTATGTTTTGTGTTCTTGCTTTCTGCATGTCAAGCTATCTTATTCCGTATCAACGCATCATCTGGTGGATTGGACATATTGGCGAAAATCATCAATAAATACTTGCACTTTGATATTGGTATGTCAGTATCTATTGGCGGCGCGTTGATTTGCTGTACTGCCTTTATGATCAATGACTTCCGTATGGTTGTGATAGGTTTAATAGGCACATGGATCAATGGTATAGTAGTCAATTATTTTACGGCTACCATGGACTTACGCAAGCGCGTGTGTATTATTACTACGGAGTACGAGAAAGTGCGCAGTTATATTGTCAAAGATCTCTTGCGTGGTTGTTCACTATACCGTGTAGAGGGTGGATATAGCCGTGAGGAATATATTGAGATTCAGGCATTGCTTACCCAAGAGGAGTTTGCCAATGTACTCGCATTTATGCGTGACAATCATATCAAAGCCTTTACTACTGCTGGTAACTGCTCTGAGGTGTATGGCCTGTGGGCAAAACACCGTAAGAGAGGTGGAAAACTAGAAATAGAAATAGAATAATATTTAACTTTCAAATTATACAACAATGAAACCAACTCTTTTTATTCTCGCAGCGGGCATGGGTAGCCGCTACGGAGGTCTCAAACAATTGGACGGTCTAGGTCCTAATGGTGAAACAATCATGGATTATAGCGTGTTTGACGCTATGCGTGCCGGTTTTGGTAAAGTAGTATTCGTTATCCGCAAGGATTTCGAGGAGGATTTCCGCAAAGTCGTACTCAGCAAGTATGCTGACCACGTACCATGCGAGGTATGCTTCCAAGGTATTGACAACTTGCCAGAGGGCTTTACTCGTAATCCAGAGCGTACCAAACCATGGGGTACCAACCACGCTGTATTGATGGCTAAGGACATCATTAAAGAGCCATTCATGGTAATCAATGCGGATGACTTCTATGGCAAAGAGTCATTTGAGGTAATGGCTAAATTCCTCTTGGATGTCAACGGTCAAGAAGGTAAATACTGCATGGCTGGTTATCGCGTAGGCAATACTCTTAGCGAGCACGGAACCGTTAGCCGTGGTGTATGTGCTACCGACAAAATGGGCTTCCTTACCGATGTGGTTGAGCGTACTGCTATTGAGAACAAGAACGGTCACGTAGTTTACCAAGACAATGGTGTGGATGTTGAGATTCCATTCGAGACTCCAGTTAGTATGAACATGTGGGGCTTCACTCCAGAGTATTTTACCTATGCTGAGGAGGCGTTCAAGGCGTTCTTGACCGAGAACTCTCAAGAGTTGAAGGCTGAGTTCTATATCCCTACTTTGGTTAACGATATGATCAAGTCAGGTAAGGCTACTTGCCAAGTATTGGATACTACCGCTAAATGGTTTGGTGTGACTTATGCTGATGACCGCCAAATGGTAGTGGACAAAATCCAAGCATTGGTAGATGCTGGCGTTTATCCTAACAAATTGTTTTAATTTATAACTCATTATATCTATGGCTCGTATTTTAGTTACTGGTGGAACAGGTTACATAGGCTCTCATACTGTGGTGGAGTTAATGCAAAAGGGCTATGACGTAGTCATAGTAGATAATTTGAGTAACTCCAATCAGGCTGTCCTCGATGGCATTGCTGCCATCGTGGGCAGTACCCCTGATTTTGTACAAGCAGACTGTTGCGATAGGGCTGCCATGGATGCGCTCTTCGCTCAATACAACGATATTGAGGGCGTGATACATTTTGCCGCTAGCAAAGCGGTTGGTGAGTCTGTGGAACAACCGCTGATGTATTATCGCAATAATCTAATGTCTCTAGTTACGGTGTTAGAGGTGATGAAGAAACATAATGTGAAGAATATTGTCTTCTCTAGTTCTTGCACCGTGTATGGGCAGCCTGATGCGGAGCATTTGCCAGTCGATGAAACGGCGCCTATACAAAAAGCATTGTCCCCTTATGGCAATACTAAACAAATCAACGAGGAGATCATTTGTGATCAAGCACATGCTGATCGTTCGCTCCACGCTACTATCTTGCGCTACTTCAATCCTATTGGTGCCCACCCATCTGCTATGATTGGAGAGTTGCCTAATGGCGTGCCACAAAACCTGCTGCCATTTGTTACGCAGACTGCTGCGGGTTTGCGTGCTGAACTTAAGGTCTTTGGAGATGATTATAACACCCCTGATGGCTCCTGTATCCGTGACTATATCTATGTAGTAGATCTTGCCAAAGCTCATGTCAAAGCTGTGGAACGAATGTTGGCGGGATTACCAACGGAGCAAGTTGAAGTCTTTAACTTAGGAACAGGACGCGGATTGAGCGTCTTGGAGATCCTTCGTACTTTTATGCAAGTAACAGGGGTGAATATCCCTTATCAGATCGTTGGTCGCCGCGAGGGCGATATTGAGCAAGTATGGGCTAAGCCAGATAAAGCGAATACCGTGCTCGGGTGGAGTGCTGATACTCCAATCGAAGAGGTACTACTCAGTGCCTGGAAATGGGAACAGAAAATCCGTTCGCTAGACTAACTAGACTTACTAGTATTGCTAGTACTACTAGTACAACTAGTCCTACTGAAAGAACGAGAAATGCACGTTGCCGTATTTGCGCTCTTCCACAAAGTGTGGGTGTTCACTAAAATTGTTATTCTTGGAGTGCTCTAGCACAAAGTATCCATTTTCTTTCAATAATCCTTGATCAAAAATCAAATCAGGTATTGTAGGCAACAACTCTAGGTCGTAGGGTGGGTCTGCATAAATGAAGTCATATTGGATATGACATGCTTTGATATACTTGAATACATCGCCACGAATAACGTGTAAATTCTTGATGCCTAGTTGTTTGCAAGCAGCGATAATGAAGTTTTGTTGTGTATGAGCCATTTCCACTGCGGTCACTTCTCGTGCTCCGCGTGATACAAACTCAATACCTATGCCTCCTGTTCCTGCAAACAAATCTAGCATATCTACGCCCTCAAAATCCATACGATTAGTAAGGAGGTTAAACAAACTCTCCTTTGCAAAATCCGTAGTAGGACGTGCTGTGATATTTTTAGGGGGCATCAATCGACGCCCCCCAAATGTTCCAGAAATAATTCTCATTATATTCTTGCCTTTCGCCTATAACCTATAGCCTCAAAGAGGCGTCCTATAGGCGCTTGCGCCGTCCTAGAGTATTACTCCCAGTTACCTGCGTTGTTGTTAGGAGCCTCTACAGAACCTACCTTCAAACCAGGATAGTGCTCTAGTTTCTCCTCTTTGTCAATGAGGTTTACACGCTCTTGGTTGTTGAGGTCGTGGAGATAAGTATTGTAGTGAGCACGAATCTCAAAGATAGGCACCTTGATACCTTGTGAAGTAGTATAACCATTATTGGTCTCTACCTCAAACTTAACATTGTCAGTATAAGGGATATAAACGATCTCACCAATAGTCTCTTCGGTGTACTGACCTTTGTACAATGATTGAATCATATTGGTCAAGATAGTATCACGACGGAAACCTTGCAAGCCTTCAGCTTTAACCTCGCGATCGTTCTCCCAAATGTAGTTGTACAAAAGAGTCAAACTATCAGCACCTTGGTATTTCATCTTACGTTGCGCTTTCAAACGAGCACGCTCAAGAATCTTAGCTGCCTTGGTCTCGGTCATACCGTTCTCCAATTGCTTCTCGGTCAATGAACCTACCTTAAATACCTCTTTCTTTGGAGCGGTCTTGAGGTAATCAACCAATGAGTCAAGATCAGCGGTAAAATAACCTTTGTCCAAACGGAATTGAGCCTCTGCGGTACGCAAACTTACGAGATTGTTAATTACTTTAGCCTCGCGTTGTACACGAGCTTCCTCAAACTTGATTGGAGTAACAACGCTGTTAATACAAATGTAAGCCATAAAGATAACAGCTACTCCTAACAATGTAGTGATGATAATTTTTGAAGTTTTCATATTGATTTTATACTAATTTACGAGTAAAACACTAAATTTGCTGCAAAATTACAAATTCTTTTTCATATGTGCAAATTTTTTTGTAACTTTGCAGCCGAAAAAAGCAATTTTGTATTACAATGGCAGCAGAGGATAGCAATAAAGTCCTATATGATATTCTCATAGAGCGTTTAGAGGCTCTTAGAGCATTGGATAAAGAAGGCGATAGCGATCGTCGTCGTCATATTGCTCGTGAGACGAAGGAACTGCATGCTCCTTTGGCACATCGTCTAGGTTTATATGCCATTAAAACGGAGATGGAGGACCTTGCCCTCAAGTTTACAGATTATAAACAATATAAATATATAGCGCACGCGCTCAACGAGAAAAAAGCACAGCGTGATGCTTATATTGAAGCCTTTATTACGCCATTAGAGCAAAAACTCAAGGAAATAGGTTTTGAGTTCACCATTAAAGGGCGTCCTAAGTCTATTCACAGTATCTACAACAAGATGCAAGCACAGCGTTGTGATGTAGATCGTATTTATGACCTATTTGCTATTCGTATTATCCTTGACTCTCCTTTGGAGAGGGAGAAACTAGATTGCTGGCAAGTATATTCCATTATCACGGATATGTACAAGCCTAATCCCAAACGCCTACGCGACTGGTTGAGTGTACCTAAAGAGAATGGCTACGAGAGTCTGCATACTACCGTGCTCGGACCAGAAGATAAATGGGTGGAAGTCCAAATTCGTACCCGCCGTATGGATGAAGTGGCAGAAAAAGGTGTAGCTGCCCACTGGTCATACAAAGGTGTGGATGGAGCTCGTCTTAATACAGATAAACAAAGCGTCTATGTTTTTACTCCTACAGGCGACCTCAAACGCCTACAAGCTGGCGCTACGGTATTGGATTTTGCATTCTCGATTCATAGCGATGTGGGCTGTAAATGTGTGGGTGGTCGCATACGCAATCAGAATGTGAGTATTCGTCAGAAACTCCAGAATGGTGACCAAGTGGAGATTATGACTGCTCCCAACCAGAAACCTTCTGCCGATTGGCTCAATGTGGTAGTGACTAGTAAGGCGAAGAATAAGATCCGTCAAGCACTCAAGGAGGTGGAGTACCGCAATGCGGCTGAGGGACGCGAATTGCTTGAACGTCGTTTCAAGAACTGGAAACTAGACTATACCGAAGGCGATATCTCTCGTCTTGCTCTTAAATTGGGCTATAAGATAACGACTGACTTGTATCAGTCTATTGCGTTGGGCAAAGAGGATTTGTTGCGTATCAAGGAGGTCTTCCTGATGATGGACGAACCACGCCATGATATGCGTGAGAATACACCTTATGTGCCTAAAGAGCAACAAGAAGCTCTTGCGCTTGAGGTGGATATCAACGTCAAGAGTGTGGAGTATAACTTGGCGACATGTTGCAATCCGCAACCAGGTGATCCTATCTTTGCTTTTATCAGCATTATGAAGGGTATTCGTATCCACCGCTTTGATTGCCCCAATGCCGATAACATGCGCGAGAAATATCCATATCGCATGCTCCCAGCCCGCTGGGCAAAAAAGAAAGAGTAAAATGAACAACTATCCTTCCATATTACTAAGTGATGCAGTGGAGCAAGTGGCTTCATTGCCTGGCATTGGACGCAAAACGGCGTTGCGCTTGGTGTTGCATTTGCTTCGCCAGCCCAATAAGGATGTGGAAGCGTTTACGGGAGCTATATCCAAACTCAAAGAAGAGGTAAAATACTGTCGTGTCTGCCATACTATCTCCGACCAAGAGATTTGTCCGATTTGCCAATCACACGCACGAGATAAACATACGGTCTGTGTGGTGGAGAATGTGCAGGATGTGATGTTAATTGAGAACACGGGTCAGTACAACGGTCTATACCATGTCTTGGGTGGCATCATCTCTCCTATGGATGGGGTAGGACCTGCGGATATAGAGATTGACTCATTGGTTGAACGTGTGAAAAACGATGAGATTCACGAAGTTATACTTGCTCTTCCGACGACAATGGAAGGCGATACCACCAACTTCTATATCTACAAAAGATTGCAAAACCTCTTAGACTCCCTTCCCTTAAGGGAGGGGATGGTGGTAGGCTTAAAAATCTCCCAAATCGCCCGTGGTATAGCCATTGGCAACGAGATAGAATATACCGATGAGATCACCCTCGGGCGTTCCATCGTTAACCGCATTGAATTCAAACTTTAGAACCATATGGAAAAGAATATCATCAAATCCCTCAATCTGTACTACTACGGCGTACTGATTTTAACACTTAT
>JAZQTO010000040.1:0-13121 GCA_045630805.1 Paludibacteraceae bacterium
CCGGGTAAGGTTCCTCGCGTATCATCGAATTAAACCACATGTTCCTCCGCTTGTGCGGGCCCCCGTCAATTCCTTTGAGTTTCACCGTTGCCGGCGTACTCCCCAGGTGGAATACTTAACACTTTCGCTTTACCGCTGACAACTAATTGCCAACAGTTAGTATTCATCGTTTACTGCGTGGACTACCAGGGTATCTAATCCTGTTTGATACCCACGCTTTCGTGCCTCAGCGTCATTTACACTCCAGTAAGCTGCCTTCGCAATTGGTGTTCTGTGTAATATCTAAGCATTTCACCGCTACACTACACATTCCGCCTACCTCTACTGCAATCAAGAACTTCAGTTTCAATGGCAATTTTACGGTTGAGCCGCAAACTTTCACCACTGACTTAAAATCCCGCCTACGCACCCTTTAAACCCAATAAATCCGGATAACGCTCGCATCCTCCGTATTACCGCGGCTGCTGGCACGGAGTTAGCCGATGCTTATTCATATGGTACATGCAAAATGAGACAAGTCTCACACTTTATCCCCATATAAAAGAAGTTTACAATCCATAGGACAGTCATCCTTCACGCGACATGGCTGGTTCAGACTTGCGTCCATTGACCAATATTCCTCACTGCTGCCTCCCGTAGGAGTTTGGACCGTGTCTCAGTTCCAATGTGGGGGACCTTCCTCTCAGAACCCCTACTGATCGTCGGCTTGGTGAGCCGTTACCTCACCAACTACCTAATCAGAAGCGTGCTCACCCATAATCCTTACGTTTCAAGTTAAAGAGATGCCTCTAAAACTCACATGGAGCATTAATCCAACTTTCGCTGGGCTATTCCCCGATTATGGACAGATTGCACACCTGTTACGCACCCGTGCGCCGGTCGCCATCAAAAGTAGCAAGCTACTTTCATGCTGCCCCTCGACTTGCATGTGTTAGGCCTGTCGCTAGCGTTCATCCTGAGCCAGGATCAAACTCTTCGTTGTAAAAAAGAAATTAATTTTTAGCTCAGAATAACCTTAATCTATTGTGTACTTTATTAACGGGAACCGTATAATATAAATTTCGTATTACACGTTTTTTCAGTTTCCCAATTGAGTAGTTTCCTACTCTCTTGTACTACATTATTGCTTCAATCTCTCAAAGATCACTGTTGATTTTCGCTTCACTTTTCGTTTATCGCGAAATCGACTGCAAAGGTACTGCTTTTTTTGGGACTGACCAAATTTTTAAGCAACTTTTTTGCATTATTTTTTCACTTTCTTCGTAAGTGGCTGATTTTCAGCATTACGTTTTTCAGTGTCATTCGCGTCATTTAACCGCTCGCTTGCGTTGAGCGCGAAATCGGGTGCAAAGGTACTGCTTTTTTCTCAATCCACCAAATATTTTCACATATTTTTTGCTATAAAACATAACTTTCTTTGTAAGTTACTGATAATCAATAGTGGCATTTTAACAAAAGTTCTAAGCGCACCTGCGGTGCTGTTCTAAGGTTCTAAAAGTTCCATTATTAGAAATGCCACTATATATTATATATTAAGGTACGCGCGTGCGCGTATACGTGTGCATACATATGATATAAAAAAACTCCGTCACTAAGTAAGTAACGGAGTTTTGTAATTATATAAAGTGAATTAACGACCTTTATACATATCTTCGTAGTACTTCTCGTATTCGCCTGAAGTGATATTGTCCATCCACTCTTGGTTATCGAGATACCAGCGAACGGTCTTTTCAATACCTTCCTCAAACTGGAGAGATGGCTCCCAGCCTAGCTCTGCTTGCAATTTGCGAGAGTCAATGGCATAGCGCATATCGTGTCCTGCGCGGTCGGTAACATAGGTGATGAGGTTCATATCTTCGCCTTCCTCACGCCCCAAGAGACGATCTACGGTATTGATAACCACCTTGATGATGTCGATATTCTTCCACTCGTTGAAGCCACCGATATTATAGGTTTCAGCCACTGTACCTTGGTGGAAGATTAGATCAATCGCACGTGCGTGGTCCTCTACATAAAGCCAGTCGCGCACATTCTCGCCTTTGCCATAGACAGGGAGCGGCTTGCGATGGCGGATGTTATTGATAAACAATGGGATAAGTTTCTCTGGGAATTGGTATGGACCATAGTTGTTGGAGCAGTTGGTCACGATAGTTGGCATGCCATAGGTGTCGTGGAAAGCACGCACAAAGTGGTCGCTACTAGCCTTGGAAGCCGAATATGGGCTGTGAGGATTATACTTGGTGGTCTCCACAAAGAAGTCCTCGCCATATGCCTCGTGGTGCTCGGATGATGCTTGGGTAGAGAATGGAGGAGTGATACCCTCTGGGTGGGTCATCTCCAGCGCGCCATACACCTCGTCGGTAGAGATATGGTAGAAACGTTTACCTTCGTACTTCTCAGGCTGTGCCTCCCAGTAAAGCTTGGCAGCTTGTAAGAGCGAGAGTGTTCCCATCACGTTGGTACGGGCAAAAGTGAAAGGATCTTTGATGGAACGATCCACATGACTCTCCGCAGCAAGGTGGATGATGCCCGCTACATGCTCCTCTTGCATGAGCGCATACATGGCGTCAAAATCGCAGATATCCGCCTTGACAAAGCGGTAGTTAGGCTGATTCTCAATGTCCTTGAGGTTAGCTAAGTTACCAGCATAAGTGAGTTTATCCACATTGATAATGCGATAATCTGGATACTTGTTTACGAACAATCGTACAACGTGGCTACCAATAAATCCTGCGCCACCAGTGATGATAATTGATTTCATGTATGTTGGGATTTTAAGAGTTTTAAAAGTTTTAAGCGTTCTAAAGGTTAAAGCACAAAGCGTATTTGTTTGAAGTGGTATCGTTTTTCTTCGCCTGATTTAAGTCGCAATACCCATTCGCCTTGCGGGGTGATATCCACCCACTGAGCCAGGAACACGCCATCCGCAGGTTGGGTAGCGAGTTGGATATTCGTAGGCGCCACACTCACTTCACGTTCTAGATAAGGGTACCAGCCTATGCGGCGATAGAGGTGCTTGATGTATTCCTCACGAAGCTGCTCCGTGGAGGCTGTTTCCCATCGTTGGATTGCTTCGAGGAAAGCGTTCAACAAGTCTTCTATATCATACTCTTCGCCTGTTATCTGCTTCATTGACACAGGATTAGGAGCATTGCTCAGCCACTTTGTTTGATTAACATTGATGCCTACTCCCGCTATGGTATAAGCGATTTGTCTGCCCGACAAGGTGTTTTCTATCAATATGCCAACGAGTTTTTGGTCGTTGTAGTATATATCGTTGGGCCATTTGATAGTGATAGGCGAAAGGCGAGAGGCAAGAGGCGAAAGGATGGAAGTTATGGCTTCTCGGACTGCCACGGCTACCAGCATGGATAGTCGCCATTGGTTTGCCGCCTCCACTTCAGGGTAACGCAAGAGGGTGGAAAAGAGAAGGTTCTTTCCCTTTTCGCTCTCCCAGGAGTTGCCTGCTTGCCCACGTCCGGCAGTCTGAAAATCAGTTCGAATAGTGAACAGATGCGGCAGACTATCGTCGTATGTTTCGCGGAGCAAAGAAGAAGTACTATGCGTTTCGTCTATATACATCCAACAAATATTGTTCTATTACACTTTGTATCTTACGCGACTTGCAATTGGCGCTATTGACCATCACAGCAAACACCCACACTCGCCCATCGGGAAGGAAGATATAACCCGCATAGTTCTTGGTGCCTCCGATGGTGCCACTCTTGGCATACACTTTGCCATGCAGTTCGGTCCCGCGCAAAAAGGAGCATAGCGTGCCACTCTCGCCGCTACAAGGGAGAGAAGCCACAAAGACATCTTTGTTTTTGGAGCCATACATATAGCGCAATAATTGCACATACATGGATGCCGAAATAGCATCTTGTGGCGCCAAACCACATCCGTCTAGGATCTTGCCACTACGGAAACTGACGCCACGATTCTTCCAGTACTCACGCATAAAATCGCAGGAGTTGTGAATGGTACATGGGACCGAGTATTTAGCACCAAAAAGTCGAAAAAGCATCTCCGCATAGAGGTTGTCCGACTCCTGATTGGTATGACGAATGATCTCGGAGAGAGGCTCACTTTGATTGACGAACAAAGTGGTGCGAGCAGGCTCATGGATGGCCTTTTCGCTCATATAACCCGCCTCTTTGCCTACAGCTACTCCGCTGGTATTCAACACGGTAGTAAAATCTCGAGCTAGGATCAAAGACGGATTAGGCAGATCGCCTTTCACGCCAAAAGTCTGGCGATTGGAAGGCACGCTACCCACCAAGTAACGACGATTGCTATAGGGAACGCCGTGCACAAAAGCTCCGTCATAGGAGATATGGGTGCAACGGATATGATTTTCAAACTCGACTTCAGGCACCTGCGGAGTGGTATTGAGTACCTCGGCGATACTGCCCACAGGTCCACTACGGAGGACGATATTCATGGTATTATCCAAGTAAGAGAGCGCAAAGATGCCAGGCGCGTAGTAGTTACCCGCATCTTCCCACAACCAAGCAGGATTGAGAGCATTGGCATCAAAATAACTTGCGTCGCCAATGACGGAGCCAGTTATTTGGCGTATGCCAGCTTGGCGTACCTCTTTAGCCCAACGGTAGAGAAATCCTTGGTATCCCACATACCTAGAACCGAAAGTTGGATCACCACGGCCCTCGATATAGAGATTGCCGTGAAGGACACCGTCTTGAATATAACCTGAATAAGTGATAGGGGTTTCTATGCGATAGTCGCCACCCCACATCTCGACGGCTGTGGCAGTCGTCAGGAGTTTCATGGTTGAAGCGGGAGGAATAACGGAGTTGGCCCTGTACGCCTCAATCGTATCCCCAGAATGGTAGTCACATATGAGTACACCCATATTCGCATCCCTCGTGTTAGGATGCGTGGTGAGTATAGACAATACTAATAGCAGTTTAAACATGTTGCAAAGGTACAACAAAAAATGCACATATGCAAATTTTCGGACTGAAAGTTGCTTAGAGATAGCGTTTAATTTGCACCAAGTGGTGGGTTAGTTCGCCGTCGGGCAGATGAATACCCTGTTCGTCAATGGTGTCGATATGCACGCAACCAGAGCAGTGGATGATTTCCGTAGGGCTGAGTAGCACACCTACATGCGAGATGTTCGTTGCCTTGGGGTCGCGGTCTGCGTGATCAAAGAATGCCAAGTCGCCAGGCTGCGCGTCCGCTAAGGAAGGGACGAGTTCGCCTTGTGTCATTTGTTCGCGGGCATTGCGAAGGAGGTTGATACCCTGAGTCGCATAAACTACTTGCGTAAAACCTGAGCAGTCCATACCCATTGCGTTTTTACCGCCCCAGAGGTAGGGGGCGTTGAGTAACGATTGGGCAATCGTTGCGAGATCGCTGCGCTGTAGATCACTCTGTTGTAGATCGGCTTCGCCTGTAGATCGCTGCGCTGTAGATACGCAAGTAGGGTCAATGAGATATTGTTTGCCAAGGACTTCAAAAGTGCCGTGGGCATAGTTGGGTAGGCGTGTACCGAGGGTGAGCGTTAGCTCCTCGCCTATTTCCATATCTGTCGCAATTGCCATTGGGACAGATATCACTCCTGCGCCTTCAATCTTTAACCTTTCACCTTTAACCTCTTGCGAGGATATAGGGGCAGGAGAGAGCATCTTAAAATCCACCCAACCTTCTTGTCCGTCGAGTGTAGAGCGGATTTTGGTCCAACGGGGGAGACGGTCTAGGACTTCGCATACTTCGCCAAAGAGCAATTGGGTCAATTGCTCGCTACCTTCAGATGGTTCTTGACGCACAGGGGTGACTGTGCAATGGGCGATAACATATTCTACCATGATATATTTATTTTCTTGGGTTATTGCTTTCTCGGTACAAAAGTAGTAAAAAAAAAGTAAATACGCAAAAGAAAAGTATATTTTTTTAGGTAGAATGGTTATTTGGTATTAGGTGGTCTACAGATATAAGATAGAAAATATCTTTATTTTTTCAAAAAGTAGCAACTATAACGCCAAACGCAATCCTATGGTATTCAATCTCTGAGTTGGTTCGTAAGATTTTCGTGTAACAATATGACAATCTTCTGGTTTGTCTTTGTAACTTCCCCCTCGACAGATCCGTTTTGTTCCACTTGAAGGACCAATTGGATTAACTTGTTCGCTATCAGGAAAAGTATCATACCAATCACTACACCACTCTGAAACATTACCTGTCATGTCATAGATTCGTTGTTCATTGGGTTGACGTTGTTTGATGCATTGAGTAGTGGAGCAATTGCCACTATACCATGCCACTGAATCAATATTATTACCACCTGAATACGTGTATTCTTCGGTATATATTCCTCCTCTTGCAGCAAACTCCCATTCGGCCTCGGTAGGCAAGCGAAAGTTCTCTCCGGTTAATTGATTTAGTGTATTAATGAACATTTGGCAATCTTCCCACGATACCATTTCGACAGGTTTGCGAGGGTCAGCATTGGAATAACTTGGATTATTTCCCATTACGACCTTCCATAATTCTTGTGTTACTTCAGTACTACATATATAATAATCTGATAAAGTTACCTTAGGTGTAGGAGAGACTGTGGATGATGTATTGCCTTGTTCTGATGTTGCTCCCATTACAAATGTACCTCCTTCAATATGTAGCATTTCAAATTCTACACCATGAATTGAGAAAATCTTATTAGGATTATAATCGTCCATAACTAGTCTAATTCCAACGTAATTGGGAATGATAGCTTGCTTTTGACTACTTATTCGTGCAGAAAGGCGAAGAGAATTCTTGTGTCCGTTTACATTTGAATGGAAGTATGCACCTCCTCGTACAACACCATATGTACCATCTGTATAATGAGGATTTATTTGCGGCTCTATTGAATAAGGGCCATACTTATCACTACACCATTCTAGCAGATTACCTGTCATATCATAAATACCTAATTCATTTGGTAACTTGGTAGCTACAGGTTCACTTCCCCCACGGCGATAGTTCGTATCCGCAATACATACACTCACTTCAGCAAGGTTGTTACTGCCGGCGTATAAAAAACCCTTACTATACTTTCCTCCTCGCGCCGCATATTCCCACTCCGCTTCAGTCGGCAAACGAAATTTTTGACCAGTAAATATGTTCAAAATGTCAATAAAACGGTTTGCTATTTCAATAGAGACATTATCAACAGGATGTTGTTTTGTATCACCATGTTTACTAGGATTAGTACCTCCCATAATAGCAGTCCAAAGTTCTTGTGTGACTTCGGTTTGAGCGATATAATAATCCGACAATGTCACTTCGTGTACAGGGCGTTCATTATCATTAGCATATGGTTCTTGTTCGGGTGTAGCCCCCATCATAAATGTGCCTCCTTCAACAAATACCATATTAAACGTGACATCATTAGCCTTAATAGAAATATTTTCTAAGCATTTAATCTCAGGTATCTGATCTTGCAGATGGAGTGGATATGCTATATATTTTGGACTTGCATTTTGCTGACTAATAGTTAATGACGAGGCATCAAAAGGTAGAAATAAAGTATCTTTTCCTTGTGAAAGCGATGACACATGGAAACATATTACACATATCAATATAGAAAGAAATCGTTGTTTCATATCGTTGTAATTATACTATTAATATTGGGGGCAATTGCAATTTTTATCATATACTGGTGCAACGGGGAATAGCAATGTGAATCGTAGGCCAACTCTTAAATTGTTTATATGCGCATTAGAACTGACATCAGATGCATATACATGATTCATTTTTACTTGAATGTATTGTGAGTAATTAACATCAGTTAAACGTTGTGAAACATTATTTTTTTGTGCGTTTAGAAATCCATACTCAACGAATGCACCTATGTGCAATTTTGGTGATGAATGCTTGTATTTCTGCGAATTAATATTCAATGGTACTACTCCTCCCACTTCAAGACACCCACGAACATCAGGAGCAAAACTAATTTGTTTATTTTTGGAACTTATATTCTGAGTAAAATATCCATGTTCAGGCATATTGAAAAAGTCCTCATAGTAGCGACCATTATAATCCCCCCACGTGCATAAAGAAGCTTTTTGATAGGCACTTGCAAAGACCGGAAGAACCAATTTAGTTCCAACTAATGCATAGAAAGTACGATTGATTTCAATTCCTAGTAACACAGGCATTGATATTTCTGTAATACATGCCTTGTCTGTTCTCTGAGTGATAGTACTATTATATACAAATGGCACACCCTCTGTATCATACATAGATTGATGAGATTTGTGTAAACTATCAATATTTTGTACTGCCCATGTTTGAGAGACTCCAATACCTGTTTGTAGAATGAAATGTTTATATCGGAAATGATAGTTAAAACCCACTTCGCATCCACCTCCAGGAGCTGGGCTCGTGACAGGAATATCGTCCAATTGCCATGCCAATGCTCCAGCTGTAGACACACCTACGGAATGTTGTGCATATATACTAATTATGCAAATACTTGCTAAATATATTGCAAAGACTCGTTTCATTGTACAAATAATTTTCTAACAACTTTCTGTTGATTGTCTGTGACTATTTTTGCTATATATATACCTTTTTTATTAGGTAGATTAATTTCATTTTCTCCTGGCACAAAGGAGCACACTGATAGTACAGATCCATTAATATCATATAAATATAACTTAGCAGGCATAGACACTTTACATATGATATACTGCTTATTATCCCGTATTGTGGGATAAATTGTTATATCTGTATGTTCACAAGCCACAAGAGGACATGTCATAAGTTGTAGACCAGTGTTATCTGTCAATAATGCGCTATATTCTGCTCCAATTTCAATGGGGCTGTGGAGATAAGAATGATTTTCTCCATTTAGTATTTCTCCATTCTTATACCATTGAAATGAGGTAAAATTATATCCTCCATTATAATCATATGTCAAAATAGTCATCACATCATTCCAACGTTGCTCAATAACAGATGATGGATATAAAAATATTAAGTCAATATCTTTTCGAAATACTTCAACCGAATAATACAAACCAGACAAAGTGGCATGATGTATTCCTGCTCGTACATCATTATAAGGTATCGTTAAAGTACCATCCGTAGGCAAAGGTAAAATCGTGTCACTCAATCCAGCTTGCTGTGCCTGTTTAGAAAAAGATAACTTAATTTGATTGACTAATCCATTAACTTCTAAAAAAATATCTATTAATCCAGAGTCTGCGCATTGTTCTGCTATAGATACGCTATTTAGTTGGGCTAAACTAGATATGTCTGGTCTTATGGCTAAATATAGGCGATGGATGCTGCATTGTTGCTTATCGCGACACTCTAAAACATAGTCAATGTATTCTAAATGTTCGTAACCATTAGGAGATGGTATCGGGTATTCATAACCCTGAAAAGAGTATGAAGGAGACCAATAGATAGTATCATATGATTCATATATAGTCTCTGTCGCGGAAGCGTATAACGCACAACTGCCAAATATGGAAATGATAAAAAATAGAAATAACCTTTTCATATATAATTAACCATTTTGTGCTGCAAAGGTATACAAAAAAACTAACATATACAACACATATGTTTGTATTGCACACGCTATTTAAGCAATACAAGCTGATTATCATTCTGTTATGGATTAGAAATGCACACGGTATTATTCAATAGAATGTAGCAACAAGTCGTTGTAAAGATAGTTGTATAATTGCGATGAAGTTATACCCAACTTTTTTGCCACGCGTGTTTTATAATTGCGGATGCTATTTTCTGTATAATGCATATGTTGGGCTATTTTATTCAAATGGACATTGGGATAAATAATTAAATAGACACAGAAGATAATTTCTCGTTCATTGAGGGAAGTACGATTTTCTAATGATGTAATCCAGCCATATAATTTATGATTCATATCCTGTTTGATTACGTTTAAATTATTCCACTCTCTTTTAGGCTCAGGATATTGTGTTTGTAATGATTGGATAGCACTATTTACGTATTTAACACAAAGTTCTCTTTTTTCATCTTGAAGTTTGAAAACTTCCTTTTGAGATTGACGATATATTTGATGCTCAAATTTTCGATAACCCAATAAAATAATGAATAAGACAACTATACCGATGACGGCCCATAAATACGAAGGAACATTAGTCTTTGTTGCATACTGTTCTAGAGAAACAGTTGCTTGTGCGTAATGATTAATAAAATCTTGTAATTCTCTATTAATTTTTTCTTTCTCTAATATATATATTGCTACTGAATCAGCATTATGCTCATTTTGTGGTTGAAGCAATAAACAATTATATGCTTCATATAAAAATCCTGTATTATTAGAATGCTCTATCACATATCTTGCATATGGAAAAGCTTGACGGAGCATATTGTTTTGGATGTATGTGTAACAGGTAGAAATATATAAATGCCATTTAGACCCTTCATCCATATATTCTGATAGTAGAAGTGCTTCCTGACAATAATATAATGCAGAGTCATATTCTTGTTTGCTATAGAAATAGTTGCTCCATTTCTCTAGTCGATGGGCTTGGTAATCAAAACCTAAATCGGTGAAAGAATCTGCGATGTCTAATATTCTTCTAGCTTCTTCAAACTGTTGAGTGGCAAGATGCGAATCAATTGACAATAATAAACTTTGTGCATATCTCCACGTATTATTACTCTCATTGAAGTGTTCACTAGCTCGTGTAAAATAGATTGTAGCTAAACTATCGGATAGAACATAGGCACAGATGTTGGCCATACAGGTATTGATCCTACCGCGAAGTATGGGATCGTCAACATTCATACAATCTGCGTGAATATAGTACTCTGCTGCTTCCGGTATTCGTTGATACACATCTTCAAGATTCCGTCCCATGTAATAATATGCTTTTCCAAGCATATTATGGGCGAAAACTCTTCCAATAGGATTATTGAGTGTAGTTATAACTTTTTTGAGATCTGCGGTATCACTATATATAATGTGCTCATATTGATCAATACTATCTGCAACAATAATAATTTCTTTTGCCTCCTGCATTTTACTACAAGAAGAACAGAACAGTGCTATTAACAAGAAAAAGCATATTTGTATTGCTGATATTTTTAGTAGTATTTCTCTTATCTTTACCATAGTCTGGAATTCCTTTTAAATGACATGCAAAGTTACTAATTTATTTTGGATTGTGCAAGAGTAGTGCAAATATTATTCGGCCGCTTTATTCTCTTTCGATGAATTATGAATAAATCTTAATTAGATGAGACCGATGATTGGGCGGATTTAATTAGTGAACCGATGATGAAGCCGCGGAGGGTGGTATAGGGATTAGGGTAGGTGTTGGGGTAGCGGTCAGCTTTCTTGCGGTAGGTGGCGAATTTCTCTGCCCATTCGGTACGAAGTTCGGGAGTATTCAAGATGACTGTGGTTTGGTTGACGGCATCTGCAAAGGCTGTGATAGTACGTTGGCGTTCGGGAGCAACAGGACCTTTATACGGGTGCTTAATTGCATAAGCATGTGTACGGCCATTGCGAGTGCGCATGATAATCTTGTCGTTGGAAGCGAGTTTGCCCGACATGGAGTCGAAAGGATGTGAGAGAGTAGTGCGTGCCATGGTAATTTTGAATTAAGATGGTGCAAAGGTACAAAAAATATATGATATCAACAAATATTTAGAGGTGTATTTGTATAATTTTGTAAAAATAGTGTAAATATGTGATACATACGATGTTCCTACGGTGTGCATATACTAATATACCGTTTATCTACCGTGTATGTACCGTATATGTACCGTATATCTACCGTAGTTGATCGCGGGGCGAACGGCGCAAAGTGCCTACTGTTTAATGGACGCACCAAGGCGCTACTGTTTAGAGTTTAAAGGCAGGGAACAAAAAAGAGCACTTCGGGTGAAGTGCTCTGTGTATATGTAAAGTGTAGAGTGTAGAGGGGAAGTTTACCACACCTCGTTGGTGTTGGTGTCGGGGCTTTTGGGATAGTCAATGGTGTAGTGCAAGCCACGGGACTCTTTGCGCTCCAGAGCTTGGCGGGTGATCAAATAACCCACATTAATCATATTGCGGAGTTCGCAGATGTCCTTGGTGGCCTTGACGCGTTTGAAGAGGTCTTCGGTCTCTTCATACAACAAATCTAGACGCTCCCAAGCGCGGCGCAAGCGCAAGTCGCTGCGGACAATACCCACATAAGTGGACATCACTTGACCCACCTCACGCATATCCTGCGAGATGAGGACATACTCCTCGTTGGTCATGGTGCCTTCGTCGTTCCAGTCAGGGATATTCTCGTTGAAATCGTAGGTTTCGATCATGCTGAGCGAATGTTTGGCTGCCGCATCGGCATAGACAACCGCCTCGATGAGGGAGTTAGAAGCCAAGCGGTTGCCACCATGCAAGCCTGTGCAACTGCACTCACCCACTGCATACAGACGGCGGATAGTGGATTGAGCATCCAAGTCCACCTTAATGCCGCCGCACATATAGTGCGCACAAGGGGTGACAGGGATATATTCCTTGGTGATATCAATGCCGATACTGAGACACTTGGCGTAGATATTTGGGAAATGGTGTTTGGTCTCTTCGGGATCTTTGTGTGTGACATCGAGGCAGACATGGTCGAGACCGTGGATCTTCATCTCGTTGTCGATAGCACGCGCGACGATATCGCGTGGCGCAAGAGAGAGACGTGGGTCGTATTTCTGCATAAACTCCTCGCCATTAGGCAGGCGGAGGATACCGCCGTAACCACGCATCGCCTCGGTGATGAGGTATGCAGGGTGTGTCTCGGTGGGGTTATAGAGGGCTGTTGGGTGGAACTGCACAAACTCCATGTCTTTGACTTGTCCCTTGGCGCGATAGACCATCGCAATACCGTCGCCCGTAGCGACATTAGGGTTGGTGGTAGTGGCATAGACAGCGCCTGTGCCGCCTGTAGCCATGAGGGTGATGCGGCTGAGGTAGGTGTCGATCTTGCCCGTCTCAGGGTTGAGGATATACGCACCATAGCACTCTATGTCGGGTGTGCGGCGGGTGACACGCACGCCGAGATGGTGCTGGGTGATGATCTCTACGGCAAAGTGATTTTCGAGCACATCGATATAGGGGTTGTTGCGTA
>JAZQTO010000041.1:0-25235 GCA_045630805.1 Paludibacteraceae bacterium
GAGGTCGTTGAACGTGGGGTAGCGGTAACTCTGTTTGTAGAAGGCATTTAGGCGGAGATCAACGAGCTGAGTGGGACGGTAGGAGAGGAAAAGAGCTGGGGTCCATTTTGTAGCAGGTAAATCCGACTTGTCCGACAAGTCAGACATGTCCGACACAAAAGTCCCCAATACGCTTGCCTGCACGCGCAGGTAATTCTTTATATTGATTGCGGTGGCAGCACTGAGCCAATGGGTGAAACGATAAGCGTCCATATACATGCTCAGCGAATTGTATTGCAGGTCATATGCCGCGCTCACATCCCACCAATCGAAGATGCGCACCTTATGTGCCATGGTGAAGTATAGTTCTTGTTGTAGGTATTGGTTTTCGACACGGATAAGCTTGTCGTCATTGTTGATATAACGGGTATAATCGTTGGCGTATTTGGCATTTACGCGCACGGACCAGCGGTTGAAGAGTTCGTCTTGCCACGAGGCCTGTACAAAAGAGTTGCGGTCCCAAAGGCGTTCGCCATTGCGCCAGACATTGTTGACGATAGCGCCTGGTACGCCGCGCTCGGAGTTATAGTGATAGAGTTGGAGTTTCCAAAAGCCCGTGTTGCTGTAGTAATGATTCACAGCGGCTTCCACACGGATGGCGTTGATGTCGCCGTTCTGGCGGATGGCTGTAGTGTCGTAAGCCACTTCGCCCGAAGGTGTCACGCGGCGGTAGCGGAATGGGTACTTGCCATCGGAAGATATGAGTTCGGCGTTCATGGTTAGCGACATCGTTTCGCTGAGTTTGACATCGAGCAAAAGGCTAGGGTCAATGAGGGCAAAACTACCTGCACGCATTTGTGCTTTGACATTCACGTTTTTGCCTTCGGCGAAACGTGGACGGCGAGTGGTGAGGTAGATACTACCTGCGGCACCAAACTCACGGGCAGATTGCCAGATGTCGGATTTCTGACCATTGTAGAGTTGGATTTCTTCGATGTTTTCGAGAGAGTACTTGCCGAGGTCGATTTGTCCGTTTTGCGCGTTACCTAGCTGAATACCATTGTAATATACGCCCATGTGGTTGGTACCCATGGAGCGGATATTGACGGTTTTGATACCGCCCACACCACCATAGTCTTTGATTTGTACGCCTGAGAAATAGCGGATGGCATCTGCTACGCTGAGGGCATTCATCTTTTTGAGTTGTGTGCCCGAAAGTGTCTGAGGGATAATGATATCCTTCTCTTTGACGCGAGCAGTGATGGTGTACTCCTCTAGGTCGATATAACGGGCGATGAGGCTATCAGGCGATAAGGCTAAAAGAGAGTCGGCGGCATTGTTTTGAGAGAATGCTGCTACACACAGGAGTGTGAAAAATACTATGGATACAAATCTACGCATGTTGTTTGACTCTATACCACGAGAGTGTTCAACTACGGGGTCCCCGACGAGCCTCGTGGGCGAGTGGGGATGCCCTTAGCATGCAGCAGGTCTTCTGACTTATTGCTCGTTTGTCCAGCCTTCCCACCTGATAGGCAGTGACTTAGATTCGGAACAAACGATATTGCAAATCACAGCAGCGGGTCTGTGCCAGATTCTCACTGGCTTCCCTAAAAACTGAATGCGGGTGCAAAGGTACGAAAAAAATCGCATATGCGCAAGGGTAATGCGATTTTTATTGTGTAAGGTGTAAAGTGTAAAGGCGGGTGATGGGTTATGCTTTGAAATATTTAGCGTAGTTGTCTAAAAACAGTTGCACGGCTTCAGCGAGAGTTCCGTAATACTCGCCGCCTGCGGCATTGGCATGACCTCCGCCGTTGAAAACCTCACTAGCAAACACATTCACAGGGCGGTCGCCTTGGCTGCGGAAAGAGAGTTTGATTTTGGTCTTAATACCGCCATTTTTCTCCATTTCATCGGGAGTTGCTTTGTCTTCACGCATAAAAATAGAGTAGTGGATATCCTTGCTTTGGAGAGGCATGTTGACGATACCTTCTGCATCACCTTTTTGGAAATTGAAGCGGTAGAGTTCTTTGCGATTGAGGTAGATAAGCGCCGCATGATGTTCGGGGAAAACGCGCATCTTTTGGTAAAGGCAATAGCCGACTAACTTCATACGATCCACCGAATATTGATTGAAAACGGCGTTGTAAATAGCATCTTTGTCTACACCAGCCTCAATGAGGGTGGCAATCATAGGGTATATTTGTGGGCGATTGGAATTGTAGGAGAAGTTGCCTGTGTCGGTCATGAGTCCTGTGTAGAGGCATTGGGCGATAGGAGTTGAGAGTTGAGAGTTAAGAGTTGCGAGCACTTCGTATACTAATTCACAAGTGGATGAAGCTTCGGGTACAGATACGATGAAATCGGCGAAATCAGAGGGGTGGAGGTGGTGGTCGATCATTACCTTTGGGCAAGTGAGCGAAAGCATCTTATCGCCAAGGGCACCAATGCGACTAGGTGCGTTGAAATCGGTACAAATTACCAAATCTGCTGCCTCGAGATAGGTGTCTGCTTGTGCTTTTTGGCTGTCATATAGTAAGACGGAATCCGCACCTGGCATCCATGCAAGAAATTCAGGGAAAGCATTGGGTACAATCACGTGAGCCTCTTTGCCTAATGACTTGATATAATGATACATAGCCAAAGAACTACCCATGGCATCGCCATCAGGAGATTGGTGCGTGAGTAGCACAACGTGTTGTGCAGGTTGGATAAAAGTATGGATATTCGTCATATGTAGTAATTTGTTAAAATCGTGCAAAATTACAACTTTTTTTGCGTATTTCAAAATTTTTTAGTAACTTTGCGCGCTATTTTCAGTAAATAGTCGAAAAATGATAGTATTAACAAAATTATAAGTCAAAAAATGAAGAAATTTTTGTTTAGTGCACTAGTGTTGTGTGCAAGCATGTGCAGTTTTGCGCAAGAAGATCAGGTATTGATGACGATTGCAGGTAAGCCAATTATGGTATCTGAGTTTATGTACATTTACGAGAAGAACAATCAAGAGTCTAGTGTGGAGAAGAAAACCATGCAAGAGTATCTAGATTTGTTTGTGAATTTCAAGCTCAAAGTGGCTGAGGCTGAGGCACAAGGTGTAGATACGACAGCTGCATTTAAGAAGGAGTTGGCGGGTTATCGTGCTCAAGCTACTCCTAAATATATGAAGGATAATGCGGCTATCGATAGTTTGGTGGTGTTGAGTTACAATCGTATCGCTAAGCCTCGTCGTGCTGCGCATATTGTGGTACAATGTCCTCAAGATGCTGATTCTGCGGCTGTTGCGGCGGCGTTGCAACGTATTAATGAGGCTCGTGTTCGTGTAACAGAGGGTCTTCCAAAGCAAGTGAAGAAAGGTCGTAAGACGATTACCGTGCAAGAGGTAGAGGATTTTGGCGATGTGTCTGCGGAGGTGTCAGAGGAGCCAGCAGCTAAAAAGAATCGTGGTGAATTGGGTTGGATTCAACCATTCCGTTATGTATATGTATTTGAGGATGCGGTATATAACACTCCTGTGGGAGGTGTGACAGAGGTATTCCGTTCGCCTTATGGATTCCATATTGCTAAAGTGCAAGAGGAGGGTGAGTATGAGGAAGTACAAGCAGCTCATATCATGAAGATGACTCCTGCAGGTAATGCGGAAAAACAGATAGAGGCGTTGCTTGTGATGGATAGTATCTATCAACTTGCTATTCAAGAGGATGCTGACTTTGCTGCTCTAGCACGTGCGAACTCTGAGGATAAAGGTTCGGCTGTTCGTGGTGGTGACTTGGGTTGGTTTGGTCGTGGTGCAATGGTTCGTCCATTTGAGGAGACCGCTTTTGGTATGGAAGTGGGTCAAGTGAGTAAGCCATTCCCATCACAATATGGTATCCATGTGATTAAGTTATACGGCAAACGTGGTGTTCAGCCATTAGATAGCATGCGCACGAAAATCACCAAACAAGTGGAACGCGATCAACGTATGCTGATTGCTAATCAAAGTTTTATCAATAAGACTCGTGCTGAGTATGGTTTGCCAGAGACGATGACAGATGAGGAGGTAAAGGCTTATGCCGATGCTCATTTGGAGGAGAAATATGCTGATTTGCGCAATTTAGTGAATGAATATCACGATGGTATCTTGTTGTTTGATGTATCTTTGCGCGAGGTTTGGGATAAAGCCAACCAAGATGTAGAGGGATTGAAGACTTACTTCAAGGCGAACAGAAAACAATACACATGGGACGAGCCACGTTTCAAGGGTTGTGTAATCTACGCGAAGAACGAAGTGGCTGCTAAGAGTGCTAAACAAATTGTGAAGAGTGCTAACCCAGACTCTGTGATGAGTTACTTGAATCAACGCGTGAATGTAGATAGCGTGATGTATGCTCGTGTTGAGCGTGGCTTGTGGAAACAAGGTGCTAATGGTGCTGTGGATAAATATGGTTTCAAACTCAAAGATGCAGAATACACTCCTAGCGAGGAATATCCTATCGTATTGCTCGTGGGTAAAGTAATCAAAGCGCCTCAAGAATATACGGATGAGCGTGCCAAAGTGACTACTGATTACCAAGATTATTTGGAGAAAGAGTGGGTAGCTAAATTGCGTGAGAAATATCCAGTAGTGATCAATCAAGCAGTGTGGGAATCTATCCAATAATGGAAGAGTGATTGGTAGATGAAGGTTAGGGTAGGTATATTGATCTTGGTGGCATTAGTGCTAATGAATGTACTAGTGCATCAGTTGGTGTGTCGTTGGGATATGACGGACGACAAGCGATATACCATCTCCCGTCCTACTAAGGAATTACTTAGGAGTTTAGATTCTCCTCTGACGGTAACGGTGTTGCTAGAGGGTGAGTTGAATGCGGGTTTTACGCGCTTGCAAAAAGCAGCGAGCGAGTTGCTCTCGGAGTTTTCTATTTATACGACAGAAGGAATCGATAGTCGTCCATTGGAGACTTCTTTGTTACAAGGTTTAGATCCCATTGTGATTCATGAGCGTACTCACAAAGGCAAAATGGCACAGACAACGGTTTATCCGTATGCCATTGTGGAGTATAAAGGGAAGAAGCGGTTGGTGAACTTGCTTCAGAATCAACGTGGTTTGAGTGGGGAAGAGAACTTGAATAATAGCATAGAGAATCTAGAGTACAGCATGGTGGAAGCTATTCGTGGTTTGGCTCAGACGAAAGTGGAGAAAGTGGTCTTTCTGGAGGGACATGGAGAGTTGGAGGAACACGATGTATATGACTTGACGCAGTTGCTAGCTCAATACTACCAAGTGGATCGAGGTTGTTTGGGTAATGAGGCGGGCGTGTTGGATGGGTATGCAGCCGTGATTATCGCTGACCCTCAATTGCCTTTCTCGGAAGAGGATAAGTATATCTTGGATCAGTATATCATGCAGGGTGGTCGTGTGCTATGGGTGGTCAATGGAGTGAAATTCTCTTCTGATTTTTTGGCGTCACAAGGTGCGACTCCTATCGTGGCGCTGGATTTGGATATCAATGATATGTTGTTTAGGTATGGCGTGCGTATTCGCCATGGGTTGGTGCAGGACTTGCAATGTCTGCCTGTCCCAGTGGATGTTTCCACTAATCTACAACAGCCTAATTGGCAACCCATGCCTTGGACATATGCTCCGTTGTTGCTCACCTCGCAGCACTCTCCGATTACCCGCAATATAGCTCAATTAACTGCTACGATGGCAAGTGCTGTAGAATTGGTAGGAGGAGAAGATGGCATACGTAAAGAGGTGTTATTAGCGACTTCGTCCGCAAGCAAACTGACATCCGTGCCTGCTCAGGTGAATCTGAGTATGGGAGTTGATGATGAACAGTCGTATCAGTATGCCTATATCCCTGTGGCGGTGAGTCTGGAGGGTGAGTTTAGTTCCCTGTATGCTCATTTGGGTGCGCCAGAGAGCATTGTGGCATCCGCTCCAACGCGTAAGGCGAGCGTGCCTACGCGCCAGATTGTGGTGGCAGCGGGTAGTGCTATACGCAATGAATGGCAGCAGAATCAACCACTTCCGTTGGGATATGATCGCTATACCAAAACGCAATTTGGAAATAGAGACTTTATGTTGAACGCCGTGTTGTATTTGACAGATAATGAGGGGTGGTTACAATTGCGTCAAAAAGAGATAACGCTGCGACTACTAAATGATAAACGAGCGCAGACCGCTAGAATTCAGGCGCAAGTAATGAGTATGGTTATTCCGTTGGCGATATTGGGATTGTTGGGCGGAGTAATCGTATTGATGAAAAAACGTAAATATGTGAAACATTAAATATGAATCCAATGCGTGTTATATTGTTGTTATTGTGTTTGGTTTCCGTTGCGCTGAAAGCTCAACAGATGGACTATCCTATTGACACAATAGAGGGTAAACCTTATTACAGATATACAGTTGAGAAAGGTGTGGGCTTGTATCGTGTGAGTAAAATGTTCAATATCCCCCAGGAGTTGATATTACAAGCTAATCCAAGTATTCAGCAAAGGGGATTGGTGTATGGGGGGACTATTTTGGTGCCTATATCTATAAAAGAAGATGTGGTCGTCGAGCCAAAAGAGAAAAAGATCAGTCCTCGAAAGGTGATTGTTGCACCTCGGGAATTACAGCAGCAGGATACCGTAGTTGAAGTGCTAGCTGATACATTACAGGTAGGCATAGCGAGTGACACGTTACGTTTGGCAATGATGTTGCCATTGCACGCTAATACCACTCAAAGAAATGCATCCATGGAGCGTTTTATGGAGTTCTATATGGGTGCTCTGATAGCGATTTATGAGATGCAACAGGCGGGACAGTTCGTTGAGTTGTACACCTACGATGTGGAGAAGACAACCGTTCGCTTGGGAAGTATATTATCGGATAGTATATGGCATGATGTGGATGCTATTATAGGTCCTGCATACGGACAGCAAGTCCAAAAAGTGGCGAGTTTCACGGAGCGTGATAGCACATGGATGTTGGTACCATTTATTTCGGATATAAAACCAACTCACAATAATCCGAATGTATTCCAATTTAACCCTTCTGCTCAAGCCGAGGCAGAGGCATTGGCGGAGTACTTGGCAGTAAGTGCGGATTCGATAAACTGTGTGGTAATTCAACCCAAAGAAGGCGAGAGTATACCTAAGAGTGTCCAAGAGATACATGCGGCCTTGAAGCGATATAATATACCTACTACGAGTACGACTATTCGTGAGCTATTGGTGGATTCGGTGGGAGATGCTTTTGTTATGGATAAAGAGAATATTGTGATATTCAACACTGAGAAATATAGCAATTTGCAAGCGGTAATGCCGCATTTGTTACAAGCGGTAGGTACACATCAAATCACATTGTTATCTCGTTATTCCTGGCAGAATGAAAAAATAGTGCTTCCACAGATATATACCTCTGTGTTCTACGAAGAACTGGTTTCTCCAGAGGCGTATGAGGAACTTTATGCTACGTATTTTGATACCAAGCCATCGGCTCAATCTCCTAGATATGACTTGTTGGGATATGATTTGACCAAACATTTTATTGAACTATTGCAGTCATCAGATACAACTTTGTTGTCAGAAGATTGGATAGGTGTTCAGTCGGCTATTCAATATCAACCTTCGTCTGTGCACGCAGGTTATGAGAACAAGAAAATAAGTGTAATACGTAAGTGACCCATACGCGAAGATACATATTGCTACTCCTGCTTGTGATCACGCAGATGATTACGGCACAAAACAGATTGAGTATTCCTGAAATATTTTTGGGTGTACATGGTGGTGTCAAAGCCTCTACTGTGTTGTTCAACCCAAGTGTTCAACCCTTGGATATTTTACACTCGCCCCTGAGTCCTAATGGCGGATTGGTGTTCCGCTATGCAGAGCATAGGGTATGTGCATTGCAAGTAGAGTGCAACTATATGCAACGAGGTTGGGCAGAAGTATATGAAACACAGGGAGCGGTTCCAACGATTTACACTCGGCAGTTGCATTATATAGAGTTGCCATTCTTGATGCATATTGCGTTGGGAAAAAAGAACTTTCGTCTGTTCTTTAACCTAGGACCTCAAATAGGATACTGTTTTGGCGAAGAGACGAAAGTAACGAATCCAGGATCTTATCAGTTTACTCAAGAGCAGCATAATGAAATCACGAATCGTTTTGATTGGGGTGCCGCTGCAGGTTTGGGTTGCTACTACCGAACCAATAGGATAGGAGTCTTCCAACTAGAAGCAAGGTTTGAGTATAGTCTAGGAGCCTTGTTTGATGTAGGACAGTTGCAGCATTTCAAGATGGCTAGTCCAATGGGACTAAGTGTGAATGTGGGATACCTATGGGAATTTAAAAACAGTAAAAATAAATACAAATAAATATATGTCAACAATTATTTCATTAGCAAACCAAAAAGGAGGAGTTGGTAAGACAACGAGTTCAATCAATCTAGCTGCAGCATTAGCAGCAGAAGGTAAACGTGTACTATTGGTTGATGCAGATCCTCAAGCAAATACATCATCAGGTTTGGGCATAGAGATCAAAGATCTCAAACATACCATTTATGAATGTTTGATCGAGAATATTGATCCTCTGACTGCGGTGATACATACAGAAACACCTAATTTGGATGTCATCCCATCGCATATTAATCTTGTGGGCGCAGAGATCGAAATGCTGGACAAGGATAATCGTGAGAACTTGATGAAGCAGATATTATTGCCATTGAAGAATCAATACGACTATATCCTCATTGACTGCTCGCCTTCTTTGGGCTTGATAACCATCAATGCACTCACAGCCAGTGATAGTGTGATTATACCTGTGCAATGTGAGTTTTTTGCTTTGGAGGGTATTGCCAAATTGTTGAATACTATAAAGATTATTAAATCGAATCTCAATCCAGCATTGCGTATAGAAGGATTCTTGCTTACCATGTATGATGCTCGTTTGCGTTTGTCTGCACAGGTGCACGATGAGGTAAGACGCCATTTTGGAGACTTGGTCTTCAATACAGTTATTGCTCGTAATGTGAGATTGAGCGAAGCGCCTAGCCATGGTTTGTCAGTTCTTCAATATGACAAGAATAGCAAAGGTGCAAAGAATTATATTAACCTAGCCAAAGAACTAATAAGAAGAAATAAAGCATGAAAAAATCACTCGGATTAGGAAGGGGATTGGATGCCCTAATTGATACAACTCATGTTTCCACCGCCGGTTCATCATCCATTAGCGAGATTCCATTGCAATACATCTATGCTAATCCTGATCAACCTCGTCACGATTTTGACGCAGAGGCATTGGAAGAGTTAGCGCAATCCATCAAGGAGCATGGTGTGATATCACCAATTACATTACGTAAGAACGCTAGCAATAACTATATGATTATTGCTGGTGAGCGTCGTTATCGTGCATCCAAAATGGCGGGACTAGAGACTATCCCTGCGTATGTACGCACCGCCAAAGATGAACAAGTGATGGAATGGGCGTTGATTGAAAATATTCAACGTGAAGATCTTAATGCCATAGAGATTGCTCTGGCATATCAAAAATTGATGGATGACCACCAATTGACCCAAGAGAAAATGGCTGATAGAGTGGGTAAGAAACGTGCTACGGTCGCCAATTATCTCCGTTTGTTGAAGCTTCCAGCAGAGATACAATTGGGCATTAAGGAGAAGAAAATTGATATGGGACATGCGCGTGCTATATTGGGCTCTCCATCACCTGAACAACAGTTGGATATCTACAAGAAAATTCTCCAAAACGACCTCTCTGTACGCAAAGTAGAGGAACTAGTGACCAATGCCAAACAAGAGGCTAAAGCGCCTAAGAGTGTACAGACCAAGTATGAGAAGCAACAGCAATTGTTGGAGCAAAAGTTAGGTAGAAAAGTGAAGATATCTTCCAGTCAATTGACCATCTCATTTAAGAATGAGGAGGAACTCAATCAATTGATAGCACTATTGTCTTGAGGCAGAGTTATAGACATATTGTTTGGTTAATCATCCTGCTAATGGGTATCTCAATAACGAGTAAAGCGAATGTTGTTGAGACTACTGCCTCTAAGGATAGTATTGCGCAGCAAAAAGCAATAGAGCGGATGTTTTGGAAACCCAATCCAGCCAAAGCGGTTTGGTTGGGAACGATTTTTCCGGGTGGTGGACAGATTTATAATCGTAGTTATTGGAAACTGCCAATCGTATATGGCGGACTAATGGGCTGTGCGTACGCGGTAATGTACACTAGCGACCAGTATATGGCATACAAAGAAGCTTATAGAGATATATACTACGACATTCAGAACTCGACCGTATCCAACGACCCGAGTAAGTCATATATAGCGATTCTGCCAGATGGGTATACGATTAATAATTTAGGTGGCGTTTCGGCCTATCAGAAGCGTCTGGCAGATTGGCAAAACACCACTCGTCGCTACCGCGATTTGTCTATAGCAGCAATGGCACTAGTATATGCGTTGACCATAGTGGAGGCTTATGTGGATGCTCAGTTGTTTGACTTTGATATATCTCCTGATTTGAGCCTAAATCTCTATCCACAAGTGTATTACGATGAGATGCAATGTCAAGGTAATGTGGAATTGAAATTGGCGTTGTCTTTCTAAAAAGAGTATATAATGAATTCGTTATTCCTAATATTATTACTGATTCTTGGCGATACAATATCGCTAGATAATCCTGTGTCCGATTCTGTCCCTTTGCTTGTGGTTGAGGAGGTTGCGTCGGTTGATACGATCGTTGCGGAGCCCGTTCAGCAAACACCTGATTCGGTATTTATAGAGCGTATGCAGCAGTTGCCATATGTGGTCGAATTGCCATATAATACGATTGTTCGTCGCTATATTCTGCGTTATTTGTACCATAGCCCCAAACAAGTGGCTGGTTTGTTGCAGAAAGAGCAGTATTATATGCCTATTTTCCAAGATATTTTATCCCAATATGATTTGCCATACGAATTGGCGTATCTACCTGTGATAGAATCGGCATTGAATCCTAATGCTCGTTCGCATATGGGTGCTGTAGGCTTATGGCAGTTTATGCCTGCGACTGGCAAGAAATATGGACTAGAGATTAACTCCTTGGTGGATGAAAGACGTGATCCCATTAAATCCACCCATGCTGCGGCTAAATTTATGAATGCATTGTATGAGGTGTTCAAAGATTGGAACTTGGTGATAGCAGCCTATAATTGTGGTCCGGGTAATGTGAATAAGGCTATTTATAGAGCCGGTGGGAAACGCGATTTTTGGAGTATTTATCCTTTCTTGCCTAAAGAGACTAGAGCTTATTTGCCGCTATATATTGCAGCCGTGTATTCGATGAATTTTGCAGCTTATCATGGTATATCTGCCAAAGAAGACCCCTTGTTTGTGGTGGATTCTGTCCCTGCTGATTCTGTGTTGTTTCCGGATTTAGCTAATTTAACAACAAGCGAGATTGTACCTACTGATACGATTGTGACTAATCAACGTATTCACTTGTTGCAAGTGGCTGAAATATTGGATATTCCGTTGTCTTTGCTTCGTCAGTTGAATCCTCAATATGCGCGAGATATTGTGCCTGGAAATAAGGAATATGCTATTTGTTTGCCAATGGATAAGGCGGGTGCGTTTGTTATGAACCAAGATCAGATTTTGGCGCATAAAGCGAATGAATTGCTGCATAATCGTCGCACGGAGATTGATTTGTGGCAAAAGACAGGCGTAAATGGAGCTTACACAGTGAATGGAGTGACATATTATAAGATCAAGGAGGGAGACACGCTAGGAGGTATAGCGGCTAAGTTCCATGTTTCTGTGAAAAACCTCAAAGCGTGGAATGGACTCTCTTCGGACATGATTAGAGCGGGTAAAACGCTCAAGATATTGGCACCATAAAGGATAGACAATATGGCTACGAAAATCTATTATTCTATTTCAGAAGTGAGCAGAATGACTCAATTGCCTATATCCACTTTGCGATATTGGGAGGAGCAGTTTGCTCAACTGCAACCTTATAAGAATGATAAAGGTAAGCGTTTTTATACTGAGCAGGATATAGAACTGGTAAAACAGATTAAGTTTATTCGTGATGATCTACATATTACACGAATAGAGGCGATTCAAACAGAGTTGAAGCAGGGGACAAAAAAAACCGATTCCCGTCAACGAGCAGCAGAAATACTTCTGAAAGTTCGTAAACAGTTGGAAGAAATACGCAGTTTAATATAAAAATAGGGGGTGTATTCAAATGAATCACCCCCTATTTTTGGTTGGAGTACCTTCGCTAAAGGTTCGGAGTGGTAACGGGAAAAGTAGGTTATGAACCCGTCATGAACCCGTCATGAACCCGTAAAAGACTGTGTGAAGGTCTAGTTAAAAAATATCGTCTATCTCCAAAGTTGGAATAGAAGAGTTGGCTGGAATCTCTCCTTCAGATGCAGTGTTAGTCTCGGCAGCTATCTCATTGCGATATTCCGTTGGACGGTACAATACTTGGATATTCTCCGCAATAATTTCTGTTTTGCGGCGTATTTGTCCGTCTTTTTCCCATGTGCGGGTTTGTAGTTTGCCTTCTACGTACAATTTCATGCCTTTGCGGACGTATTTTTCGGCCCATTCTGCAAGATTACGCCACAATACAATAGGATGCCATTCTGTACGATCAGGAACTTGAGTTCCATTTTGCATGGTATATCCTCGCTCTGTGGTAGCAAGGTTGAAGTTAGCAATAGCTGTGCCACGTTCTAGATAACGTACCTCTGGGTCGGCTCCTACGTTGCCTACTAAAATGACTTTGTTTACTGATGACATAGTGTGTAAGTGTTAAAAGTTGTTGTTCAAATATTTGTAATTTAATTATAAATTATTGAAATCGCAGCAAAATTACAAAAAAGTTTTGGACAATCCAAAAAAAAATAGTAATTTTGCAACATATTTAACAAAAAATCATGAAACATACCATTTTGAAATCTATCTTGGTGCTTCTTTTGGTCACCATAGCAGTAGTAAGTAATGCTGCAAGTCAGGAAATGCAAGTAAGATGCATAGCATTTTACAATTTAGAAAACCTATTTGATACCATTCATGATGAAGGTAAGAATGACTATGAATATTTGCCTGATGGTGGCATGAAGTGGACCAGTTTTAAGTATGAACAAAAATTGGAGAAAATGGCATATGCTATATCTCAGCTCGGTACAGATGAAGACCCACGTGGTGCCGCTTGTGTGGGTGTATCTGAGGTGGAAAATATAGGTTGTCTTTATGATTTGTGCCGCGTACTTAAGGAGAAATATAATCGTGTGTACGAACCTATCTTGTTGGAGGGTCCAGATCGTCGTGGTGTGGATGTGGGCTTCTTGTATAATCCAGCGATGTTCAAGCCTGTATCTACCAAAGGTTATGAACTTAATGCGCATTATGCCGATGGTGGTGTGGTGAAAAGTCGTCTTCAATTGTGGATTTCCGGATATATGCTGGATGATGATCGCAAGATTGTGCGCGATAAGTTGCATATCAGTGTAAACCACTGGCCTAGTCGTTATGGTGGTGAGGAGAGTAGCCGTGCCACTCGTGATACCGCTGCTATGCTCTGCAAACAAGTGTGCGATAGCATTTATCTCAAGGAGCCTCGTGCTAAGATTGTGGTGATGGGTGACTTGAATGATGATCCATTCAACCATAGTTGTGCTGTAGTTATGGGCGCAAAGAAAACACGCGAAGAAGTAGGCGAACAAGGCTTCTTCAATACCATGTGGCAAAAGTTGGATCGTGGTATAGGTAGTCTGTCGTACCAAGGCAGTTGGAACTTGTTTGACCAAATTTTTATCTCTGAGCCATTGATGAATGCTCAGTTAGAAGACGGGAAATGGGTGTATTGGAAATCTCAGATTTTCAACAAGGATTTTCTTACTGTTCAAGAGGGAAAAGACAAGGGAACTCCTTTGCGTACTGTGAAGAGTGGCGTATGGCAGAATGGTTATGCAGACCACTATCCTACGATGATCTATCTCATTAAAACGAAGCAAGTTCAATAACGATTTATTAATCAACAACTAATATGCAAGGATTACGTAAAACGACTATCGTACGCATGCGCAACTATGGTCGTATCATACAAGATATGGTGCAACTCGCAGTGGACGAACAAGATATGGACAAAAAACAAGCGATGATTGTGTATATTGCACAATGTATGCGTCAGAAGAATGCTACATGGAATCGCGAACTGGAGTCAGGTGTAGAACGCCTCAAAGATGATATAGCTAGTTTGTCACATGGTCAGTTGTCTTGCGATTTTGCTACGTTTGATGCGACGATGGAGAAACTTGCCCAGCGTCCTGTGGCAACGCCAGATAGAGCTGTTAAGAAGAAAAAGAAATAAGCTAATATATCTCCATGAAATACATTGGATTATTCTGTGCATTAATTTTTTCATGCACCCTTTTTGCGCAACAAGCATATAATATTGCCGCTCCATATGATCCCGCAACGGTCAAAGTCGCTGAGGATCAACGCGGAGAGGTTATCAAATTTGTGATGAACGAATCCCTTCGCTATCCTGGTACGGAGCGTGAGGTTTTAGTTTATGTCCCTCAGCAATATCGCGACACTGCACCTGCATGTCTATTAGTGTGTATGGATGGTATTCTCTACGATGCGACTACTGTTTTAGATAATCTTATAGCTTCTGGTGAAATGCCTGTGACGATAGGTGTGTTCATCAATCCAGGTGTGGTGTATGATGAAGATAGGAATGTTGTTCGCTATAATCGTTGCAAGGAGTTTGACTCTACCGATGATAATTGGGCGCAATTTATTGAGCAAGAGGTGTTGCCTCAAGTGCGCGCACTCAAGACGAAAGATGGTCAGGCTATTAATATCTCCACGGATCCTAACGACTGTGCCATTACAGGTGCAAGTAGTGGCGGTATAGCAGCTTTTACAGCAGCATGGAATCGTCCAGATATGTTCTCTCGCGTTTATACGACAGTTGGTACTTTCGTGGCGATGCGTGGCGGACATGAGTATCCTGCTATAGTGCGCAAGACAGAACCAAAACCTTTGCGTATCTATATGCAAGATGGTTGGTATGATGTGTGGAATCCTATCTTTGGAGAATGGTTTGAGTATAATCTTCTCATGGAGTCTGCGTTTAATTTTGCAGGTTATGAGGCGTTCCATGTGTGGAATAGAGGAAATCATAGCATTAAGTATGGTACTTTGGCTTTCCCTGATGCGATGCGATGGTTGTGGAAAGGTTACCCTGCCCGCGTGAATAAGGGAACCTCCAATAATGGTATGTTGCAGGCGATTCTTGATCCTGCCTATGATTGGGTGGCTCTGCCAATATCAAGTACCATAGATGGAGATATTTATCCTGCTGCGGAAGGTAAGATTGTCTTTGCTTCAGGTAATCAAGTTTGCCAAGTAAATTCGGATGGGCAACTTCAAGTGGTATCTACGCTCAAATCGGGTGAGCGTCTTATGGGAGAAGGATTGAGTTGGCGTGCTAACACTCTATATAAGAACGGTCAGAAGGTAGCAGAAGGATTGCGTGCTTGTCAGGCTGTACAAGAATTGGCTAGTGGTAAGTATGTTGCACTATGCGATGCTAGTGTTAAGAGTAATGATATTGTATCAGTGCTCTCAGAAGGAACTCGTGCTTTGGCAGTGGCTCCAGACTATCGTTTTTGTGTTTCTGTTCATGAGAATACCCATCATTTGATCTCTACTATTATGGATAAGAAGGGGCATATGCTATATAGCGAGCCATTCTATTTCTTACATGATTTGAGTAATGGTACACTCGCTACTTCGGGTAATATGGCCTTTGATATGGAGGGTAATCTATATGTGGCAACGCCTATGGGAGTGCAAGTAGCAGACCATAATGGTCGTGTGCGTGCAATATTATCATTGCCTGCAGGTGGTGTAGATGCGTTGGCTTTTAGCGGACAATATTTATATGTGCGCTGCGGTCAAAAACTATATGTGCGCAAAATGAAAGCAATAGGACATAACCCCAAACAAGGTGCTATGTCCTATCAATCACAAGGTCAAGGATAATTGCCTTTTCCCCTTAAGCTAATTCACTAACTAGAATGTCATCCGAATGGTTGGCATCTATCATTTGTTGATAGCGTAGCCAGAAGGCTTGCATTTCAGCCGGAGTATGTTGAAGAAACTCTTCCGTTCCTTGTGCCGAAATGCGTCCAATAACCATTTCTACGGTAATAGTCTTGGTATCAAGAGCAGGAACAAAAGCTTGCTCCTCTTCATCTTCTGTATATACGCGACGAACGATAGAGGTTTCTTCCAATCGAGATAGTAGCTGTTGTACTAATCGGATAGGTAATTGATGCTCGGCAGCCATTTTTTGTGCTGTTTGAGGTGATTCTCCCGCCTCAAAACGACGAATAATGACCGACAACAGATATAGCATGACATAGTCTTTGTATCGGCGTGACATGGTCTTGAGGTCGTTCTCGTAAGCAAACAAATCGTTGTTTTGGATAGCGAATGCTAATTCTGCGCCTATCAAGAGCAACCAACATGTGATGTGTAACCAAATCAATACCAATGGAATAGCGGAGAATGCACCATATACAATACTCATACGGGTAAAGAGTACAACTAGGAACATACTCAGGGCTTGTACCAACTGATAGAGCAATCCCATGAGGATACCCGGAATAATAGCCGATGAGAATTTGACTTTGGTGTTAGGTATGGCAATGAATATCCATGTGAACACGCCCGCCGTCGCTACAAAAGGTAGAAAACGCAACATAAATTTGCGGATAGGTAGTATGCCATCCAATACGGGTGCTAAGATTTCTGTCGAGTTTAAGAAGATGGATATACCCGATGTTACAACCACCAATACTGGGACCAATAATAGCGTCATAACATAGTTGGTCATACGGCGAGCAAATGAGCGTGATTGTTTGACATTCCAAATGCTATTGAAGGAGTTTTCGAGCATATTAAAGAACGCATATACTGCCCATATAAGTACGATCAAACCGATACCCAAGAACAATCCTTCTCGAGCGGTTTCTAAGTAACGCTCAATCCATTCTAGTAAGACAGGAGCTACATTCGCTTCTGCTAGAAAACTACTAGAAATAGTGTGTTGTACAGTCTCTTCAAAGCCAAACCCACGTGCAATGGCGTATATCAACGCCAACATAGGAATAAAGGCGAAGAGTAGGGCAAAAGATAATGAGTTGGCTCGTACCACCAATACCTGATCCTTGAATCCGCGAGCAACTAGAATGATGGTTTGTAAGAAACGGTATAACCAACGTTTCTTAGGAGTGTGGATGTCCATATGTGACTGACGCCACAAATCGTATTGGATAAACTCTCGTATTTGTTGTAAACGCTTATTCACAGAGTACTTCGATTGCTTTTTTAGTTATATCATCATCTCGCTCAAAGAGCGGATAGAATCCTTCGTCGTTCAATATGTTACGCACGATATATGCATTCACTATACGCACGAGCAGAGGACGTGAGATGGCCAATTGTTTCTCGTTTAGTTCTACTCCTTTCTCGTTGGCAAATGCCACGAACTCTGGCACCCAGTTGGCTTTGAGCAGATGTTTCTCGAGTGATTGCCAGTCGGTGTACTTGCTGAGTTCGGCGCGATGTTTGTTGGTGTATTGGTACGCAAACTGATAGGTGTATGCGCGGTTCGAAACGATATTGAAATATGGTGTGTAGAGGGTAGTATCACGACCCACAAACACATCCGGCATAATGCCTCCGCCACCCATTACTTTGCGACCTTGTTTGGTGTAATATACGGTGGAATCGGCAAAATGTACACTATCTGCAGAGAAAAACTCACCACTCTCATAGCGGTCAAGCAAATCTTGCGCATAATCTTCTTGTTCGCCTAGTTTATATGGTTTTTGGATGCAACGACCCGATGGAGTGTAGTAGCGAGCTACGGTCAATCGCATGGCACTACCATCTGCAAAAGGAATCTGTTGTTGCACCAGACCTTTACCAAAACTGCGGCGACCGATAATCGTAGCACGGTCGTTATCCTGCATCGCACCTGCGAAAATCTCGCTGGCTGATGCGGAGAAATTATCAATCAATACGACGAATTTTTCACGTTGGAATCGACCCGAACCATTGGCTTTGGCTTCATAACGAGGATAAGCGCGACCCTCGGAATATACGATCATATCGCCACGGTTTAGGAACTCATTGGCCATCTTGATGGCTTGATCCATATAACCGCCTGAGTTTTCGCGTAGGTCTATGATATAGCAAGTTGCACCTTGTCCTTTGAGGGTAGCCAAAGCTGAGATAAACTCATCATAAGTCTTCTCTGCAAAACGGCTCACGCGCACAAAACCAATCTTTTCGCCTTTGGTCTCGATGATGAACTTTGCATCTACCGAGTGTACAGGGATATCGCCACGAGTGATCGTAAAGTCAAGTACCTCATCTGTGCCACTACGTGCAACACCAATCTTTACCTCTGTGCCTTTAGGACCACGGAGAGCGTGCATCACTTTTTCGTTGGTAATGGTTTTACCCGTAAAATTGGAGTCGTTGACCATCACGATCTTATCGCCAGCCAACACACCCATGCCTTCGCATGGACCACCCGAGATGACAGATACTACTTGAACTGTGTCGTTTTGAATAGAGAACTGTATACCAATACCCGAGAAAGAGGCAGAAAGTTCCGAATTCACCATCTCCAAGTCCTCTTTAGGTATGTAAGCAGAGTGAGGATCTAGGCGTTTGATGACTTCTTTGGTTACTTCTTCGGTAATACTATCTACATTTATGGGATCTACATACCCCGCTTGAATCAAGTCCAATACTTGATCAATCTTTGACTCGGGTTGCTGAAAGAGTTGTCCGTTTTGGATGTAAAAACGTTGTGCGTTTACTTTGTTGGACACGGCATTACCAATCAGAAAGCCTATCATCAGGCAAACGATGGTCAAGGTTGGAAATAAATACTTTTTCATACAAATTTAGGTTAAAGGTTAGAGGTTAAAGGTTAGAGGCAGGGGTATCAGGCATAAAGTCCACTTGCACGCCTGCGCGCTCCAATAGTTCTACACCATCCATAATGCGGTATTTCTCGCCATAGACCACGCGTTTGATACCCGATTGAATGATAAGTTTCGCACACTCCATACATGGCGAAGCGGTCACGTAGAGTGTTGCACCGTCGCTGCTGTTATGGCTACGAGCTACTTTAGTTAGGGCATTGGCCTCTGCGTGTAGAACATATGGCTTAGATACATTATTTTCGTCCTCGCATATATTTTCAAATCCACTAGGGGTACCATTGTAACCATCCGAGATAATCATCTGATCTTTTACTAAGATGGCTCCTACTTTGCGGCGTACGCAATAACTATTTTCTGACCATGTGCGCGCCATGCGCATATAGAGGTAGTCACGTTTGGTTTGTTTGTCCATATGAGTATCAATCTATCTTTATTAACTTATTGAAGCGTTATTAATAGCTACAAAGACGGCCACTATGAGTATCCCAAGGAATACTCCTAGACCGATGAGCACGTACACAACGCTTGTAAATAGCGCTTTGAGCATCGCCTTAGTCCAAGTACTAGTTCCATAAACATTACGGAAGGCAATGGTGAGATACAAGCATGACCCTATGATCATAATCCATTGCATCCAATCCATCGGTGGGGATAGTGTTAGATGAAGCAGGAATATGCATAGCATCAGTACTTCAAGAAACGCTGTGTAGTGCAGGGCGAAGATGAAATGATGGATGCGTGGTAGGCGGTTCTTGCGTTGCACAAATCGCAGCGATATTGCTAGGAATGGAGCCGTGAACAACACAAGCAATGGGAAGTATCGAGCAATGAGATCAACTAGTTCTTGTGCAATGGAATTTACTAACATCAATTCGTTTTGGGCTGTTTTCAATTCTTGGTTTATACGATAGCAACCGCTTTCGTACTCCACCATAATGCTATCCTCAATGAATGTATGCGGAATAACCGCTATCCATTTGTCAAGACCTTTGTCATTCGTGTATTCTAGCGTATCAACACAACGGATGAATCCTGAATGCTGGTCTGCAAAGAACAAAGGTGCTAGCAACACAACAGTATCTTCTGGGCTTAACAGTGTGGTATCTAGTTCTCCACGATCAATCATAAATTCAAGTTGAAGGCCAGCAAGCACAGCTTCGTTGTTGGTTATATTATGTACCTTATTGTTCACCTTTTCAGTACCCGCAAAAAAGACGAATAGTGTGATTAGTACAAACAGCAAGAACATATTCAGTTTGAGCGGATGTTCGTGCGACGCAAACTTGCCTGCAATAAACTCTTTGGTCAAATAACCAGGACGACGAATCAGGTTCCAAATAGTTTTCAAGAAATTCGAATCCCAAATAAAAGCATGATTAGCGTACTCCACTAAAAATGCACCAACAGTAGGTGTTTTACTAGTGGCTTCTTGTCCACAAACATGGCAATACTTACCTTGAAGCTCAGCACCGCAGTTCAGACAATGTGTATAAGGTATCTGGCTTTGGTCTTTTTTAGAATTGTCTTTGTCTTTATTCGAACTAATCAATTCCTTTGCAAATTCGGGGATATTGACGCCGTCAAAGGTACCTGATGTCATCATCAAAAGTGCGGTATTCTCGTATGTCAATGATCGCAATCGCTCTTGCAATAGTTGGATATCCGTAAATACCTCTACATTTTCTGTGCCAAAAGCCTTGCGCACTTCCTCAGCTGTAATTGGGGTTAAGCGTTTGTGCTCAATCACCTTTGGATTGAAGTACACCAATGCCACATCCGCATTTGCCATACAGCCCTCGTACTGTGGCAAGAAGTCTGCCATCAGACTGGAGAAGGTGTGCAACTCCATGGCAGCAACCAATTGCTTCTCAGGGTAGCGCTCGCGTACAGCATTTACTGTCGCGCGAAGCTTGCTAGGAGAGTGGGCGAAATCCTTATATGCTACATTTGTACCGATTTCATCAATCAGTTCAAGGCGGTTGCTGGCTCCCGTAAAGGTAGCAATCTCGCGGTAGAAGTCCTCTGGCTTCACACCAATCTGCTCGCAAGCCAATGCTGCGGCTTGCAGGTTCTCCATGTTGTGCTTACCAAAGATTTTCATGTTCACATTGCCTTGGTATGCCTCGTATGGAAGTTGCTTAATATCTTTTCGTGCTTGAGATGCTATCTCGCACAAGTTGGCGTCATGTTTATAGTATATGAATGTGCCATTTTCCTCGATTCCATCGACGAACTTACGGAAAGTGTCCACATATCCATCAAAAGTAGGGAACACATTGATATGATCCCATGCGATACCTGTCAGTATCGCCACATGTGGGTGATACCATAGGAATTTTGAGCGCAAGTCGAGCGGAGATGTTAGGTACTCGTCGCCTTCAAATACTGCATATTTGGCGGTGTCAGAGAGGCGTACCATGCGCTCGAATCCCTCAATCTGAGCACCTACCATATAATCAGCTTCGATGCCTAAGTGTTGCAAGACATACAGAATCATGGAGGTGGTGCTTGTCTTGCCGTGGCTACCGCCTACAACGATGCGAATCTTATCCTTGGTCTGCTCATAGAGATACTCAGGGAAAGAGTAGATCTTTATCCCCAACTCGCGTGCGCGAACCAATTCAGGGTTATCCTCGCGCGCGTGCATGCCTAAAATAATAGCATCGATGTCGCTGGTTATTTTCTCTGGATGCCAGCCCATTTCCTCAGGAAGCAGACCTGCCTCCTGTAGATGGGTGCGTGCAGGGTCGAATATCTCATCATCCGATCCTGTCACCACATATCCTGCTTTGGTAGCCACCGCCATGGCCAGATTGTGCATGGCGGCACCGCCTATTGCTATAAAGTGTATACGCATATATCTTTGGTTCCTTGTTCTTTATTATTGTTAATTAGCCTGCAAAGGTAGTGAAAATCCTTGATATATGCAAATGTTTTGGCATAAACTCGTACTTTTGTCGCATTTTCAAGCCGTCATTTGATTGTTGGTATTTTGACAGAATCGGCGTGCTGCAAGTTACAACAAGCCTGCCATATAGAGGGGTAGATAGCAGATATTTTCCTCTATTCTAATATCATTGGTATGCAGTACAAAAGCTTCTCCAATTGCTTGAGAGAATTTGCTCATACACTTATTCAGCGAAGTTGTCGTAAAGTGCGTAGAGGATTTTACCTCTATTGGAGAGATATTTTTTCTCGATGTTACATGGGATTTCGTTATCAGAAAATCTATCTCCATATCATTTGAGGCATCATCTCGATCAACATGATTGTAGAAGAACAAACGATTACCTGCTGCTGCCAACATTTGTGCAACTACATTCTCCATAACCATACCTAAATTTACTTCTAATTTATCGTGTAATAGTCGCTCGTAAACTTCAGCTGGCATTTGTCCACGCTCACTGAATGCTAATGAAATAAGTAGTCCCGTATCTGCCATATAGCACCGAAGAGTACAGCGTTCTGTATTCATATTCAAACCAATGGTAGGAGCAAAAGTGTTGTAGGCAATATTAACGATACGAGAATCGCTTAGCCAGAAGAATGCACTTTCATAATTGCGATAACGTGCAGTAGGCTCCAAATCGGATAATACAAAACGATTTTCGTGTAGTTGAAGTTGAGAAGGTATAGCTTCAAACACGGCAGCTGCTTTCGTTTCTGCTCCAGTAGCATATTTATGAATATCAGCGCGATAGAGTTGCAAGATGGCTTGCTTAACACTCTCTACTTGTCGGAAGTCGCGCGTGCTAACATATGTACTCACGGCTTGTGGCATGCCGCCTATAATCAAATATAATCGAAACAACTCCATCGTTTTGCGGTGAAGTGTTCCCATTGGCTGTCGCTTAGTGAAGCACTCGCATATGTAGTTGCACAAAGCATGTTCGCCCATTGCCCATAAGAACTCTTCGAAGTCCATTGGGTACATATTTAGATGTTGTTCTTCTGAAGGAATGACTATATTCTGAACATTTTTTTTGATGCTAATAAGTGAGCCTGTTTCAATATAATCGTATCTTCCATCTGCAACCAGATACTTAATTGCCGCGCGGGCAGGCGGAAATTGCTGAACCTCATCAAAGATGATAACAGATTCGCGCGGGTGCAGTTGAACATTAGTGTGCAACGACAAGAGTTGAAACAATGTATCTAAATCTGTAAGATAATTAAGAAATAGGTTCTTTATTTCGGTTTTTACATTGTTAAAATCAATCAAGATATAGCTCTTGTATTCTTGTTTTGCAAATTGTTCTACGATATAGCTTTTTCCTATACGCCTTGCTCCTTCAATAAGAAGTGCACTTTTTCCATTGCTAACTAATTTCCAATCAGCAAGTTGTTGATATATTTTGCGTTTCATAAAATAAAATTTAACACGTTTTCAATTGGTTGTTGCGTGTTATTTTACACGTTTTCAATTGATATCACGATGCACTTTTGCACGTTTTCAATCAAATTGATGGTGCAAAAGTAGTATATTTTGTTGAAATATGCAAATAAAAATATAGAAAAAGTGTGACTTTGCACATTTTTGGCACATATTTCCGTATAGAGTTACACATTTTTGGCATTTTGGTTATTTCCCTTCATACTGAAGATAGTGGCGAAAGGTTTGTAGTGAAGGTTGACTTGCTAATAAGTAACAACAAGATTATTCACTAGTATCTGGGGACAATTTGTCCCTACGAAGGAAGCATGGTGTTTTTCTTGTTTTGAAAGGTCAATTCGTTTGCCTCCAATAATTGTACTTGTTGGTTGAAATCTAGAGGTTTATCGGTATCATTCTTCATAATAATAAAAAAAGACTTACCCTAAGCGCGCTGATCTACGAGAAGCGGGGTAAGTTTGTTGGCACAAAGGTACTGCTTTTATCTGAATTGACCAAATAATTTATAAGAAATCCCCGATGTTTGTATTTGGCAAGATAGATAAAGTTGGCTGCGGATTAGGCGACCTGAAGGAGTGCGACGGAACTCACTCCGAGTGTAGCGCCCGAAAAGTCCCCACTTTGAGGAATATGAAAACATTTTAATTAAGATCCAAAGATCAAATTATTATATTCAACTAGTGCATTTTTTGCAACAGTTCGGTTGTGAGCATTTCCATGCGGTTGAAGGCGAACCATTTCTTGCCTAGGTCTTTGATGCTGGCACCAAGGTGATAGACAGTATCGTCGATGCAGAGGAAGCGGTCGTGAGAGCGGTTGAACTCTATGACACTTATTGGAGGATATTGCGCATTGTGTTTTTGGATATCCAGTTGCAGTTGTGCGGATGGTTTCTTGGTATAGATGGTAGCAGTTACCTTGTCTGCTCGTTTGGATAGTATGGTTAGCACGCTATCGTCGATATAGTTGTCAATAAGGATGATGCGGGTAGTGGCTTCTCGTATACGATCGTTGATGAAAGTGTAAGCATCAAAGATTTGACCATCGTAGAAGATGCCTTGGTGGGGAGGTAGGTTTGTGCGGACGAAGAAGTCGATTTTTTCTTGATGAGATGCTAAAGTGTTTTCTATTCGTCCTATTCGTTTATCCATATGTTCTTCCATCGCAAGGAGACGTTGGTTAACTGCGTAACCCTTTAGCATATAGTCTTTGATTATTTTGTTCGCCCATTGACGGAATTGTATACCTCGTTTGGTATTAACCCGATAACCAACAGAGATAATAACATCCAAGTTGTATATTTCAACATTACGACGAACCATACGATTACCTTCTTTTTGAACTAGTTCCAAAATGGAACAAGTTGCCTGGCGCTCAAGTTCTCCACTTTCAAAAATATTTTTCAGGTGCTTAGTAATTGCTTGGCGTTGTGTACCAAACAACACTGCTATTTGTTGTTGATTGAGCCAAACAGTTTCGTCTTGTAAGCGCACTTCCAATTGGATAGTTTCGTTTGGTTGATATAATACAATTTCGTTTGTTGAAGTATTGGTTACGGCCAATTCATTTTTCATTTCTTTGTCCATGATTTTGTTATTTTTGTAATTTTCTGCAAAATTACTATACCAAACTGCTAAAACTTGTCAGTATGTAAAGATTTCTTCTATAAATTTCACATTTTACACAAAAAAAGCACAGAAAGGATATATTTTTATATGCTTTTGGCTTTTTATCGGTGTCTTGCTTATTGTTAGTTAGTCACAATGCCCGCATTGCTTCCGCCCTCCGCAAAGCAATCCACTCGATAAAAATCTCAAAATCATTATAAAGAAAT
>JAZQTO010000042.1:0-19056 GCA_045630805.1 Paludibacteraceae bacterium
AGCCTACCCCCAGCCCCTCCCTGAAGGGAAGGGAATAACATCTAACCCAACATCCACGCATCAAAAAGTCCTCTACATTGGCGACTCGCTCGTGGATGCTGAGACTGCTCGGGCTGCAGGCGCTACTCTCGTGCTCTGCACCTGGGGATTCGGTACTAGAGAGCAGATGGAAGGAGCTAAACCCGATTATCTGGTGGATCATCCGTTGGAAGTGCTGAAGAGTGTAGGGTGTAGAGTGTAGGGTGTAAAGGCAATGAATACAGCTACGCTGGTTTCCTTACCTATAAACCATAAACTATAAACCAAAAACCGTGTGCCCTGCACACATATGGCACGCTTTTTGTTTGTAACGTTATTGACTCTCATAAGAGGGTTATAACCTAAACAAAAATTACAACTATGAAAAAAATTTTCTTATTTGCAGTTGTTGCTAGCATGTTGATGAGTTGCAACAACAAGACAGCGGACAATTCAACGATTCAATCCGTTGACCTCAATCGCTACCTGGGGTATTGGTATGAACTAGCACGCTTTGACCATCCATTTGAACGTGGTCTAGAGTATGTGATGGCACATTACAGTTTGCGGGAAGACGGCAAGATAGATGTGCTCAACACCGGCATCAAAGATGGTAGAGCCGAAGATGCCAAAGGTATTGCCAAAACAACCTCTGTTCCGGGTTTGCTACGTGTTTCGTTCTTTGGCCCTTTCTACAGCGACTACCGAATTATGATGCTAGATGAAAATTACCAATTTGCTTTGGTAGGTGGCGGAAACGACAATTATCTATGGATTCTCTCACGCACTCCTCAATTGGACGAAGCCACACTAGCAAGTATCCTATCCGAAGCCGATCGCCGTGGGTATGACACCACGAAACTGATTTGGGTGAAACAACCAGAGAAATGAGTTTTTAGACCGCCTACGGCCGAGAGACCGCGATAGTCTTACGACATCAAGAAAGGGATGTGCCAACGCACATCCCTTTCTCTATATTCTTAATATTTCTCAGCGAAGCGGTCTTTTATTGGTGTTCTGCACGAAGCAGGTCATTCACCGTCTTCACAGGGTTGAACGTGCTCACGGGTACCTCCACAAAAATGGTATTCCAACGGCTCATAGCACCATTCCACAATCCTGGTAACTCCAAAGCCAACAGTTCCTTACCATCTTTGGACTTATGCGAGATAAAACCTGTCTTCTCATCCACAAAGTCAGGCAAATAGTATGGTTTGCCCTCCGCATCGCGCGTAGCACATACGAGATCTACAGGATTGAAGTGGGTCGCTTGTTGCATAAGCGCAGGGTCAGAAATTTGACTAGATTCTAATATTTGGCAAGAGATAGTACCATCTTCTTCACGCACAAGGAATGGACCACCACCAGGCTCGCCTGTGTTCTTCACTACACCGCACACGCGTAATGGGCGTTGGAGTTTGGCTTTCTGATCTGCTGTGAGAGTAGGATCTTGGAGTTGCTCAAAGATCTTCTTTTGCTCTGTAACTAGCACACCAGCAAGGAGTTGCTTATAACGAACAGTATCGCCCTTGAGACGATCTGGCACTACGTTGTCAATATTCTTGATGAAGATCACATCTGCCTCTTGCTCGTTGAGATTCTCGATGAGCGCACCGTGACCACCTGGACGGAAAAGGAGTTTGCCATCTGCCGTACGGAATGGTGTGCCGTCAGGATTAGCCGCGAGGGTATCGGTAGATGGTTTTTGCTCGGAATAGGAGATATGGAACTTCACGCCCAACTTCTCCTCATATGCCGCTTGGTATTCCGCCAAATGCGCTTGGAAGAGAGGCAAATGCTCGTGACTCACGGTGAAATGGATATTCACTTCGCCCTTAGAGGCAGCATACATAGCACCTTCTACCAAGTGCTCTAGAGCAGGGGTGCGGGCGCCATCTTCGTATGAGTGGAAGAGGAGCAATCCCTTAGGAAGATTGCCGTAGTTCATATCTTTAAGTAGATGACTGACAGCAGCTTGCTCGTCAAGTCCTGCTAACTGAGAAGCAAAAGCAAAATGCTCTTTCTCTGTGAGGAACTTATCAATAAACTTGGTTCTCTCGCCAGTCTCAAGGTACTCAAACAAGTCCTTGAACATACGACTAGCCGCACCACTAGCAGGAACAAACTTCAGCACGGTGTGTCCTTCGTTGAGGTAGTCTTGCCATGCTTTGACATAAGCATCTATCTCCTCTTCTGTAGGATTGAGCACTCCGTTTCCTACCGATGCAGCAGAAACGATGTCTAGTTCTGGAAAACCAGTCGCAAAAGACTGAAGTTGTTTTAGGGCTTTCTCCTCAGAGATGCCACGCGCCTGAAGTTGCGCCAAATCAGATGGTGTAAACATGGTATAAATTGTGTTTTTTGGGTTAGCGTTGCAAAATTACGAAAAAAAACCTACATGCACAAACTTTTGCTCAATATTTTATCGTTTTATTTGTGTATATACATTTTTTTTACTACTTTTGCAGTTGCATCCATGGCAGGAATTTATATACATATCCCATTTTGTAAGAGTCGTTGCAGATACTGCGACTTTTTTTCTACGACCCAATTAGAGAAACGGGAAGTATATATCCAGGCAGTCATTCAAGAATGGCAAACCTACCAAGCTCCATGGAGCCAACAAGAGATTCGCACCATTTATCTCGGCGGAGGCACACCTAGCCTACTGCCTATTGAGAGTCTGCGCCTGTTGCTCCACTCTATCCTTAGTAGCATCGATCCTGCTAGTGTTCAGGAGATTACCTTAGAAGCCAACCCAGGTGACATAACGGCAGAAAAAATACGAGCTTGGCGTGCCATGGGTATCAACCGACTGAGTATGGGTGTGCAGAGTTTTAATGACCGCCTATTGCAGCTCGTAGGCAGGCGCCACAGCGCTGAGCAAGCCATCCAAGCCGTTAATACGGCGCAAGCAGAAGGTATCAGCAATATCTCTATAGACCTGATGTACGCCCTGCCAGGGCAGACCATGACCGAGTGGCAAGCTGATATAGCCCAAGCATTGGCACTCCATGTGCCTCATATCTCTAGCTATGGACTTATCTACGAGGAGGGAACTCCCCTGACTAAATGCTTAGAGCAAGGTAAGATTATCGCCATAGATGAAGAGGAAGAGATGCAGATGTATGACTACCTCGTGGAGCAACTGACCCAACACGGATATGAGCATTACGAGGTGAGTAATTTTGGCATGCCAGGACAATACTCCAAGCATAACTCGAGTTACTGGAACGATACTCCTTATTTAGGGTTAGGCGCAGGGGCACACAGTTATGACGGCAATACACGATGGTGGAATATAGACGATATAGATGAATATATCGCACATGCCATGAGCCACCAACTAAGACCAGAACAAGAAGTCATAAGCCCAGAAGAACGGCATATGGAGCAAGTGATGTTGGGACTGCGAACAAATAAAGGTGTACCCTGCCATGCCGTTGATATGGACAAAGCACAAGCATATATCGCGAAGGGATACCTAATACAACGAGGGGACAATATCATTGCCACCACTCAAGGGTATCATATATTAAATAGGATTATAGAAGACCTATTGTAGGCAGAATATATGTTGTACAATATAAATTGGGCTTTTTGCTTGTGTATGTGCTAATTTTTTCGTACCTTTGTATCGTTAAATAAAAACAAAAACATAAAACAATGAAAAAAACACTTCTCTTATTGTCATTGATGACCATGTTCGTCATGACCTCTTGTGCTAAACAAGAGCCTTATTTCCGTGCTACATGGGTGAGCACTGTTGCTAACATCGACTTCCCTAAACGTGCAGACATCGGCAATTGCGAAGCACAACAACAACATTTGATTGAGATGTTGGATGAGTTTCAAGCTATGAACCTCAATGCCATCGTATTCCAAGTTCGTCCTACAGCGGATGCACTCTACAAATCAGACTTGGAGCCATGGAGCCACTGGTTGACTGGCAAACAAGGTGAGGCAGCTAGCTACGATCCATTGGAGTTCGTATGTGCAGAGGCACACAAACGTGGTATCGATGTACACGTATGGATCAACCCTTATCGTGTGACTATCCCTGCAATGGATATTGATTCACTCGCACCTAGCCACATGTATCACCAACACCCAGAGTGGTTTGTGAAGTACGGCAAACAATGGTACTACAACCCAGCCTTGCAAGAGACTCGCGACTTCCTGTGCCAAGTGGTAGCAGACCTCGTGACTCGCTACGATATCCAAGCTATCCATATGGATGACTATTTCTATCCTTATCCTATCGCAGGTGAGGAGTTCCCTGATACACTCAACTTTGCTGCTGACCCACGTGGTTTTACCGATTTGGGCGACTGGCGTCGTGACAACGTGAACTTGGCTATTGAGCAAGTACACAATACCATCATCAGCATCAAACCTGAGGTACAATTTGGTATTTCTCCATTCGGTATTTGGCGTAACAAGAAGAACGACGAGCGTGGTAGCGAGACCAATGGTCTGCAAAACTACGACCAACTCTATGCTGATATCCTCCTCTGGATGGAAGAGGGTTGGATCGACTACGTAGTACCACAACTCTACTGGGAGATTGGCAAGGAAGTGGCTGACTATGAGATTCTTGCTCATTGGTGGGCAGAGCACGCTACCGAGAAATGCCGTGTGTATATCGGTATGGCTCCTTACCATATGGGTAACCACAAAGCAGCCGCATGGAACGAAGGTAATGAGATTTGCCGTCAATTGCGTTTGAACCGTACCATCCCTGGTATCACAGGCGAATGCTATTTCCCATCTAACGTGCTATTGAAGAATCACTGGAACCTAGTAGATAGTTTGCAACAAGTATTCTATCCTACCTACGTACCTGCGCCTAAGAAGTAGTCTGGTGTAAGGTGTAAAGCGTAAAATGTAAAGGACGGTGGAGACATCGTCCTTTTTTTGTGGAGATATTTGGATTTATCAAAAAAAAATGCTACTTTTGCACAAAAATTGCAATATATGGAAATTAGCATCGGAATTTTAGCATTTCTTCTCGTCGCAACTGTAGCAGTAGGTGTGTATATCATCGTGCGACTACAAGACAAGTGCAAAGACAAAGAGATAGCATTAGCGACTAAACAAGCAGAACTGGACTTTGAACGCAAAGCCAATGAGGAAGCACGCAAACAGGCAGATGAGAAACTGGTAGAACAAATCAAGTATCTCCAAACAGAACTCACTAATACCACTCAAAAACTATTGGATATTCGTAGCGAGAGACTAGAACAATCCAATAAGACACAAATGTCATCCATCATTGATCCACTCAAGGAGACCATCTCTAAGTTGGAAAAAGAAATGAAGGAGACACAGAGTCTGCACGGCAATACCACCACGCGTCTTGAAACGAGCATCAAAAATCTGGTAGAAAAAACCGAATCCATTGGCAATCGTGCTGACCGCCTAGTAGAAACTCTGCTCTATCAACCTAAATCACAAGGCGATTGGGGAGAAATGATCGTCAAAGAAATGCTGGATAGTCAAGGTCTAAAAGAAGGCGTACACTACGTCTATCAACCTACCCTGCGCAACGAAAAAGGACAAACTCTACGCAATGAGGAGACCAACAAACTTATGCGCCCTGACTTCATCCTCCATTTGGATGACAAGGAAGATGTGATTATTGACTCCAAAATGACCATCACCTCTTATGATAATTATGTACACGCGAAGACGGATGAGGAACGCGAACAGTATGCCAAAGAGATTCTCATGAGTATCCATGGGCATATAGCCGAACTCAAACGTGCTAACTACTCCGCATACATGGAGAATGGCAGAAAATCAGCTGACTTTGTGTTTATGTTTATCCCTAACGAAGGCGCTATGCAAGTGGCATTGGCACACGAGAAGAATCTATGGCGTGACACTTTTGTCAACGACCGCATTTTTATTGTCAGCGAAATGAACCTTTATGCCGCATTGCGCATTGTCAATATCACCTGGCGACAAATTGAGCAAAATAAGAGCTACGCCAAAGTGTTCCAAACAGTGGGTATGTTGCTGGACCGCCTGAACGGATTTATCGAGAAATTTGGTAAGATAGAACATGCACTTCAACAAGCCTCTAAAGCATACGACGAAGCCAACAACCAATTGATGGTCAGTTCGCAAAGCGTATTGAGTACAGGCAAACGCCTTAGCGAGATGGGTGTAAAGACCAAAAAAGCACTGCCCATTGCGAATTTAGAACCAGAAAACGAAGAATAGTCATTTTTCAAATATACATCATATGAACAAGATTGTATTTATCACAGGAGCTTCCTCCGGTATTGGCGCTGCATGTGCCAAGAAATTTGCACAAGCCGGTTACGATTTGGTACTCAATGCACGCAGCGAAGACAAACTTCGCCCTCTGCTAGAAGAATTAGCTCAATCCTACTCCATCCAAGTGTGCCCATTGATCTTTGATGTGCGCGACCGTAAGGCAGCACAACAAGCCATTGATTCACTTCCAGAAAAATTCAAAGCCATTGATGTGCTGGTTAATAACGCAGGACTAGCACTGGGAATGGACAAAGAATACGAGGGTATAGAAGAGAACTACGACACCATGATTGACACCAATATCACCGCTTTGCTCATGATTACACGCATGGTAGTACCTGGCATGGTGGAGCGCGGTAGAGGACATATCATCAATATTGGTTCAGTAGCGGGTGATGCAGCATACCCTGGCGGAAGCGTGTATTGCGCAACTAAAGCAGCCGTCAAAGTGCTGAGCGATGGTCTGCGTATGGACTTGGTACATACTCCTTTGCGTGTGACCAACGTAAAACCAGGATTGGTGGAAACCAATTTTAGCATTACTCGTTTTGCAGGCGACAAAGAGCGAGCAGACAAAGTATATCAAGGTATCCAACCATTGACAGGTGAGGATATAGCCGATGTGGTATATTATGCCGCTAGTGCTCCTGCCCATGTACAAATAGCAGAAGTATTGGTCTTGGCCACCCACCAAGCTAGTGGTAGTCTAGTTTACAGAGAGTAACAGGTATGAAAAAAGGTCTTATTCTAGTTGGTATCATGAGCCTACTAATGGCATGCCAACATCAAGCCAACACCCATATGATAAAGGAAGAGAGTATCCAACAAGCGCTGACAAGTCTCCAGCAAACCTATCCCAATGCTGATTTAGTATTGGCAGAGCGTGGTGTGAGACAAGTGGCTGCACTCTGGCAAGAGGCAGATGGAACAGAGGCTGATTTTGTGGAATTGGTCACCACCCACTATGCCGCGACCGCTGAGGAGAAAAAAGTACTCTACAACAGACTGTCTCATATCCTCGAACAATGTGGACAAAGCGCTGATCTACTGAATAATACCCTACAAGAGCCTACTACCCTCGTTGGTAAAGGCGAACCAAGTACAGTGGATTGGATCATCAGCGGATATAGCCCTATGGCACATTTCACAGAAGATATGTTTGCCAACAAGATCGCCCATATCTGCGTGCTCAATTTTCCATCCTTTACCTTGGAAGAGAAGAACACTCTCGGGCAAGAATGGACTCGCCAAGAATGGGCTTACGCCCGCATGGGTGAGGTATTTAACACGCGTATCCCTGGCAGCGTATATGCCCATAGTGCACAAGCCATGAGCGAGGCAGAGAACTATATCGCTGGATACAATATCATGATGCACTGCCTACGCAATGAACAAGGGGAACAACTCTGGCAAGAACCTATGGCATTGCTATCCCACTGGAACCTACGAGATGAACTGAAATCCAATTATGCCGTAGGCGATGAGGCGATGAGGCGAGAAGGTAAGGAAAAACAGGAGATGATCTACCAAGTGATGCTGCGTATTATCCACCAAGATATACCAGCATGCGTGGTGAATAATGCAGAATATCTATGGAAACCCTATTCGAATGAGGTTCAGGAAGTGGGAAGTTCAGAGGTTAAGGAGGTTAGAAATTCAGGGGATGAGAGATACCAAAAGATATTGGATATTTTCCATGCTATGCAACAGATAGATGCTTATCGTAAGGATGCTCCATCTCATATATTGCGTACATTCAACGAAGATCTAGAGATACCCAAAGAGGAGATAGAGGCATTGTTCCTCCAACTCATCCAATCGGACGAGATCAAAGCAGTTGCGCAAATCATCCGTGAGCGTTTGGGACGAGAGTTGCGTCCATATGATATTTGGTACGATGGTTTCAAAAGCCGCAGCACACTATCCGAAGACAAATTGACCGCCCAAACACAATCACGCTACCCTAACGCTCTTGCCTTTGAGAAAGATATGCCACGCATGCTCATGGATTTGGGCTTTGAGAAAGATAAAGCTAACGAGATTGCATCGCATATTGTGGTAGAAGCAGCTCGAGGTTCGGGCCATGCTCGTCCTTGTGTGGGTCGCAACCAACCTGCACGCTTGCGCACGCGCATTAGTGATAAAGGTATGGACTACAAAGGGTATAATATCGCCGTACATGAGTTTGGTCACAATGTAGAAGAAGTCATATCACTCTACGATATAGACTATTACACCTTGGCAGGCATACCTAACACAGGTTTTACAGAAGCTAGTGCCTTCCTATTTCAAGGACGAGATTTGCAGTTGTTAGGTTATAAGGCGAAAGGCGAGGAAGCGAAAGGCGAGGAGGTGTTGGATATGATATGGGGTATGTACGAGATTATGGGTGTAAGTATAGTGGATATGGCTATGTGGGAATGGCTGTACGCTAACCCTAAAGCTACCGCTGCGCAACTCCGCGAAGCGGTTATTGCCATTGCAGGGGATATATGGAATAAGTACTATGCTCCTTTGCTCGGCGAGCCAGACTGCCCATTGCTGGGTATCTATTCGCATATGGTGGGTTACGCCTTGTACTTACCTGCCTACCCAATTGGCAATATCGTACAATTTCAATTGGAGGAACACCTGGCTAAGTGCCAAACTCCTGCTGAATTTGCCCAAGAATACAGCCGCATCTATCAACAAGGCAAACTAACCCCAGATGCCTGGATGCGAGGCGCCGTAGGAGAAGCCATGAGCGTAGAACCTATTCTAAAAGCCGTACGTAAGGCATTGTGATTCAACATTGGATATAATAAAAAGGGAGCGCATGGCTCCCTTTTTTATTACTAGTTTATCTAGCAGCACTAGTTGGGCTAGCAGCACTAGTTGGGCTAGTTATTAGACGATCTTAGCAGGAATCAATTTCTCGCGAATCTTGATGTAGATGATGGTCTCTTTCTTAGCAAAAGCAGTCTTGACATAGCCCATACCTACACCTACCTTGGTAGTTGGGAGCATGATACCACTTGTCACATTACCGATGGTATTACCCTCTGCATCGCAGATCTCATAACCACAACGTGGGATAGCACGCTCTTGGCACTCAAAGTGCACCAACTTGCGTTGTACGCCCTCTGCTTTTTGTTTGAGTAGGAACTCTTTGTCAATAAAGTCTTTCGCATCAAACTTGGTGATCCAACCCAATCCTGCCTCCAAAGGAGAAGTAGTATCATCAATATCATGACCATAGAGGCAGTACCATTTCTCTAGACGCAAGCTATCGCGAGCACCCAAACCAATAGGAGCCAAACCGAATGGTTTGCCTACCTCAAAGAGTGCATCCCATATTTGTTGGCTATGCTCTTTGGGGAAATATAACTCAAAACCACCTGCACCCGTATAACCAGTATTACTCAAAATAACGCCTTGTACACCTGCGAATGACCACTCGCGGAAAGCGTAGTAAGGAATCGCACTCAAATCTGCATCGGTTAACAATTGGAGCATCTCAGTAGCCTTAGGACCTTGAACTGCCAATTGACCATAGCGATCGCTCGCATTCTCCAATTGTACACCAAAGGTATTGTGCTCATTGACCCATGCCCAGTCTTTATCGATATTGCCTGCATTGACTACGAGGAGGTATTTGGTAGTTGAATATTTGTAAATGATCAAGTCATCCACGATACCACCTTTGCCATTAGGGAAGCAAGTGTATTGCGCTTTGCCTGCCTCGAGTTTGCTTACATCGTTGGTAGTGATATATTGCAAGAAGTCCAAAGCCTTCTCACCTTTTACCCAGAACTCTCCCATGTGGCTCACATCAAACACACCTACGCCTTCGCGCACGATCATGTGTTCTTGGTTGATACCAGTTGGATACTGAATAGGCATGTTGAAGCCCGCAAAATCTGCCATCTTCGCTCCCAGAGCGATGTGGATGTCTGTAAATGGAGTTGTGTTCATATATTCTCGCCTTTAAACTTTAAACTATCTTGCCAATTATGCTTTTTGTACGATTTGCAAGATTACTTGCATTGCCTTCTCCATGGATGGAATAGGCAAATATTCGTAACGGCTATGGAAGTTCACACCACCCGCAAAAATATTAGGACATGGGAGTCCCTCGAAAGACAAGCGTGCACCGTCTGTGCCGCCGCGGATAGGTTGTACTTTAGGTGTAACGCCGACCTCTTTCATAGCCTCTTCTACCAAGGTCACGATATGCATAACTGGCTCTACTTTCTCACGCATATTATAGTATTGGTCACGAATCTCGATCTCTACGGTGCCCTCGCCATACTCTTGGTTTACCTTACGTACCAAGTGCTCCATCTCGCGTTTGCGGCTCTCAAAACGAGCACGATCGTGGTCACGGATGATATATTGAAGCGTAGTCTCCTCTACACTACCATTCATAGCAATCAAGTGGTAGAATCCTTCGTAGCCTTGTGTATGCTCAGGGGTCTCCCAACGAGGAAGCATCATAGCCAAGTGATTAGCAATACGCATAGAGTTGATCATCTTGTGGTAGCCATAACCAGGGTGCACATTCACACCATGTACCTTAATCTTGCACCCCGCAGCATTGAAGTTCTCATACTCCAATTCGCCTATCGCACCACCATCCATGGTATAAGCGAAGTCACAACCAAACTTCTCCACATCAAAGTGGTCTGCACCTTGACCAATCTCCTCATCTGGCGTAAAGCCAACACGAATCTTGCCGTGCTTGATTTCTGGATGTTGAATCAAATACTCACATGCGGTTACGATCTCAGCCAAACCAGCCTTGTCATCCGCTCCAAGGAGGGTAGTACCATCGGTCATAATGATATCTTGTCCCTTGTAATCCAGTATCTCAGGGTATTTAGCCACCTCAAACACGATATTCTTCTCCGCATTGAGTACCACATCATTTCCATCATAGTTCTTGACAATATGCGCCTTGACATTCTTGCCGCTAGCATCTGGCGCAGTGTCCATATGGGCAATAAAACCAATAGTAGGTTTGCCCTCTACGTTGGCAGGCAATGTAGCCATCACATAACCATTGTCATCAAGTGTTACCTCTTGCATACCGATCTCTTGGAGTTCAGCAGCTAAGTACTTTGCAAACTCCATTTGTCCTGGAGTGGACGGAGTCATGTTGGTTTCATCATCTGAAGTTGTGCAAAAACTTACATACTTCAAAAATCTTTCAGTAATGTTCATAGTACTATATTCATTTTGTTAAAATCTTGTTTTTCCCACGCAAGTATATTATCGCATACATTCTCACACATAGCGATTCGTCCTTCCCATGTACCCGTTCCTGTATGAGGAGAAAGCACTACATTGTCTAACTCCAATAGTTCGGGGTGAATCTGCGGCTCATGTTCATACACATCCATGGCAGCCCCAGCAATCTCGCCCTTCTTGAGTGCCTCGACCAGAGCTTGCTCACACACATGCGCTCCGCGTGCAGTATTGATAAGATAAGCCGTAGGCTTCATCATCTTGAGTTCTTTCTCTGCAATCAAATGCTTCACTTCTGGCGTATATGGCAAGTTCAGACTCACAAAATCAGCCTTCTGGAGAAGTTCCTCTTGACTCACATACTTCACCTCATAACCTAATCGCCTCATCGCCTCATTACCTAGTGGCTTGCGATTGTGATACACAACACGCATACCGCCTGCTACCGCTCTTCTAGCCAAAGCTTGACCTATGCGTCCCATACCTATGATACCTAAGGTCTTGCCATAGAGTGAGTGACTAAGGTTGTTCATCACACCAAAAGGTTCTGCTGTACCCGCACGCAGTTTTCTATCAAACTCTGCTGTACGTCTTGCCACATCATGCATCAAGGCAAAAGCCAATTCTGCCGTTGGCTCAATCACAGGTTGAGGGGTATTAGTCACACGAATACCACGCTCACGGCAAGCATCTAAGTCGATATTATTAAATCCTACTCCGAAGTTAGTAATCAGACGCAAACATGGCGCACTTTCGATCATCTCCCGTGTAACACGATAGTCAAAAGTGCTTACCAACACCTCTGCCTCCTCTAGTGGAGCATAGCGTTCATGCCCTTGTAAGCGTTGGAATCCCTCCTCAGGTAATATGGTTGTAAATGCGATTTTCATGGTGGTGTAGTATTATTTTCCTCCTACAAGTTTCTTGATTTCGCTCAGTTTATTGAGTGCCTCTAATGGAGTTAGGTTATTGATATCCAATGTTTTCACTTCATCTCGTATTTGCTCTAGCACTGGGTCATCTAGTTGAAAGAAACTCAACTGCATACCACTAGGTGCACTCACAGTAGCCTTACCACTACCTATCGTTTCTTGGCTATTGGCGATTGGTGATTGGCTATGATCGGTCTCCAGGTCCTTGAGTATTTGGTTAGCACGTTGAATAATTGACGAAGGCATACCGGCTAGTTTAGCCACATGAATACCAAAACTATGCTCCGATCCTCCACGCACCAACTTACGCATGAAGATTACCTTGCCATTGGCTTCACGCACAGAAACATTGTAGTTACGAATACGTTGGAAACTCTCCTCCATTTCGTTGAGTTCGTGGTAGTGCGTAGCAAAAAGGGTCTTGGCATGTCCTCTCTGTTCGTGAATATACTCAACAATAGCCCATGCGATAGAAATACCATCATAGGTACTTGTTCCGCGTCCCAACTCATCAAAAAGCACCAAACTGCGCTCACTCAAGTTATTCAAGATACTAGCCGCCTCATTCATCTCCACCATAAAGGTACTTTCGCCCAAGGAAATATTGTCGCTAGCACCTACACGGGTAAAGATCTTATCTACCACACCTATGCTAGCACTCTCAGCAGGGACGAAACTACCCATCTGTGCCATCAGCACAATCAATGCTGTTTGACGCAATAAAGCTGACTTACCCGCCATATTTGGACCGGTAATGATAATGATCTGCTGTCCATTGTTATCTAGGAGTACATCGTTAGGCACATACTCTTCGTCCAATGGTAATTGCTTCTCAATCACAGGGTGACGACCTTGGCGAATATCTATCACTAGACTATCATTGATAGCAGGACACACATACTTATTCTCTACTGCTACCGCAGCAAAGCCCATCAAGCAGTCCAATTGTGCAATCACATTGGCATTGGTCTGCATTTGGCTCACATACTCGGTGAGCGCCAACATGAGTTCGGTATATAGACGTGTCTCTATAATTTGAATCTGTCCTTCTGCATTGAGAATCTTGTCCTCATATTCTTTGAGTTCTTGTGTGATATAGCGCTCGGCATTGACGAGTGTCTGCTTTCTTATCCACTCCTCTGGCACTTGATCCTTATACGTATTTCGTACCTCCAAGTAATAACCAAAGACATTGTTGTATCCTATCTTAAGACTTGATATACCCGTAGTTTCGATCTCACGTTGTTGTATTTGCAAAAGTCGCTCTTTGCCATGAGCCTGAATATCTCGCAGGTCATCTAGTTCGGCATTGATGCCTCTTGCTATCGTATTTGGACGTCCTTGTACTGCTGGTGGATCAGGTGTAATCTCACGTTTGATACGCTCACGAATCTCAGTACAGAGGCTCAGTTGTTCGCCTAGAAGTTGCAGGTAGTTATTATCCGTTGCACTCTCACAGATAGTTTTGATAGGAGCAATTGCATCCAATGCTACACCCAATTGAATCATCTCGCGAGGAGAAATTCTGCCCGTAGAAATCTTGCTCACAATACGCTCCATATCCATGATACGCTCTAGACTCTCACGAATAGTAGCACGCTCTTGTGGGTGTTTGAATAGATACTCCACCACCGTCTGGCGATTGCGTATAGCACGCACATCCTTGAGTGGAAAAGCTAGCCATCTATGCAACAATCGTCCACCCATAGGGGTAGTGGTACGGTCTATAATCTGATATAGTGTTACACTATCCTCTCGCTGGCCACCCAACAACTCCAGATTACGGATAGTAAAGCGGTCCATCCACACGTATTTATCTTCCTCTATACGACTAAGGTGCTGTATATGACCTGTTTGCAAGTGCTGAGTAGCATCCAAATAATGCAATATTGCACCCGCAGCTATCACACCGTCAGGCAATTGATCCACACCAAAACCTTTGAGATTCTGCACTTGGAATTGCTTGGTAAGACGATCCATGGCCGCATCACGTGTCATCATCCAGTCGTCTAGTTCAAAGGTAAAATACTTCGATCCAAAAGCGGCCTCTATATTGGCTTTCTTTCCACGCAGATAAAGCACTTCTTTAGGCGCAAAGTTAACCAGGAGTTTGTCAATATAATCCGCTGTTCCCTCTGCCACTAGGTATTCACCCGTTGAGATATCAAGGAAGGCAACACCTACGGTCTTCTTGCCAAAATGTACGCAGGCTAGCCAGTTGTTTTCCTTTTGCAGGAGAGTAGTATCCGAATAACTTACACCTGGTGTTACCAATTCGGTTACACCGCGTTTGACTAGTTTCTTGGTGAGTTTAGGGTCTTCCAATTGGTCACAGATAGCCACGCGCATACCTGCACGCACAAGTTTAGGCAAGTAGGTATCGAGTGCATGGAAAGGGAAACCTGCCATCTCGAGGGCTTTAGCCTCTTTGCTTGCTCCGTTGCTGCGATGGGTAAGGGTGATATTGAGTATCTTGCTCGCACGTACTGCATCCTCAGCATATGTCTCATAGAAGTCGCCACAACGAAACAGCAATATCGCATCTGGATATTGATTCTTAATCTCGCGAAACTGTCGCATCATTGGCGTCTCTTGTGCATCTATCTTTGCCATTTTCTCTAAACACTAAACTACTTTATCTTCACATCCACCTTGAGGTTGAACATACGACCCGTTAGGTAATTAGGGCTAGCCCACTGCATACCATCAGCGGCATTTACCCAATAATAACTATTGACATTCTTCCAACCGATCAAGTTGAACACTTCAAACATAATACTCCAACTCTCTATATGCTTAGCCTTGGCCATCCATTTATCCTTTTTGCTGGAGAAGATACGACTAGCACCAATATCCACACGGCGATAATCACCCATATGTCCCAAATAACGCATCTGCTCATTGCGTGGATAACCGAAAGGAAGACCCTCGCTCCAGATAAACTTCAAGTGGAATCGATATTGAGGAATCTGCGGAAGATAATCTTGAAAATACATCGTAACATTGTATCGTTGTTCTTGTGGATTAGGTATCCAATCGCAATATCCGCATTGACACGCTTCTGAACAAGCCATACCAGGCTTATCATTTATAAAGCGCATACGACTATGCATGGTAGAAAAACTAATCCAAGAATCAGCACCAGGAGCTAATTCGCCAAAGAGTTTCAAATCCAAACCCACCGTATATCCTTCGCTATCATTAACACCCGAATATCTCACCCGCACATTATCCACCGTATAACTCTCCATGCGGTCAATGTATTTTCCGTATGCTTCTGCGGTGAACTTAAATGGTCGTCCCCACGCACGGAAATAATAATCCGCACCCAATACCAATTGGTGCGAGCGTTGGGCCTTGAGTTGGTTGTTCAAATGAATACGATATACGCCATTCTCGTCTTGAATAGTCTGACGCAATTCCTTATAGAATGGAGCCTGATAATATATACCCGTAGCAACGCGGAATGTAAAGTCACGCTTCCAACCTGGCATCCACACCACACTCACACGCGGACTAGGCAGCACCTCATTGGTATAACTCCACCAGTTCATACGCACACCTGCATTCAGATACACTTTACCTTGCGCAGTAGTCCAGTGGTGAGTATTCTGAGCATATGCTTGAAGACGCCCACTCAACATATTGGTCGTGCCTTTGAGTGCATAATAGAGTGCCATCTCTTGTTCCAAATTAGGCAAACTATATCCCATCGAATCACGCCATTCCCACTCACTAATGCGATCATTAACCATCTCTAATTGACCACTCACTCCCCATTTGAGAGTATTACTGCCTTTGTTCCATTCTCCAGTATGCGCCAAAGTAACTACACTAGCCTGAAGGGTATTGCGTGCATGCTCATGAAACTCCCCCTTACCCAGCAGATTCTGATTACCATCAGGGGTAGTCACAGCACCATTCGCATTATTGCCTCCCCCACTCTCTTCTCCGCTCATATCTTGCTGACGCAACATATACTCACTACGAATATCAAATGTCTCTTGCTCGTGGGTATAGTAACCACTCAAGTCAAAGCCTATTTTCACAGAAGGGGATACCTTACCATGGGCACTCAATGCAGCAAAGGCAGTACGAAACACATCCTTCTCTTGACCTTCGTAATAAATGGTATTCTTCACAGCATTCTGCATGGTACCAAAACTAGTCACAGAGGAATCAGGAACGAACTCATAACTATTCTGCGAGAAGTTACCCAGCAATCTTATTTCCCACGCTTTATTAAAGTCCTTCCCTTCAGGTTTAGGAGAGGCTCCTACCTTCCACGTCATCTGTGTTTGGTAGTCCACGAAGTTCGGACTATAGTTACCTTTGGTATCTAGCGCACCCAACATATACTTGGATGTCTTGTAGCGAATACCATGCATTTGACTTTGGGTAGAATCACCCCAACCCACATAGCCACTTGCGCCTAAAATACTCAAACTCAATCTAGACTCCAATTCGGTAGGACGCTTGTATCGTATATCCAACACAGAGGACATCTTATCGCCGTATTGGGCATCAAAACCACCCGCAGAGAAATCCACACTCTCCACCATATCGGTATTGACAAAACTCAATCCTTCCTGTTGTCCACTGCGAATCAACAATGGTCGATGCACCTCTAAGCCATTCACATACACCGAGTTCTCATCAAAACTACCACCACGCACATTATACTGGCTACTCATCTCATTGTTCTGACGCACACCGGCAAAAGTCACCAACATACTCTCGATACCACCTCCGGCTGCATCGGGCATCAGGCGCGCCACGCTTACGTCTGTGCGCTCCATTGTACCCGTCTGACGTTGGATACCACGCACGGTCACTTCACTGAGCATCTCCTCATTGGTAGGCAATACCACATTCACGCCCAACACTTGATTGGTCGTGTATATCTGCTGACGGATAGTCTCATATCCGATCATGGAATATACCAATACAATGGTATCGGATTGCTCTACCGTCAGGTCATAGTAACCATTTTGATTGGTGGATGTACCTATGGTTGTCCCCTCGACATATACATTGGCCAACTCTACGCCACGGTTATCTGTCCCCAATACATATCCATAGATACGCACATTATGCGCATGCGCGAAAGAGGCCATTACCACCCCTATCAATAGACATATATAACGATAAATATTGCGCATATCTTCAAATTCCCTAAATTGCCTACAAAGGTACAAAAAAAAATGTATATGTGCAAGAAAAACATTTGTTTTTATTGCCATAGGCTACATTTTTTTACTGTAGCTTCGAGGGTAGGGTGTCCTCGAAGGTACTATTTTTTTTGCACATATGCAAACATTACGCCTTGTAAAAATAATTTTGGTTAATTTTCTATAATATTCTTATCTCGCATTCGCTCGAACGATTAATTCTATAATTTTGGGATTGCTAATATATACACTTCGTAATACAAAGAAAAAAGCCGTCATCGCGACGGCTATTTTTCCATAGTATTAGTCTGTTTGATTTTTAAGGTACAAAAAAGATTGTGTCGATTTTTAAATCCGCTGCAAAGGTACTGCTTTTTTCTCACACTAGCAAGAGATTTTTATATGTTGTGCAACACGTTTTTGGCAAAAATAGCTTAAATATGTTGTAAAACATACGTTTTCGGAGCCTCTGGCTACCGTCTTTCTAACTCTATCACCTCTAAATCGCGAATTTCTTTGCCATCAATCACAAACCTCAGCAATGTCTGTACCGTCTGCCAACCTTGTTTACCCGCTGCACCGGGGTTCATCGTCAGCATCTGCCAAGTGGGGTCGTATTGCACCTTCAAAATATGACTATGTCCGCAGATGAATAACTGTGGTGTCTCTTTCTTGAACATGGGCAACAACCAAGGGTTGTACTTACCTGGATAGCCACCAATATGCGTCATCAGCACGTTCACATCTTCCACGCGGAAACGATAGAACTCACTCAACGAATACCGTACATCGCCGCTATCCATATTGCCATAGACCGCACGTGTGGGCTTGAACTCACGCAAGTGTTGCAGCACCATGGCGCTGCCTATATCCCCTGCATGCCATATCTCGTCCACTTCCGCAAAGTGCTCCAATACGCGTGGATCCAAATAACTATGGGTATCGCTCAATAAACCGATGCGTGTCATAAATTATCGTTTTTCGGCGCGATTCATAATTAGGATACAGACTATCACGGAAGCTATAGCTACGGACAAGAAGAATACCACATCTCTCAAATCCACAACGCCACGTGAAATACTGCTATAGTGATCTTGTAGCACAACCCAATAGAGTACAAAGCAACTCACTCCTCCCAAGATAAATGATACTAACTGGCTGCGGGTCAACGTGCTACATAGTAGTCCAATGCCCGTAAACGATGCACTCAAGAACACCAATCCCATCATCGATCCCACGAATTGTCCACCATCGATATTTCCAATAGGCTCTGCCATATAGAAGACGATGAAGTAGTGCACCACACAAGGCAATAATGCCAACACCATGAGCACAAAAGCTGCCATATATTTAGCTACGACAATTTTCCAAAGGGCAATGGGCTGCGCACGCAATAGTAGCCAGGTGCCGCTTTGTCGTTCTTC
>JAZQTO010000043.1:0-17804 GCA_045630805.1 Paludibacteraceae bacterium
GTTCAAGGCTGTTGCTCAAGCTGCACAAGCACGTTTGATCAACCCAGAGTACATCCAACGCGACCAAATGGGCTTCAGCAAACAAACCAAGTACACCACTTTGTGGGGCTATGTCTTCAACGAAGTGTATCAGTCTTGGGAGGAGTAAGGTCGCTCTTGAGCGAGGTAATGCACGCTTTGCGTGGGTGATGGCTGCTACGCAGCGGTAACCTGCGCGAAGCGCACACCACCTCCCATAGGGACACAACCCGCCGCAGGCGCACAACCTCACGAAGTGACACAACTAAAATTTTGAAGTTATGAAAAATTTTCAATTGGCTATAGCCATTGCTCTCTGCACCTTCGGGTGTACGATGCTAGTAGCGGGGTTTGTGGTTCCACCATTGGCTGAGATACATCACTCCGTCCTCATCGCCTTTGGCGAAATACTCACCTTCAGTGGCAGTCTGATAGGGATAGACTACAAGTACCGCTATAAAGAATAAAGAACCAAGAACCAGGAACCAAGACAAATAAGTTTAGTGGACGCTTCGCTACTGTTTAGTGTTTATACTAGACGAAGGTAATAAGTCTTTGCTCCTTGTTCCTTACTCCTTACTCAAAATTATGTATATACGATTGATTAGAAATAAGCCGCAAGGCAATGCCATTACAGGTCGGCTCGGCGTGGATAATGAGCAGTTGACTATGGACACCCTCGAACCTTGGCAATACGCCATCCCCGCTGGCTGCTACCGCCTGCGCCTCACTTACTCGCCCGCTTTTCAAGAGATCCTGCCCATCCTCGATGGCGTACTGGGATATGCCCGACAACCGCACAACGGCATCTGTCGCACAGGCATACGCATCCATGCTGGCAATACCATAGCCGACTCGCGCGGATGCATACTCGTCGGTAAAAAGCCTACCCCCAACCCCTCCCTAAAAGGAGGGGAGAGAGAACAACGATTATTATCTTCGCGCAAAGCGCTCAATGAGCTGCGCGAGTATTTGTTGAACTATCAAAAAGAGTACCCCAATGAAGAGATCTATATTGAGATTACTGAGCCCGATGCTTATCCTCTGTACGATGTGCCTTACGAGCGTCAGTTGCAGAAGCCATAATGTGGTGAGTAGTTCAGAAGTTCAGGAGGTTCAGAAGTGCAGGAGTGTGGACACGGTTGTGGTGCGGGATAGCGTGTTGGTTCGCGATAGCGTAGTGCAGTGTGAACGTACTATCCACGATACGGTCTATATCACCAAAGAAGTGTATCGTGATAGGCTAGAGGCGAGAGGCGAAAGGCAAAAGGCGGTGAGAACCGACACGCTCGTTGAGACGGAGTGGCGGGAAAAGGTCATCGAACTACCACCAGAGCGGTATGTGCCGAAGTTCTATAAGTGGTGCACGGGATTGTTTTGGGCGATTGGGCTATTGGCAATAGGCTATTGGCTATTGAAGTGGTGGCTGAAGTGTAGGGTATAGAGTGTAGGGCGTAGGGTGTATAGGCGAGAAAATGCAGCAAAGCGCACATCACCTAGGCGAAGCGATAAGCCATTTCCAAGCGGGAATCAATTGGATTGTCACGCCATCCACTGTCAGCGTTTCCTCATCGTTCATTGTAATCAGCAAGCATTGGCTACATGGCAAATGTTTGCTAAAACGAATCAATGCTTCCGTTTCTCTACGCCATGTCTCATCCGATTCGTGAGGATAGAGACAGACCTGAATAGCAGTGGTAGTTTCTGGGATATAAAAATCTACTTCCACTTTCTCATTGTAGAAAAACACTTGATTTTCTTGTCCATATCTGCGTAAGAGTTCCATGGCAACGGTATTTTCCAATAAGGCAGATTCTGCATTCAGCGTAAGAAGAGAGATGATACCATTATCCACAAAGTAGTATTTAGGATTGCTCTCACGCTCGGAGAGATGACTTGATATATTTTTTATTGGGAAAATCAAATAGGCTTCTTTGGCATAATCCATATAGTTGATCACCGTTGCTTTGCTAATCTTACTACCAGTAGAGGTAATTAGATTGGTTAGACGTGTGAATGACATAGGTTGCATAATGCTTTCCGATAGTTTTTTGAATAGAAAACGCAATGCAAATGAATTTTCTATTCGATGTCGGGCAGCAATGTCTCCGAGATAAATCTTTTGATAGACACTCATCAAATAATCGCGCTTAGACTGCAAATGTGCACCCTCTGGGAAACCACCATATTGCAGGTATTCATCGAAATGATGTTGCAAGATCGCTCGCGTAGCAGTAGCCGTTTGAGCTGCCATATCGAATGGAACCTGTCGAGCTTCTAAATATTCAGTAAAACTATAAGGGTAGACCTCTTTCATAATAAATCGTCCACCTAATGTGGTGGCGATTTCTGCGCTCAACATGTGTGCATTGCTACCTGTGATGTATAGCCTATATTTATTATCCGCTAATCGGCGCACAAACTTCTCCCACCCATAGATATTTTGTAATTCATCTAAGAACAGAATAGGTCGCTCTGTGCCGTAGATGCGCGCAAATGTTTCCAATAAGAGGTTAAGGTCAGAAACCTCCATGTTGATTAGTCGCTCATCTTCAAAATTGATGTACAGCATTTGATCCCAACCAATACCTTGCTTGAGGTTTTGTTGCATACGTTGGTACAATAAAAACGACTTGCCTGCACGGCGTACACCCACCAATACATAATTCATATTCTCGTCTAGATCAATAGAACGAGGAATGACCATTTGCTGCTCTACGGCGCGTTGGTTATCAAGAATTACTTGTTTTAGAATCTCAATACTTATCATGTTAGTAAAATATTTTGAATAGGTTGCGTGTTATTTTGTTTAGTTTGCTGAACAGATGTTTTACAATTCTGTTTAGTTAATTAAACAAAAACGCTGCAAAGGTACTACTTTTTTTTGAATTCGCAAAATGTTTTTTGCTAAAAATGCGTAAAATCGCTAAATGATGGTGTAGAGTGTAGGGTGTAGGGTGTAGAGTGTCGGGTGTATAGGCTAGAGGCGAGAGGCAAAAGGCGGTGAGAACTGACACGCTCGTTGTGACGGAGTATCGTGACCGCGTAATCGAGCACCCACCCAAGCGCTATATCCCCAAGTTTCACAAATGGTGCACTGGTTTATTTTGGGCAATCCTCGTGCTTGCGATAAGCTATTGGATACTTCGCTATAGGCGCTGGCTATAGGCAATCTCCCAGTATCTCACCTGTAATGACAAAAAACGCTCCGCGTCATGTTGACGGGAGCGTTTTTTTGTTAAGCGACAAGCGCAAGCAAGGATGTTACTTCACTTTTGCACCCATTACATTGAATACCTCTCCGTTGCGGAGGATATACAATTGGTTATTCTTGAGTTGCTTGCTAACGGTTGTTTGCTCTGTTTGAACATCCTCTACGGCGCTAGGAGTTGTGTCGTCGTCATATACAATATGTACAGGACGCTCGTATGAGTTCAATGCATCAACCTCTACGTGCAAGTTACCCAATTCGTTTTGGCTAACCACAACTGTTCCGTCCACCAACATATACAAGGTGTTCAAATCGCCATATTCTGTGAGTGTTGCATAGAAAGATGGATATATACTATTACCCATCACACCTTGGCAAGCAAGTACACTGCCTGATGCTTGTGAGTCATTGATAGCATATGTACCTACAGGCACAGTCAGTCTCTTGTCTATATTGTCGGCAAAGAAGATGAGACTTACCATATCTGATCCGTCCGCTGCCTCGATATTAAACAAGATAATAGCGCCATTCGCATCGGTATTGGTTTCGAAAGTCACATAGTCCTTTGTTAAGTTATAGGTGCGATTGACTTCGCCCTCTTGTGCGTCATACTCCAAACCAGCTGATTGTGCAGGGCAAACCATCGTAATGAGATAGCGTACACTATTGTCACAGATCACATCAACCTCTGCGGTGATATTGTCTGAAGCATCTTTGGTTACTACTACCTGACCTTTCAACACCTTATTCATAACATATCCATTACCAGACCTGGTGCCTACATAGGTGAAGTTGTCCACAAAGTCAAACATACCATCTTCTGCACCCAAACGACCAAACAAACCATCGTTGCCATATGTTCCTTCGATCTGCTCTGTAGTCATAGCCATACTAACTGCTATCAAACTATCAGGGGTGTAGCCCACCACTTGAATAGCACCCATCTGTTCAATTTGGTCATTGAAAGTAGCTTGGATGGTATATGTCTCAGTTGCACTAGGAGTAGGAATAGCGTAATACATCTCAATATCGTATTGTTTGCCATCGAAGCAGGTGAAGCTTGCCAACATCTTAGTTGTATCATTACTTTGCTCTACCACACCATTGATGTCAGAGATTTGTGGCATATCCCAATTGTAGTTGTTCATCAAGAAGCACTCGCTAAATAATACTTTATCTACACCGAATGGTTCTCCTGGTTTCACGCCAGCTACAGCTACATAAGCGAACCACTCGCCTTGATCGTTATAGAATTCCAATTTGTGGTTCTCTGTAGGGGTATAATATACAGTTGCAGGCACATCGTAAGTGATCTTGACAATTTCATCAGCCACAGGATCCACCCATTTCAAATCGAGGTTATACACCACATTGTCAGAGCAGCGTGCAGTACCCGTCAAAGTCCATTTGCCAGCGGCGTCAAGCCCTAACACTAGGTTGTATTGCAATGCTTCTACTTGATTCCAAGTAGCATTGTTGGTGATATATAACTCCACACCTTCGGTGTAGGTACCTGCTACGGCTGTCATACCTGGGAACTCACCCAAGATCTCGTAGTCATCGTTCTTTGCCTCGGCATATACATATCCATAATATGCAGACAGACTCTCGTCCATCGTCAAGTTCTCACATACTACATCCACGTATTGGGTAGGAGTAGGTAATGGAGATACCATGGTCACGATATACTCTACGGTATCGGTGCTTACAAACTTCAAGTTTGCTACGTATGAGAGAACGTTATCTACCTCTTCTGCTGTGATAATAGCTTGCATGCTCATAACAGACAAACTCTTGCCTTCGTAGATAAATTGGCTATTCATCCTATCTACGGTATTGCTGTGATCACCTTTTACACGGTTTGAACGCACGATCAAGTTAATATCCATTACATCGTTTTTACCAGCCAAAGTGAAGTTATACTCATCTACGTTGATGCTCAATACCACATCTTTGATGGTGGTTTGTACTTTCTCCGCAGGATCAATCATCTCGTGTACGCAGTTGATCTTGTAGGTAACACCATTGCTGCCCAAGATAGTAGCAGTCACGACCACTTGTGTTTTGTTCTTTCCAGCTGACACGTTTGCCACAATCATATCTACGTCGGTATAATGAACAGTCTGACCATCAGGAGTGAACATATATGAATAATTGCTATCCATATCCTCCTCGGTAAAGCTACCGCAATAGTTGTCTGCTGGAGCAAAGTAGTCCAGTTTAACAATATAACCAAACTCTGGTTTCTCAAAATCCATACAAGACATTGACAAGAACCAGTCTTGAGTTTGTGGTTGATACTTTAAGTCGTCTAATGCTGTAAAATTGAGGCTAACGACCTCTTCTTGATTGGCTTGGCTTAAAGCTACTTGATTAGCAGCGATAGCATGACGTTCTGTTGTCATTGACAGCGCAGCCAATTTCTCTACGCGCTCAGCACGTTTAGCCTCTGCTTTTGCCTTAGCAGATGATGTTACATTGTCTAATTGCTTTAGACCATTTTGTGGCACTGCATACATAGCTGCACAAGCCACCAACGCAATAACTAGCGTAAAAAACTTTTTCATACAGACTAATAATTAAATGATTTATAATTGAATACCTTTATTGATGAGTATTTACACTCATTTCAGACTGCAAAGATACTACAATATTTTGGAATGTACAAGTAAAACGAGCAATTATTTTCACCTTATCACCTCCTCGCCTCTAAACAGTAGCGCCTCAGGCGCGTAACGATCTCCTTGCGTACTAACAAACAATCCCACATAGCCATCGACTATGTGGGATTGTTGCATATGTATTTCTCAGAGAGTTTATTGCACGATGACTTGTGCACGCTCTGTGCTGCCGTCACGCAAGGTCACATCCACGATATACACACCTGCGGTGCCTGCGGTGTGGAGTGTGAGGCTATTGGTGATGAGGTTATTAGGCGATTGGGCAATGAGGCGACCAGTGAGGTCGTAGAGTGTTGCGCTCTTGATCAGGTCGGTGGATGATACCACAACATTGCCGCGGTCAGGCGCATACGCCCAAACCTTATTACCCGTAGTCGAGAGGGTAGGTTGGGTAGTAGAAGTCACTACGCCATTAGAACCTTGGTAGGTATCAGGACCTTCAATATAGTAGCGTTGCTCGTGGTTTTGAGGCAATGGACGCTCAATGATTGTGCCATCCATGATACGCACACGCTCGCCTGTTACGGCGTCATAGAAGTAACATTCTTTGTCCCAGTTCATGGTCAGGTAGAACGCAAACTCTACCTTCTCGGTTCTATAATCAGGATGTACCAACATGGACAAAGGCACTGTGTCAATGTTTTGACGCACATCAATCATCATCGGTACTTGGCTAGATACGGTGTACATATTGATAGGTGTGGTCAAGATATTGGCTGTCTCTACGCCTGTGGACACGAAGAGCACATCCTCGTGGCTGAGGTAGGTGTCAGTGGCTTCTGGTGCGGCAAAGAGCATACATTGGGTTTGTCCGTTGGCGGTAGTTGCATAAATGGTCATACCCTGTGGTTTGTCAGCAGAGGCAGTCAGGCGGCGTGCTGGGATATTCGCAGGTTGGTCGTCCGCCGCAGGTGCAGGAGTGATGAGTTTGAGGTGCTCGTGCGACAAAGTCAATTGAATTTCCTTCGTTTTACTGTTAACGTCGTTGAGTTCTAGCATGACAGAGCGCATAGGGGCTAATAAACCCGTGCCATTTGCCTCTATGGAGTAGAGGTTTTGCGCACTCCATGTACTGTTGTTGATGGTGTAGTATTTAGGAGCCAAAATAGTGTTATTTGCCTCAAGGAAAGCAGCCATGTCGATATACGCCATGGTAGGGTTACCGAACATGAACTGATGGCCTGCTAAGTCGTTTTGCAGGGTAATAGTCATCACGCCGTCGGTATGGTTGAATGCCAGTTTCGAAGAGTGGGTAACGCTGACACTCTGTCCTGTGTTTTCTTTTCCCTCACTATCATAGTAGTTGTATGAGTTATCGGGTTTTGGCAGACGAACGATAATCTCATCGGTTTCTTCGTGGGTAGGTCCGAAGCCCAATACTTGGAAGCCCGTACCCGGTAGCAGTTTTTCGCTGAGCGAGTTGGTTTGAGCAAAAATGGCTTCTTGTGTGAGCGCAGGTGAGGAGGTGTTACCATTGTCGTGGAGAATGGTGGCACGTTTGTTATAGAACGACTGCCAGAATACATATGGTGCAGTGTATGAACGTGCACCTGCAAACTCGTGGACGACGAACGGATAATCGCTGTGTCCGTTAGTGCCAGTGAGACTGGTGTACTCTAGACTGCGGTTGGTGGCGCCAAATGTTCCCTCGTGTGGCACATAGATATCGCCCGTGTACATACCGTTGAGCGGTGGTGCCATGGCGTTCCATTGGGCTGCCTGAATCTTCATATCCACAAAAGCGCGTTTGTAATCCAGCAGATGTTGGTTATGCAGCATCGCGTCTACGGCAAAGTAAATATCGTTGCAGGCGTTGTGTGCGTAATGGATATCCTTTGGATATAAGTCGGTTGTGCCAACACTTGGGTATGGCTTATCTTCAGGTAATGCAGGAATAATGACATTGGTCTCAGCCAAAGGAGCGTAACCGATTTCCATGAGTGTGCCATCTTCCTTAACTCCTAGCCAGTTGTCGTCGTTGCCCCATTCTGCGGACACAGCACCTGTCCATTGTACGGTATTGGGGACAATCAATACATAGAAGTATATATAACCTACGCGGCAGTTATTTTCATCGCCTCCGATATAGGCATAACCATCTTGATCGTAGAAGGACATGCGCATAAGGTAGGTCTCGCCGACCTCCCATGAAGTTGGTGCAGGTGCTACTTCGATACGATTGTACTGTATGTCCACAAACTCCAGCACCTCGTGAATAGGATTGGCTAAATCAATGGTGAGTGTCTGGTCTGAGTGCAGAGTTGGATACAGACGTGTGTGATCTGTGATTTCTCTGATAGGTATCTCTATTTCCGTATTCCCAGCGGAAGGTTGTGCCACGCGAACGGTAGGTAGTTGCAAGTGCTGTGGATCTATTTTGGAAGCAGCAAAGTCCGCAGGTGAAATGTTTACACCGTATTCAGAATATTTTGATTTGACTTTCACCCATTTGGGTTCGTCGCAATCGTGGAGGGTGTAAGTTTCGCCGTTGATCACCACGCTCGCATCATCTGCCACAGGATATACCCAGTAACGGGCGATGTCCTCCGAACCGAGGTAGAACATCTCGTGGGTCTTATAGAGCGACAGCAAGCCCGCTTGGCATAAGCGTGCAATTAGGTCGATTTGATCTTGAGAGAACAAGATATTGTCGTTTTCGTCTTTTACCACCTGCAAATTGCGGTAGTTGTCCACTTGGTAGTTAGGGTTAGGTTGTTCGTTGGTAGGTACGCGTCGCATAGCGGCTATGGCTTCTCGCAATTCCGCACGTGTGCAATCGTATTTATTCTCGAACGCCGCATTAGCCGCCTCCTCCTGCTCGGGGGTCATGGTCAGGTGCTCGCAATACACATCATCAAAGGCATAGCCCCAAAGCCAGTCGGCATGTACATTGGCTTCTACGGTCTGCAACGAACCACCCACACTCGTGGCAAAGGTATTCTGTACCTTTACCTCCAGCATATGGAAGTCGTTGGCACATACATCGTCTTTACACTCCACGCGAATGGGTTCTTCGCCTTCGGTGTTCAGTTTCACATAGGTGTCTTGTGTAGCATGCAGCGGCGTAGTGGAAGCACAATCTGCACTTGCCAGTTGATTGGGGGCGTGTGAAATACGCAGTTCATAGTCTTTATCTTTCTCCAAGTGCGAGTGCGCGATATGGTCTTCGTAACCCTCGTTGCTATGGTGATCCACGTTGGGGATAATGTGAATGACATACAGGAAGTATTTGCCGGTCACGCGGTCATAGACAAAGCACTTGCCGTGACGCTCTTCATCGTCAATCAAGCCGTCGATAAATCCCCTGACACTTTCTTGAATATTGTCCCTATTATCTGCTGTTGGCACATATCTAGGTATTGGGATGGCTACTGAACCGTATTCATTATTTGAAGCAATGCCTTCTTCGTTGAAGTAGGCAGGTTCATATTTGATTTCGCCGTTTTCTTCCACAGGCGCGGTCAGCTTGATGATATGATTGTCTTCATTATTGAATATCTGATAGTAGGCATACTTCTTTTTGCCTTTGTCGATGTCTTCCGCGCTATAGATATTGAGTTCGGAATAGTCCATACGCACCACTACGGCAGTACTAGTGGTGGTGGCATCGGTAAAGGATTCGCAGCCCATCGTGGCTTGGTAAGCAGCTAATGGCAGAGGCGAAGCGTACAGACAGATGTCGTCCACCATAAAGTCGTTACCATCATTACCCATACCAAAATTGTAGATAGACACGCGAGTCTCTTCGTATGACTGATTCTCGCTGAGTACTGGGAATTTGATTTGATGCCAACCTCTGCCTGCACCTTGCACAGGACCTACAAAGAACACACCTACTTCTTCCCACTCACCCCAAACGCCATTTTCGTCTTTATTGCGTCCTTGGATATTACAACGGAAGATGGGGTTAGCGGAGCCGTCCTCTGACTTACGAGGGTTGAGCAGCCACATGGTGCAGTACATGGTCTGACCGCTACAAATCTTAGCATCGGTGGAGATACTTGCCACCAGTCCTGGTTCGGTTGTTCCGTCCACGAAGAGGGCGTAGCCATTTTGTGCGCCGCCGTGTTGTGCACCTTCTGCCCAATCGGCGTTCATATAGTTGGTTAGGAAGTACTCGCCATAGTATGGAATAGACGGGTTGCGTTTGCGGTTGTCATGTTGGTGGTATTTGTCTTCGCCGCCCAAGAGACCATTGGAGTAGAAGTAGCCATAAGTACTCTCGCCCCAAGGCAATGGGTGATAGATAGGTTCGTATGCCGTACCCTTTGGCAGTGGGTCGTAGTTGAAGGTGATCTCCTCTAGCAGCACATACTCTTCGGTAATCTGCTTGCGCGTGATGAGCGCATTGTTTTTGCTAGATGGTGCGATAGGACCATATTGGTTGATATCCACAAAGTTCACCACGAACTTAGCAATCAGCAGGTTTTTGCGACCTGGCAACACGCCTTCAGCGCGTAGGTAGTAGGTCTTTTCGCCTGGGGTGTTGGATGTCAACGACAGGAAGTCCTTGGCATTATAGGTGCGCGGTGTGATGTCCTTGCCTGTCTCGTCGTACCACTTGGCGTTGCCCTTGATACGGGTTATGTTGGTTTGGTTATCGCCTGCGTAGTAGAAGTAATTGTTATGGCATAACACCTCTCGATTGTGTCCGTAGTTGGGTACGAGGAAAATATTCTTGTTGGTTGGGGCTGTATAATAGTGTGTTTCTAGGTATTTGCCTTCTGCAAGTTTCGCAAACTTATCTGCCATCTCTTTGGCAGGGCGGATATGCCATAGTTGGCGATAGGAGAGCGTAGGCTCAACGATGGTGTCTATATCGCCTGCATCGTTGTAGCGTATTTCATAATCTTTGTAGTTGCTCACATCGCATGCCATGATATGTGCCTCGCCATCTTTCCAACCATAGAGGGTTGGGTTGTTGGTATTGGTGTTGGTGGTAGAGTATATACCATGCGAGTCGCCATATGAGTTGTTGATATTGGTACCCGCTGGTGCTACGTGCCAAGTAGTGCGGTCGGATTCATTTAGGTTCCAAACGGGGTTACACCCTGTTTCGTAGTCATACCAGCGTTTGTAGCCCATAAACTGTGCTTCAGGTAGAATAAGGTCTATCTCATCGTTAGGTAAATAGTAGATCGTCTGCTCTGCGGTATGTACTAGTTGCTCATCTGCATTATTATATGGGTTCTTGCCAAAGACATGGTTGGCATATCCGTGGTTGGGTTGCAGGGTGATAGCACCATCTTTGGCGCGTTGGCGTAGTTGAATAGTGACATTATCTTCGTACATGCCATTGACATCGCATTGGTAGGATACCTTACACACCAATAGCGCCTGGCGGTTCATGCCCGTCGTGTTTTCTTGCGCGGTAATGGACAGGGTATTGTTGGCTAGGCTACTGCCCGCAGTTTGAGCCACCCAACCGGCGGTGGTCACATCCCCCTGCTGGTTATGGAACGAGAACTCCGCTTTAGCCGTTTTGTTTTCGCGGTCGATTGCGCTACCTAATGTCAGTTGTTCGTGCAGTGTTCGTTCGGTGTGTACCAACTTGTCGGCAGGCGAATACACCTCATAGCCGTGTTGGTGGGTACATTCAAAGGTGATATTGGTGGTTGCTTCTTCCCTGCCAAACGTATAGGACACAGGAGTAGGTGTAATCACGAACGCAGGCAACGGCACTTTGTGATAGGAGTGACGCAGGATGAATAGATTGGTTCGATAGGTTGCGTCATTTGGATCGTTTTTCTCTTGATACGAAGCTACTAGATTATCTGTTAGGTCAATCCAGTTGCCAGCATCATCCTTCATATTCATTGGGCTGGAGCCGATAGGGGTCAGCGTGACATTATAGGTAGGAGTGGCTGCATTTTCTACTTCTGTGGATTCCACTTTCAGACATGCACGAGTGGCAATAGCGTCAGGATTTTCGTATGTACCTGCTTGGGCGGATAATGTAGTTTGGTTATTGCTCCATCGGAAGTAAACATTCTCTAGCTCTATGTCGTTTGTAGAAGTAGAAGTTCCCAACTCAATGATCGAATAACTTTCGCCTTGACGAGGCACGCAATAGTAATAGGTTTGTGCAGGGGTACGCGTGACCGTGAATTTTAGGGTCACTTTCTGGTTGGCGGCTTCCTCTTCGTCTTTTGCCAACTCAAAGTGCATGGCAGGCGAACTGAACGCACCCGTTAAGCCACCTTTCTCTTCTTTGTACATCCATTTCTCAAGGGTGAGGAGGGTGGTAGCATCGTTGGCTCTGTCATTGTTCTTTGAAAGAAGATTCCACGAACCCGCTCCCCAAGAGGAACTCTTGTAGTTGATATAGAGGTATTTATTGCCGTTTTTATAGTACAATCGTCCTGTTGTCTCGTTGGGAACATTGGTTACCAAACCATTGGTGCCAAATTGGAAGGCAGAACCCTGGGAAGTTAAACTCAAACTAGAGCTATTGCGAGCCAGTTTTTTGTTTTCTTTTCCCGCATTTCCTGCTGCAACGCTCTCGAATGAGTATTGGCTACCGTCGATAGTTACCTTCCACAATATGGCTGTGGTGAGATTGGCATTTTCCATCGAAACGGTAGTGATGCCGTTGTTGTTGGCATTCACAGCCAAGTAGTAGTTATTCGAGGATATGGTAATAATGTCACCGTTTTGTATTTGCGCAAAGGTGCTGCTGACCAAACTGAATAGGGCGCTCAGGGTGAGGAGTATATATTTTTTCATATGCTTAGGATTTGAGAGAGTTAGCGGATTTGAGTTTTCGTATGTAAGAAGCCAGGCAACGCCCTATGGTATAGAGGCATGCCAGCAATAATATCGGAAATAGGGGCTCGCCAATAGGCGAAGCAAAACTAGGGTCAGTCTGTCCTGTTGGTGGTGTGCCGCCTCCTGGAAACTCAATACTACGTCTAGGACCATGCGGTTGTTCGGTGTAGAGAGCTTGGGTAGCAACTTCAACTGGATTGTAGGCCTTGTATGTATGGCCTGGGGAATAAGTGATCGCTTGGTTTATCTCCTCCTGAATCGTAGAGAAGGACGCGGTCTTAGTCGTGGATAATGAGTTCCAACCTCCAGTAGATGGGGTAGCATAAGCGGCTCCGGTATTACCGAAGGACTGCATGCTCGCAGAAGAGGTGGTATGTAAGGCTTTTGTCATCTTACTTTTATTTTTTATTTCAAATTCAAACAGACATTCGCTAAGCGAAAAATAGTGCACAAAGTTACAAAGAATATTTTGCATATGCAAATTGGGGGGGGTAAAAAATATAAAATATTTTTATTTTGTTAAATGGAGTTTGCAAAAAAAAGGCACTTCTTTACAGGACGGACTATGCGTGATAAATCGGCAAACCTACGAAGTGATAACGGAGTGGTAACGGTGAAATTAGTTCGGTATGAACTATTGGAAAAGATAGTAAAGGTTGCTAAATAACTAATGAATAACTAACGAATCACTAACGAATCACTAACGATTATTGGGGAGTGTGGGGTAGTATGGATCATTCCATCCAATTCAGGTGCGAGTGATGGATAGGCAAAATTTATTTTCAAAGCCACGTTCGCAAAATGCAGACCAATTTCCGAAAAATAACTTCAAAAGTAGAACTTTCGGTCATTTTTCTTGCATATGTGCATTTTTTGTTGTACCTTTGCGCCGCAAAGGTCACGCCAATGAGCCCAATAACCGATCTCAAGGCATATCTCCCTACCACCAAAAAAGAAGTACAACTGCGTGGTTGGGACGAACTAGACGTCATCATTTTTAGTGGTGACGCCTATATCGATCATCCTGCTTTTGGCGCTGCCGTCATCGGTCGTGTACTAGAGCATGCGGGCTACAAAGTGGCTATCGTCCCTCAACCCGATTGGCGAGGAGATTACCGCGATTTCACCAAGCTGGGTAAGCCACGCCTCTTCTTTGCCATCACCGCAGGCAGCATGGACTCCATGGTCAATCACTACACCGCTGCCAAACGTCTGCGCTCCGACGACGCATACACCCCTGGCGGCAAAGCCGGCATGCGACCCGACTATTGCACCATCACCTACAGCAATATCCTACGCCAACTATACCCTGATAGCCTCATCGTTATCGGTGGAATCGAGGCATCCATGAGACGACTCACCCACTACGACTACTGGTCAGACTCGTTGAAACCGAGCATTTTGGTGGATAGCCGAGCCGATGTACTCGTCTATGGCATGGGGGAGAAACAGGTGGTGGAGATAGCTGACGCGGTAGATCGCGTTGCTGTAGATGGTAGATCGGCTTCGCCTGTAGATCGCTTCGCTGTAGATATTCCGCAGGTGGCGTATATATCTACGGATATCTCAACTCTCAACTCTCAACTCTCAACTCTCCAACTTCGTAGTCACGAAGAGGCGGTGAAAAGTAAGCGGGTGCATGCGGAGAACTTTCGAATTATCGAGACCGAAAGCAACAAGATCAACGCTGCTACTATCATTCAACCCGTAGGCAAACAATACGTGGTCGTAAACCCTCCATATCCACCGATGAAATCGGAGGAACTAGACGCTATCTATGACCTACCATTTATGTATCATCCACACCCTAAATACAAAGACAAACATATCCCTGCCTACGAGATGATACGCTTCTCGGTTTGTATGCACCGTGGATGTTTTGGCGGATGTAGTTTTTGCACGATTTCAGCGCACCAAGGCAAGCAGATTACTTCGCGTTCATCGGAGAGTATCCTCCGACAAATAGCTATCCTCAAAGACCTACCAGAATGGAAAGGATACCTCAGCGATCTTGGCGGACCATCGGCAAATATGTACGGCATGCATGGCAAAGATATGTCCCTCTGTGAGCAATGTGCTCGTGCCAGTTGCCTATTCCCTAAAATCTGCAAAAACCTCAACCAGGATTTTGCGCCACTCATGCAGATATACAAGCGCGTAGATGCGTTACCATACATCAAAAAATCCTTTGTAGGCAGCGGCGTGCGCTACGACCTGATGACCGATGAATACGGGCGAGAGTTGATACTCAACCATGTGTCAGGACGACTCAAAGTAGCACCCGAACATACCGCTACTAGCGTGCTGCAAATCATGCGCAAACCCGCGTGGGAACAATATGAACGATTCTACCGCTTCTTTGAGCAAGTCAACCGCGAAGCGGGCATGAAGCAGCAGATCATACCATACTTCATCTCCTCGCACCCTGGGTGCACCAACGGAGATATGAAACAGTTGGCGGAGAAATGCAAACAGATGCACTATCGTCCAGAACAAGTGCAGGATTTCACCCCAACGCCGATGACATTGGCTACAACGATGTTCTACACGGGACTCAACCCATACACGATGGAACCGGTGTATGTAGCACGAACCAAAGAGGAGAAGCAGAAACAGAACTCCTTCTTTTTCTGGTGGAAACCAGCAAAAGAGGAGGGTGTTAATCGCTCGCAAGCGAGCTGTTCTAAAAGTTCTAAAGGTTTTAAAGGCAAAAGATAGAATATGTCAGCAAAAAAGAAATACAAAATCAATCCTGAGACACTTGCTATGGAGCAAGTGGAACATGGTTTTCGTTATTGGGTACGACAAACCGGTATATACATCCTAGCAGGAATAGTGATAGGAATACTCTTCTTATACCTCTTCTTAACATTCTTCCCATCTCCTCGTGAGAAACAACTCCTACGAGAGAAAACTAGTCTAGAATCCCAACTGGAAGTGCTCAATAACCAGGTGGACCAAATGCAAGTGGTGATGACCGACCTTCAACAGCGAGACGACAACCTCTATCGCGTGCTCTTTGGTGCAGAACCTATACCTCTCAGTGTGCGACAAGGTGCCCAACGCAAGATAGACTACTACGAGCAATTGGCACAAATGACCAACAGCGAACTGGCTGCCGATTTATCGCTCAAAGTTGATCTGCTAGAGAAAGAGATATACGTGCAAGCCAAATCCTACGATGAGGTGGCGCAGATGGCCAAAGAACAAGAGATACGCATGGAGAATATCCCTGCTATTCAGCCAGTTATGAACAAAGATCTCAAGCGCGTGGCATCTGGTTATGGTATGCGTATCGACCCTGTATATCATGTGCGTAAGTTCCACCAAGGAATGGACTTTACCGCCCCTACGGGCACTGAAGTGTTTGCTACAGGTAACGCCAAAGTGGACTTCGCAGGTTGGAAGCAAGGCTATGGCAACACCGTGATCCTTGATCATGGCTATGGCTACAAGACCCTCTATGCTCACCTATATAAAATACTCGTGCGCAAGGGACAAAAAGTACGCCGCTCCGATATTATCGCGCTCGTAGGTAACACGGGTAAATCAACCGGACCACACTTGCACTACGAAGTGCGACTGAATAACAAACCCGTAGATCCTCGTAACTACTATTTCTACGACCTCTCTCCTGAAGAGTACGACCAAATGATTCAATTGTCCAATAACTTTGGACAGATGCTAGATTAAAGCAAGCACAGCTTGCGTAGGTGGTCTTCGACGAAAATGGCTAAAGCGAAAATGGCTAAAGCGAAAGTATGTATATGGTTGTTGTTTTTGGAAGTGGTGGGTTGCTGCTATGCGCTACCTCCTCATCATGCTCCTTACTTGGATTCTGTATTGCTACAAGTGAGCAATCAAGATACCTTCTATCTGGCACGAATGCAAACCATCTATGTCTTCCCAGACATGAAGTTTGAAAACAAACGCCAAGAACGATTCTACTGGAAAACCGTACGCGACGTCAAAAAGACCTTACCCATCGCAAAAGTCCTAACCCTAGAAATGGCATACGCCGATGAACAATTGGCTAAGATCCCCGATAAGAAGGATCGCAAAAAATGGTGGAAACAACACGAGAAATACCTCTTTAAGAAATACGAACAACAGTTTCGCCGCATGACCGCCTCCCAAGGGCAAATGCTCATGAAACTCATGGACCGCGAAAGCGACAGAACCAGTTACGAACTCATAGCACACTATCGAGGTAAAGCAAGTGCCAACTTCTGGCAATTCATCGCCAAACTTTTCAAAAATGACCTCAAAGAAGAATACGATGCGGATGACAAAGATCGCATCGTAGAACGCGTGATTTATTACGTTGAAATGGGGTGGATTTGAGAGACCTAACCTAGCAACTGGTTGATAGACTCTTTGGCTCTCTCGCCTACGACTATCAGACGATACACCATTAGGTTGCGCAGTTGATGAGCGAGGTCAAAAGGACGAGCTTGAGTGTGAGATGATAGTCTGAAAAATCTGTACAATTGCTGTACATAACCATTGGTAACGATTTGGTTATTAGGCATATCTAATCCCGCTTCTTTGAGCGAATCAACTGAGAGTTGACTCTTAATCACTCGTTTGAACATGTGGTATGCTTGGCATAGCGCATACTTGTCACTATCGCACAATGGCCATAACTGTAATAGTCCATCTACATCCTCCCTGTCTTCTTCATTTAGACTGAGTAACGCCTGCTCTTTCCATGGCATCAGCCAATTGGCTGCATCATCGCGGAAGAAAGGCGAAGAGTAGAACTCGCGGAAAATCAAGAAATTCTGATCCAAGTGCATCTTAGCGATATGCTCCATCTCCGTTTGTTTGCTGCGGATGATATCGTAAAACTCGTTGGAGTGTCTATCATTCATGAGCGGCAAGAGTTCCTGACTCAACTGCTGGTTAAACTGCTCCATACGCTTGATCTGCGTGGTGCGTGCGATATTACAAAGTGCCGTATAACTGAGCTCAGGAGCGAAAGTAAGTACCTCCTGGAGATCTTCCAATAACGCCTGATTGTGGCGAATCTCCCGATCATAACGCATCATAATCAAGATAACACCCACTATAATACGCTCAAACATCTCAGGCGCTATGCCATCGCAACTCGTGAGTATCGTCAT
>JAZQTO010000044.1:0-4154 GCA_045630805.1 Paludibacteraceae bacterium
ATCGTTATGCAGTTGCCTGCTGAAATCAAGGTAGAAACTAAGTCAGAAAGAAATAAGAATCCTCTTATTATTTTGGAATCTTGCGACAAACAATTGCTTGGTTTGGTTTGTGCAAAAATTCGCTCTTTCCGTAAGCCGGAACCTTATAAGGGTAAGGGTATTAAGTTTGTTGGCGAAGAAATTCGCAGAAAGTCTGGTAAGTCAGCCGGTGCTAAGTAATCACTATAAAATCGTATTATCATGACAACAAAAATAGAAAGACGAATTAAGATTAAATATAGAGTACGCAATAAAGTTTCAGGTACTGCTGAACGTCCGCGTATGAGTGTGTTTAGAAGTAACAAGCAGATTTACGTTCAGGTTATCGATGACTTGTCAGGTAAGACTTTGGCTTCAGCATCTTCTTTGGGTATGGAAGCAATGCCTAAGAAGGAACAAGCTGCTAAGGTTGGCGAATTGATCGCTAAGAAGGCACAGGAAGCTGGTATTACAACTGTAGTATTCGACCGTAACGGTTACTTGTATCATGGGAGAATCAAAGAAGTAGCTGACGCTGCTCGTAACGGTGGACTTAAATTCTAATTAATTATGGCAATTAATAAAGTTAAGATAACTAACGACATAGAGTTAAAAGATAGATTGGTTGCTATCAACCGCGTTACTAAGGTAACTAAAGGTGGTAGAACTTTCAGCTTCTCTGCAATTGTTGTTGTTGGAAACGAAGATGGTATCATTGGTTGGGGTCTTGGTAAGGCAGGTGAAGTAACAGCTGCAATTGCTAAGGGTGTTGAAGCAGCTAAGAAGAACTTGATTCGTGTTCCAGTATTGAAAGGTACAGTTCCTCATGAACAGTTAGCTAAATTCGGTGGCGCTGAAGTATTTATCAAGCCAGCTTCACACGGTACTGGTGTGGTAGCAGGTGGTGCTATGCGTGCCGTTTTGGAAAGTGTTGGTGTTACAGATGTTTTGGCTAAGTCTAAAGGTTCTTCTAACCCACACAACTTGGTAAAGGCTACTATCCTTGCTTTGGGTGAAATGAGAGATGCTCGCATGGTAGCTCAGAACAGAGGTGTAAGTATGGAAAAAGTATTTAGAGGATAAGGAGGAATTATGGCAACTATTAAGATCAAACAAGTAAAGAGTAGAATTGGTGCTCCAGCTGATCAGAAAAGAGTACTTGATGCATTGGGACTTCGCAAAATGAATCGCGTTGTTGAACATGAAGAAACTCCTTCAATTCTCGGTATGGTAAAGAAGGTTAGTCACCTTGTAGCCATCGTTAAGTAATTCATTGTTAATAAAAATTAGATTACGATATGAATTTAAGTAATTTGAAACCTGCTGAAGGCTCTACACAGACTAGAAAGAGAATTGGCCGTGGTCCTGGTTCTGGTTTAGGTGGTACTTCTACAAGAGGTCACAAGGGTGCAAAGTCAAGATCTGGTTATAAGAAGAAAATCGGTTTTGAAGGTGGTCAGATGCCACTTCAACGTCGTGTTCCTAAGTTCGGATTTAAGAATATCAATCGTGTAGAATACAAGGCTATCAACTTGGATACAATTCAGGCTCTTGCTGAAGCTAAGAACTTGACTAAGGTTGGTATGAATGACTTTATTGAAGCTGGTTATGTTTCTTCTAACCAGTTGGTTAAGGTACTCGGTAACGGTAGCTTGACTACTAAGCTTGATGTGGAAGCTAATGCTTTCTCAAAGAGTGCAGTAGCTGCAATCGAAGCTGTAGGTGGTAATGCTGTAAAACTCTGATTCAATGAGAAAATCTATTGAAACATTGAAAAATATATGGAAAATTGAGGATCTGAGACAAAGGATCCTCATTACTATATTATTTGTTGCAATTTATCGGTTTGGATCATATGTGGTTCTACCAGGTATTAATCCGGCAATGTTGACTCAGTTGCACCAACAGACAAGTGAAGGTTTGTTGGCGTTGTTGAACATGTTCTCAGGTGGAGCTTTCTCTAATGCGTCTATTTTCGCGTTAGGGATTATGCCGTATATCTCGGCATCAATTGTTATTCAACTTTTAGCGATTGCAGTACCATACTTTCAGAAAATCCAACGTGAAGGTGAAAGTGGAAGACGTAAGATCAATCAATATACTCGTATATTGACCATTGCTATCCTAATTGTTCAAGCTCCTTCTTATTTGATGAACTTGAAGATGCAGGCTGGTCCGTCACTTAATGCTTCATTAGATTGGACATCCTTTATTATTACTTCTACTATCATCCTTGCTGCAGGTAGTATGTTTATTTTGTGGTTGGGTGAAAGAATCACTGACAAGGGTATCGGTAATGGTATTTCTTTCATTATCTTGATTGGTATTATTGCTCGTTTGCCTCAGTCATTATTCCAAGAAGTTGTATCTAGACTTTCTTCTCCAGGAGCTGGTGGTATTGTAATGTTCTTGATTGAAATTGTATTCTTGTTGTTTGTAATTGCTTTTGCTATCATGTTGGTACGTGGTGTCCGTAAGGTACCTGTACAATATGCAAAGCGTATTGTAGGCAATAAGCAATATGGTGGTGCAAGACAGTACATTCCTTTAAAGGTTAATGCAGCTAATGTAATGCCAATTATTTTTGCACAGGCAATCATGTTTATCCCTATTACATTGGTAGGTTTTTCTGATGCTGCAAGTGCTAGTGGTATTGTTCGTGCTTTCGTTGATCATACTAGCTTTGGATATAATTTGGTATTTGCGTTGATGATTGTGTTGTTTACTTATTTCTATACAGCAATCACTATCAATCCAACACAAATGGCTGAAGATATGAAGAGAAACAATGGTTTTATCCCAGGTATAAAACCAGGTAAAAATACAGCTGAGTATATTGATACTATTATGTCTCGCATTACTCTTCCTGGATCAATTTTCTTGGCGATTGTTGCCATTTTGCCGGCATTTGCTGGTTTGTTTGGCGTTCAAGCTGAGTTTGCTCAATTCTTTGGTGGAACATCATTGTTGATTCTTGTTGGTGTTGTTTTGGATACACTCCAGCAAGTTGAAAGTCATTTGTTGATGCGTCATTATGATGGTTTGTTGAGCTCAGGTAGAATTAAGGGACGTAATGTTGCCGCATATTAATTAGTCTGAGATGATATTTCTTAAGACAGATGATGAAATAGAGCTATTGCGTCAGAGTAACTTACTTGTAAGTAAGACTCTGGCGGAATTAGCCAAATTGATAAAACCGGGTGTGACTACCAAGGAATTGGATAAGGTTGCTGAAGAGTTTATCAGAGACCATGGAGCTATTCCGACCTTCAAAGGTTTTCCCAATCCTTATGGAAGTCCATATCCATGTACATTGTGTACCTCTGTAAATGAACAGGTGGTTCATGGTATTCCGAATGATATTCCATTGAAAGATGGTGATGTGGTATCTATCGATTGTGGTACTTTTATGAATGGTTTTTGTGGAGATTCAGCTTATACATTTTGTGTAGGTGAAGTTGACCCTGAAATCATTAAGTTGTTGAAGACAACCAAAGAGGCTTTATATCTAGGTATTGAGAATGCTGTTCATGGTAAAAGGTTAGGCGATATTGGCTATGCGATTCAGAATTATTGTGAGTCAAATTCTTATGGTGTGGTAAAAGAATTTGTTGGTCATGGCATTGGTAAGGAAATGCATGAGGAACCACAAGTTCCTAACTATGGTAAGAGAGGTAGTGGTTCTTTATTGAAAAAAGGTATGTGTCTTGCTATCGAACCTATGATAACTTTAGGTATGCGCCAAATTGTAATGGAGCGTGATGGTTGGACTGTTCGTACTAAAGATAGAAAATGTGCTGCCCATTTTGAGCATACAGTTGCTATAGGAATTGGAAAGGCGGATATTTTATCATCGTTTGAATATATTGAAGAAGTATTAGGTAATAAAGCAATTTAATATGGCAAAGCAATCAGCTATAGAGCAAGCTGGAGTAATCGTGGAAGCATTGTCTAATGCAATGATTCGCGTGGAATTGGAGAATGGGCACGAAATAACTGCACATATCTCTGGAAAGATGAGAATGCATTACATTAAAATTTTACCCGGCGATAAGGTAAGAGTAGAGATGTCTCCTTATGACTTATCTAAAGGAAGAATCGTATTTAGATATAAGTAAAAAATATAAGATATGAAA
>JAZQTO010000045.1:0-18150 GCA_045630805.1 Paludibacteraceae bacterium
GGCTCACAGAACGACATGGCTACGATCCGACTCCCCTTCCCCTCGAATCTCATTCGAGCCTCTAGTGCGGCTAGTACTCCTAGTGCTACTACCTCTCCCGCCACCTGTCTAGTTCTCGGCTGGGTCCCCGATAACGCTCGCGTTATGGGGTGCACTTGCGGTAGTTCGCCGAGCTTAATCCGCCACCAGTTTTGCTTTTGCCAGAGGTCTGGCAAATCCTCCCCGCCTTTACACTCTACACTCTCACCCTACACTAAAAAAATCGCACAAAAATGCGATTTCTCTTGCACATATCACAAAAATACACTACCTTTGCACCGCATTCAGTGTAAGGGAAGCAGGTGAGAGTCCTGCACAGTCCCGCTGCTGTGATTCGCAATCCGATGTTCAAATTCTTATAAGTCACTGGTTCTTAGCGAACTGGGAAGGCTGAACAAAAGGAGCGATAAGTCAGAAGACCTGCTGCGTGCCACCAACGAGGAGTTGGTGAAGTTGAACGCTCTCGGGGAATCGAGCCAACGACATGACGCAAAGGTTTTCAATATTATTTACGGTACGCACATATGCGTATAGGTATTTGATAGATATATCAAGTACCCGTTTGTTGTATCCGATGGTCAGTGTGTTTCTCGGGAGTCAAAACGCCTATCCACACACCCCTGACCATCAACCTGCCATGTTACTTCGCATTTGGGAAAATCCGAAGTAGATGGTCAGGGAGGTGTGGTTAATACATTGCCTTTCGCCTCTCGCCTGATAGCCAGCGGGGGTCCCCGAAAAATCTGCTGATTTTTGGGGTGCTCTGATAGCCTCAGCGAGAGAAACGAGCAAATAATATTAACCCTTTAAACAACAAACCAACATGAAGAAATCTATTTTTCTTGCGGCTTTATGCCTTGTTAATGTAGCACTCGCACAGGACTACGAGTTACGAACCCTAACATTTGAGGACGCAGATGCGAACTTCACGCCCTACACCCTCGACTATGCCAACAAGACCATCTCCACCTGGTCGGATCTCGTGGATGATGCTCAGTACAATGGCTCCCTCACCTACACCACAAGCGGCATTTACACATGGTACGATGCTCAAAACACCCTGCTAACCCACAGTTTTACAGCACCTTATTGGAATGGTGGACATGCCATCTCCAACTTTATCAACTCTGGCTTCAGCAACAATGATCTACCTGCCAACACCGCTTGGTACGAACTCCAATTCGCTACTCTTCAAGGTGGAAATAATGCCTCTAAGAACTTTTGCGTACATAACGGTCATGTAGATGATTACAATGCAGACTATACCACAATGCAGACTATCGCCTTTGCCGACGGCAAAGCTCGCGTGATTGACCATATGTATGTCACCAACACCTGCTATGTACTTAACTCTTTAGTGTACGGCGATGGCTATAATCCACCTGCTACCGACACCACCACATTTCACATCGTAGCTATCGGACAAGACGCCAACGGTCACGAGATCAGTCGTACCACTTTTGTCCTCTATAATGGGAAAGATAGCCTTGTGACGGTATGGAAGAAATGGGATTTATCAGTCTTAGGCGAGGTGAATGCTGTAGCGTTCAATATCGTTGGTACTAACGACTTATATGGTCAATGGGGACTCAATGCACCTGCCTATTTCGCCTATGACGATGTAGCAGTCCGCTTCCCAAAAGACGATACCGCCTTGCCTAATAGCCCTATCACCTCATCGCCTAATAGCCAAAAAGTTTTCCATAATGGCCAAATTATCATCCTCCGCGACGGCAAGATATACAACACCATGGGACAATCACTCAACAATTTCTAATACCAATCTCCGAGTATTATCCTATTACCATTTCGCTACCCTTGCGCTACCTTTGCGCAAGGGTAGTGTTACACCACCATCAATACCGAAATAGCACTCAGAATCGCCTCTAAATGGCTAAAAACCACATATCCAACAGCCACACTTCCTGTCCCTCCAACCAGTAACCAACGAGCAGCATCCATTCGCATGGCCAACCGCTCCAACATCGTGTACCTACGCAAACTCTCTTGCAACTCGCTACTGGGCGATGGCATAAGATCAATCTGACGAATTGTATCCGCCATAAACGCCTCATTATCTTTTACTTGCGGAGCACTTGCACGCAAATGCTTTTTTATTGTATTATTGGTTATCATATTAGTCTTGGCTCCTTGTTCCTTATTCTTAACTCAACATAGTTTTCAACTTCTTCCTGGCTCGAAACAACATCACCGCAATATTGCCTTCCGATATTTCAGTGATCTTGCTTATTTCTCGAATACTTTTTTCTTCTAAATAATATAGTATCACCACAGCCTTCTCTTGCTTCGGCAATTGGTCAATCGCCTGATACAATGGCTCATAGCGAAAAGCTGAATCAGTCTGTTCACTCGCTACTTCCGTATCAACACTCTCGTAGTTTTCTACTGCCACGCGATGGGTATTCCAGTACTTATTCTGCTCGTTAAGGTATTCATTGTACGCTATGCGAAACACCCATGTCTGCAAAGCCGATTTGTGCTCAAAGGTAGCACAATGCAAATATGCCTTCAGTATGGCTTCTTGCGCCAGATCATTAGCCAGTTCTTCATCTCCATGAGTCAGTACAAGCAGGAACCGCCGAAGGGATTCCTGCAAGCCGCCAATGGCGGAAATAAACTGCTGCTTATCCATAAATTGATGAAAAACAAGTGATTTTGAAAAATAAGTCAGACAGATAAACGCAGTTTACTCTTTTTCAGCAAGTGCTTTTTCTTCTTTCTCAATCTCCTTCTTGAGATAATTCTTTGACACAAAGAACATAATCAAGAATGCCACACCAATAGTTAGGAGCAAACCGCCAATAATAACCGCCTTGTCAATTGGGTTGATGAACAAACCATAAAGGAGTACAAATAATCCTACCAACGAGCAAAGTGCACCATACTCCAAGTGTTTCAACACTGCCATCTTGGTGGTCTTCTTCTTGCTATCAGATTCATTCAACATCTCAGCCATTGCTTTGAAGTCAATGTTTGCACCTTCACTCTTCTCAATCATTTGAGAGATGAGTTTACTGTGCTCCTCCACTTTGTGACGGCGGTTTTTGAGATACATAATCACACCCGTCAAAATAATGGCAGGTATTCCACCAAAAAGTAACAACACTCCAATAATAGGAACTAACCCATGCATAAATTCTCCCATAAAATAAAATTTAGTAAGTTTAACAAATCGTTTTCAGGTCGCTTCTCTGCGACTACACCCATTAGACAAATGAGAAAAAGAAAATATTACAAACGACGGTTAATTTTTTAAGAATGGTTTCATTATTTATCTAAATGTTAAATTCACCATGAGCGCCTCAGGGAGTTGATTGAGGCGCAATGTTGTTGACAAGAAAATGTTGTTGATGTTGTTGGATTTAAATAATTTCTTGTTTAGCTGTGTTTGTAGTTAGCGCAGCGAGTAGGAGCAAAATTTTCCTCAAAAACACATCATTTTGCCTGTGTATTGTTCCGCGCTCCTTAAAAATATTCAATTCTCAGGGCGTTATTTTGCCATTAAAATGTTCGTAAAGCTTTGTCCCTGAGTGACTTCCGAGCAAATCAATCCATTCTTCCAATTTCGCGCTTCTAGCACGCGCCACGGAGCCAAAGCGTTGCAGTATCTTTTGCTTTGTAACCATTCCAACTCCCTGAATATCATCGAGTTCGCTCTTTGTTTGAGCCTTACTTCGCTTCTTTTTGTGGTAACTGATAGCAAATCTGTGCACCTCATCCTGTATCTCCACCATCAGTCGGAAGATCTCGTCCGTCACTTTCATACCAAACTCCTGAACAGGGTCACCATAGAGTAGGGTATTCGTCCTATGCTTGTTATCCTTCTTCAATCCAGCCACCGGTATATCCAATCCCAACTCTCCATACACTACCTCCTTAATGGCACTCATCTGTCCCAATCCACCATCGGCAATAATCAAATCGGGTAGGGCACTTCCTTCCTCCACCAATCGGCTATATCGTCTCCTGACTACCTCTCTCATACTTGCGTAGTCATCGGAACCTACTACCGTCTTTATCTCAAATTTCTTATACTCACTCTTGCATGCTCTACCTTTCTTAAATACCACACAACCTGCCACCGCATTACTACCTTGCGTATTCGAGTTATCAAAACTATCTATCCACATGGGTAGGGTAGGCAAGCCTAACAGATTCTGCAACCCTCCCAAAATTCGGGCAGCCCGTTGGTCTGGATTTAGCTTATCTTCCTGATGAATTCGGTCTTTCTTATACTGCTGCACATTCTGCATCGCCAAATCCAGCAGTTTCTTTTTATCGCCTCCCAAAGCGATATTCACATGCAGATTTTCATCAATTATCTCCGGAATAAACGGAACAATCACCTCTTTTGTTGTACTTCCCAACTGCTCTCGCAATTCGTAAATACCCATCGCCAATATTTCCTCTCTAGTCTCATCCAATTGCTTCTTGTACTCAATTGTCTGTCCCTGTACAATACTTCCCCTATGCACATGCAGCATACTGATATACACATTTTGCCCCATTTCATCGTATCCGAATACATCGACATCGCCTGCATGCGAGTTCGTAATAACTGTTTTACTCTTGAAATTCTCGATCAATTCGAGCTTTTCTTTCAGTCGCCCTGCCTCCTCGTACCGCATTCCCATAGCAGCTTGCAACATCTCTGCCTCTATCTGCTTGCTGATTTCTTGCGCATCACCCTTAATAATCTTACGAGCAGCATCTATATATTCCAGATACTTCTCTCTGCTTACTTTTCCCTCACAAATACCGCAGCAATTACCCAAATGATACTTCAAGCACACGCGATATTTCCCCATTTCAACGCTACTTTTGTTCATTTGCATAGCGCATGTACGAATAGGGTAGAGCTTGTGAATTAGCTCTAAAACCAAGTCCAAAGTATATCCAAAAGTATAAGGGCCATAGTAATCTCCTATGCCCTTAATAATCTTCCTTGTCTTAAATATCCTAGGATATTCTTCTCGTGTAATACATATACTGGGATAACTTTTTCCGTCCTTCAATAGGATATTGTAGTGGGGTTGATACTGCTTAATAAGGTTATTTTCGAGCAAAAACGCATCCTGCTCGCTATTTACCACCACATATTTAATATCAGCTATGCTTTTAACCAGTAATTTGGTCTTGTAGCGATCCTGCTCTTTATGAAAATAACTACTTACCCTACGTTTCAGATTCTTTGCCTTACCCACATATATCACTTCCCCTACTTCATTAAAGTATTGGTACACTCCTGGCTCTTCAGGCAATCGCCGAAGTATCTCTTGTATATGTGGATTTTTAGACATATATTCCGATAAAATCGGAGCAAATTACAAATTAATAGTGCTTAATCATTCACCACTAACTTGTCTTTGCTCCTTATTCTTTACTCCTTACTCAAAGCTTAGCAGCTCAGCAAGCTACTAATCTCTACATCATCGCCAATAGCCTTACGACCATTCAAGAAGTCCAACTCAATAATAAAGTTGATATACACCTTCTTTACATTGAATTTTCTTACCAATTCCAATGCAGCTGCCATTGAGCCACCCGTAGCCAACAAATCATCATGCAAAAGCACCACATCATCCTCATTCAATGCATCTGCGTGAATCTGTATAGTATCTACACCATACTCTTTTGCATAGCTTACCTCAATAGTTTCTGCAGGCAACTTACCAGGCTTACGAACAGGCACAAATCCAGCTCCTAAAACCATTGCTACAGCTGGACCTAGTATAAATCCTCTTGATTCAATACCAACTACTTTTGTGATGCCATAAGCACGATACAAATTCACAATCTCATCTTTCATCCATTTCAAATACTCTGGATTACTCAATACGGTAGTAATGTCTTTAAAAATAATTCCTGGTACAGGAAAATCCTTTACATCGCGAATAGCCGCGAGCACTTCTTCGTGTTTCATATCTTTTATTTATTATTAATTATCTTACTATATTTAGCAAAAATGTCTTATGTTCCACGTGAAACAATTCACTAAACACTAAACTCTAAACACTAAACCATTATCTTCCCATCAACACCAGCAATACGCTTACATCATTAGGGCTTACGCCAGGTATTCTGCTCGCTTCTCCAATTGTATTAGGCTGAATACGGATTAGTTTTTGTCTGGCTTCTGTACTGAGGGACTGTACGCTATTGTAGTCAAAATCCTTTGGTAATCGGATGTTGTCCAGTCTTCTCAGTTTGTCTGCTGCCAGCTTCTCACGCTCTATATATCCCTTATATTTGATATTAATCTCAGTACTTTCTACAATCTCCTCTTGTCTTGCTCCGAGCACTACTATCTTCTCTTTCAACTCAGGCAATGCTTCTGCCAATCCCATAATCGTTACATTAGGACGAGCTACAATATCAATCAACTTACATGTCTGTTGCAGATCACCATAACCCATCTGATTCAAATAGGCATTAATATCTTTGGCTTTTACAGATGTTGTACGCAGCATTTCTGTCAATGCTTGCTCGCCCTCTTGTTTGCTCTTGAGTAGCGACAAACGATAGTCATCTGCCAATCCCAATTCATAACTGCGCTCTGTCAGTCGAGCATCGGCATTATCTTGGCGAAGCAAAATGCGATATTCCGCCCTTGAGGTAAACATTCTATATGGCTCATCCACACCCTTATTTACCAAATCATCAATCAACACACCTATATAACTCTCGTCTCTTGCCAGTGTAAATGGCGCTCCACCTGTGATATTCTGATGTGCATTGATACCTGCTACCAATCCTTGTCCTGCTGCCTCCTCATAGCCCGTAGTACCATTAATCTGTCCTGCAAAGAAGAGATTCTTCACCTTCTTTGTCTCCAATGTGTGCAGCAGTTGGGTAGGGTCAAAGAAGTCATATTCTATTGCATATCCAGGACGGTAGAGAACAATGTTCTCTAAACCCTTCACAGTCTTCAATGCTTGCCATTGTATTTGCCAAGGTAGGGATGAAGAAAAACCATTGATATAATACTCATTTGAGTCCACACCTTCTGGCTCTAAGAACAATTGGTGCATGTCCTTATCGGCAAAAGTCACAATCTTCGTCTCAATACTGGGGCAGTATCTTGGACCGATACTCTGAATCTGTCCATTGTATAATGGCGAATCTGCCAATCCACTACGCAATACTTCATGCGTCTCTTGGTTGGTATAAGTAATCCAGCAACTCATTTGCTTTAGTTGTCGCTGTACCGTATCCAAATACGAGAACTGATGATTATCCTCATCACCCAGCTGCTCTATCAATTGAGAGAAATCAATACTTCTCTTATCCACACGAGCTGGCGTTCCGGTCTTCATTCTGTCCGTAGCAAAACCCAATTGGCGTAACTGCTCAGTAATACCAAAACTACTTGGCTCGGATATACGACCACCCTCAATCTGTGTCTTACCAAAGTGCAATAGACCGTTCAAGAATGTACCATTGGTCAATATAACCGCCTTTGCTTGCATCTCCACGCCCAACAATGTCTTTACTCCGCATACTTGACCATCTTTCACTATCAATTCCATCACGGTATCTTGCCAAATATCCAAGTTTGGAGTCGTAGTCAGTATCTTCACCCACTCCTCAATAAAGCACTTTCTATCGCTTTGGCTACGAGGACTCCACATAGCAGGACCCTTGCTGCGATTGAGCATACGAAACTGAATAGCACTTCTATCTGTCACAATACCCATTTGTCCACCCATTGCATCTATCTCTCTGACTATCTGACCTTTAGCTATTCCTCCGACAGCAGGATTACAACTCATTTGACCGATCTTATTCATATCCATTGTGATGAGCAATGTCTTGCTACCCATACGAGCAGCGGCACTGGCTGCCTCACAACCAGCATGTCCTGCACCTACCACAATAATATCATACTTAAATTCCATATAATCAATAACTTATCTACCAATTACTCTATTTCTATGCTTCCATCTGCCTTGTCCGCTAAAACTGCTCTTGCCAATCGTACGTTGTGGAGGCAAAAATGCATCCTCTAAATGTGTCAATTCCTTTACTTCATATGTATTAGGATCCATCGTAATACCGACAATATCAAATCGCGGAACTAACTCTATCTTATGAAATTTGATATACGCATTTGCCGCTGCAGCCATCCTTCGTCTTTTCAATTCATCCACATACTCCTCTGGTCGTTTTCCTCCGAAAGAACTTGTGCGTGTCTTTACTTCCACAAAAGCAATCTCCTTCTTACTCACAGCTATCACATCCATCTCAAGATGCCCAAACTTCCAGTTGGTATTTACCACACGAAATCCCTTCTTGCGCATGGTTTCGCAAGCAATCTCCTCGCCTTTTTGTCCTATGATATTATGCTCTGCCATCTATCCTTGCATTTTATTCACACGTGCCGCATCTAGTCTTAGCATAATCGCTAGCAATATCGTAAAGCCCCACAGCGAAGACCCACCATAACTGAAGAACGGCAATGGAATACCTATCACAGGTAACAATCCCAATACCATACCTATATTGATTGTCACATGGAACAATAATATACTTGCTACAGAATATGCGAAGATTCTGCTGAATTCATCGCGTTGGCGTTCTGCTATATGAATAATTCGAAGTATCAAGATTAAATAAAGCAATAATAGTCCAGCCGAACCTACAAATCCCCATTCCTCACCTACGGTACAGAAGATAAAGTCGGTATCTTGTTCGGGTACAAACTTTAATTTTGTCTGTGTCCCTTGCAAAAAACCCTTTCCAGAGAATTGTCCTGACCCAATAGCAATCAAGGATTGATTTACGTTATAGCCTGCTCCATGAGGATCATCTTTCATGCCTAGCAATACTTCGATACGCACCCGTTGGTGGCGTTGCAAGATGTTATGAAAAGCGTAGTCACATCCTTGGCAAAGAACTGCAGAGAATAGTACAAATCCCGCGATCCAACCATAGGATAATTTGCGGTTTTTTATACTTTGAACGAGCAAGTAGATAGCTGTTAGCGCTAAACTTGCTATACCGATATAGTTAAAGTTAATTTGTATCCATATATTCAAAAGTAGTCCTATTCCATAGCATGCTAGAACTCCTAGTGAAATGATAACAAGTGAGCGAAAATCTTTCTCTTTCGCAATTAATACGCCTATGGCGGTAGCATGTATAAGCAATGTACTAACTAGACTACCCACATTGCCTACTCCTATCGGCAAGGCTACTTCACCAAATCGAATCACCAATATAAACAGCACAATACTTGCCACGCCCCATCCCAATACATAACCTGTCATTCCTTGACGATAAAACACTAACAGAAAGGACAAAAATACCAACGCAGAACCAGTCTCTCGTTGAGCAATCATAATAATGAGTATCGGAACTCCAATCAGGGCAAATGGTATGATCAAATCTCGCAAATCTCGCACTTTATAACCATACTGTCCCATGAATTTGGCAATAGCAATCGCTGTGAAACACTTGGCAAACTCCGCAGGTTGCAAGCTAATAGGACCAATCGTGAGCCAGGATAAAGAACCCTTGATATCTCGTGCAAAAATAGGCGTTATGATCAATAATAGAATCATTGCCCCATAGAACACGTATCCTAACACATCGTATGCTTTTTCTTCTATCATGAGAATGATACTTCCCAGCACAACCGCTGTGGCAATCCATACGAGTTGTTTACCTGCACGGTTGGAGAAGTCCCAAATGCTTGTTTGGTCAAACGAATAACTTGAACCATAGATATTCAGCCATCCGAAGAGCGCAATGACAAAGAACAATAAGATTGTCCACCAGTCTAAACCCGATATGATACTTCTGTTCTGTCTCATTGATTATCTATCAAATTAGCATTTTTCATGCGTTCTAAGAGCGCTTTTCGTTCGATTTTACCGGTCAAATACTGCTCTATGATAAGTGTAGCTATCGGACATGCCCATGTTGCGCCAAATCCAGCATTCTCCACGGCTACAGCCACAGCTATTTGTGGATTATCCATAGGGGCAAATCCTATAAACAAGGCATGATCCTCTCCATGCGGATTTTGTACCGTACCTGTCTTGCCACAAATTTGCAGCTCTGGTATGTTATACCAACGTCCTGTACCTTCGCTCATCACGCGTGCCATACCACGATGAACCACGTCAAAATGTTTCTCCTTAACCAAAGTAGTATGTATATCCGCTTTCATCGAATCATTTCTGTTGAAATGAGGAGTGATATAATATCCTTTATTAGCTATAGCAGCCGCTTGATTAGCCAGTTGAAGAGGAGTTACCAATATCTCACCCTGTCCGATGGATAGCGAACGAATAGTAATTGCTTTCCATCCTTTGTTGCCATAAATCTTATTGTAGAAAGCCGTTGTAGGCAAATATCCCTTGGCTTGCTCACGGATGTCTGTGTTATCAAATCGTGCCCCTAAACCAAAACTAGCCACAATGTTTCTCCAATCTTCGTAGTGTTTTTTGAATGCAATATGTCCATCTTGATAGCCATCACGTTGTAGAAAATCACGATAGAGTGCCCAGAAATATGGGTTACAACTCTGCTCAATAGCTTCTTCTAGTTGCACAGGGCTACCATGATCGTGCGTACATTTAATAGGACTAGATCCTGGTCCATTGCATGCATATTGCGTATGCGGGCTGATTACTCCCTCCTGCAAGGCAATCAAGGCTTGCAGTATCTTGAAGGTCGAACCTGGTGAGTATTGAGCTTGTGTTGCTCGATTCATCAGGGGCTTGTGTGGGTCATTGAGCAGTTCTTTGTAGTTAGCAGAGCGTTCTTTGCCTACTAGTTTTCCAGGATCCCAATATGGTGCACTTACCATAGACAATATTTCACCCGTCTTAGGTTCAATAGCCACCACACTGCCTATTTTACCCTGCATCAGTTCTTCGGCAATGGCTTGTGTGGCACGGTCTATACTCAAATGCAAATCGGTACCTGTTTGAGCAGGACGATCCATGGCTCCGTCTTGGTATTTGCCTTGTATGCGTCCACGTGCATCGCGCATTAGGATCTCCACGCCCTTTTCTCCACGAAGTTGTTTTTCGTAAGTTCGTTCGATTCCATCGCGACCAGAGTAATCTCCTACGGAATAATATCGGTCCTTATTGATATCGTTATTATTCACTTCTCCCACATTGCCGAGAATATGCGACGCAATTGGGTAGGTGTAGTCGCGTAGGGTGCGGATACGAATATCGATACCCGGATATTTATATTTCTCTTGTTGGAGATGTGCTATCTCCTCTTGCTTAAGGTTTTGTATAAATATCTGTGGTGAGTAGGGTGAATATCCTCGATTCTTACGCGTATTGGTCATGTTTTGCATGCGGGTAGCAAACTCGGTAGAATCGATTCGTAATGCTTGACAAAAACCAATGGTGTCAAAGTAGTTTTTCTTCATCTCTCTGACAATCATTGTTACCTCGTATATAGGCTGGTTGGCTACTAGTAGTTCTCCATTGCGGTCATAGATCAGCCCGCGAGAAGGGTAGATAGTTTGTCGTAACTGGGCATTATTTTCAGCTTTCTCTTGTGTCGATTGATCAATGATTTGCAGAGAAAATAGGCGTATGATATACACCGCCACAACGAGTATTGCGATTCCTGCTAATACATATCTACGATTATAAAACTGATCATTAATCATCCTAACGCCTTATAATTTCGTATCCAAAAATGGCAAGTAATGTTAATATACTACTTAGTAATGTTTGTAGGATAATCATCCACCAGTTGTGTAAGCTCCATGCTTCTAGCATAAATACCATAAAGTGATGGGTCATCACCAAGATTAATGCGCACTTCATATATTCTATCATACCTATGTTCAGACTACTTATTTCGCCTTTGATACGCTCTATATCTTGGGAGGATTTTTTGAGTAGTATAGGTCTCCAAAAACTTATTGCCACGCATGCTGCCATGTGTACACCTAAGGAGTTGTTGCACACATCCATAATGAGTCCAACTATCATACCTATCAACATTTCTACCCATCTTGGAAGCTGTGTAGGTAGTATTAGCAACAAGAGTACATATACCATAGGGTAGCCCCATACTTGTATATGCAATCGATCAAATATGAGCACTTGGAGTACAAGGATGATAATAGCTTTTAATATATATTTAATCCATTCCATGATAGCTATGATCTTGTTCTTTGTTTCTATTACGAAGCACTTGAACGTACTTCAATGCTCGGTAGTTGGTGCTCAATTGGATTGTCGCAGAGTGGTAGTTATCACCTGGATTTAATTCGATATCATCAATCACACCGATCAAGATACCCTCTGGAAATACGGATGTCAATCCACTAGTCACGACGGTATCATTCGTATTAATGGATATATGTCGTGCAATCTCGGTGAGATGAACATATTGATGGTCTCGTCCATCCCATTGGGTTCCACCTATCTGACCGCAACTTTTTAGTCGGGTACTAATACTGATATTAGTATGAATGATGGGTACCACCAACGAGTATTTCTCCGCAACGGCGCTCACTATACCCACTAGCCCTTCTGCGCATACCACACCCATATCTTTCTCTATACCATCTCGTGAGCCTTTGTTGAGTGTGAGATAATTATGTTGTTTGTGCGTAGTGATATCTATTACTTTAGCAGGGATATACTCCCAATCTAAATGGGTATAGATATATTGACTATCGCGTTCAACTGTGGGCTCAATCTTATTTTGTAGTTCCATTAGTTGGGACTTGAGTAGTGCATTTTCTTCGGATAATAGTGTGTTATCTTCACGCAAATGAAAATACCCGTTTATAGAACTACGAATACGATTGGTGCTAGCCACGATACGATTGGTGCTAGACCACACGCTACTTTGCTGATATTCGTGTGTGGTGCCTATCAGTATAAACGCAACAACTTCCAATATCATAAATATTAGGAAGTTGCTATAGCGTATGAGAAAATCTATAAGATTTCGCATTTATCGTATCAAGAATCCAAAGTTGTTTACATTCTTCAATGCTACTCCTGTTCCACGAGCAACCGCATGCAATGGATCTTCTGCCACATGGAATGGGATGGTTATCTTATCGGTTAATCGTTTGCTCAATCCGTGCAATTGTGCGCCACCACCAGTCAGGTAGATTCCGCGTTTCACAATGTCGGCGTACAACTCAGGTGGAGTAGCCTCCAAGGCTTGAAGAATAGCTGTTTCGATCTTAGCAATACTCTTCTCCAAGCAGTGTGCTATCTCTTGGTAGCTAATAGGCACTTGCATTGGCAGGGCAGTCACTTTGTTAGGACCGATTACCATATAATCTTCAGGTGCATCCTCCAACTCTGGCAAAGCTGAACCCACTTGCATTTTGATACGCTCTGCGGTAGGCTCATCAATACGTAGGTTGTGCATACGACCCATATAATCCACAATATCTGCGTTCAAGTCATCACCCGCTACCTTAATGGACTTATTTGCCACGATTCCACCGAGAGAAATTACCGCAATCTCAGTAGTACCACCACCTATATCTACCACCATACAGCCTTCTGGGCTCTCTACGTCGATACCCATACCGATAGCTGCTGCCATTGGCTCGTAGATCATATAGACATCTCTACCACCTGCGTGCTCCGAACTATCGCGTACCGCACGAATCTCCACCTCGGTACTACCTGAAGGGATACAAACCACCATTCGGATATTTGGACTGAACAAACGATTCTGCTTTGGAATCATCTTGATCATACCACGAATCATCATCTCGCAAGCATAGAAGTCGGCTATCACACCATCACGCAATGGACGAACCGTGTGAATCAAAGTTCCACCCTTACCAATCATCTGCTGTGCCTTGCGACCTACAGCCACCATCTTTCGGTCGGTGCTACTGATTGCTACTACGGATGGCTCATCTACTACCACCTTATCATCACAAATGATGATGGTATTGGCAGTACCTAAGTCAATAGCAATCTCTTGTGTAAACGAAAATAGTCCCATTTCTTATATTTTTTTCTATTGTTATATACAAAAATCCAAATTTGGTGCAAAGATACTAAAAATAATGCATATATACAAACAAAAACTGATTTTTTTGAAAAAAGATAGATTTTATCTATCTATGAAAGATATTAACCATTAACTACTAACTGTCAATCACGGGTTCATCACGGGTTCATGACGGGTTTATACTATGTGATTACTATGAGATTACTATGTGATTGTGCTACCTATTAGCAGAAAATAAAAAAGTGTGATGGTCGTTTAACCATCACACTCGCGCTCCCTCAAGGACTTGAACCTTGGACCCCCTGATTAACAGTCAGATGCTCTAACCGACTGAGCTAAGGAAGCAGTATTTTTCGACCCCGAAACATATGTCATTTCCGAAATCGGGTGCAAAATTACTACTTTTTTTTTATATGAGCAAGTTTTTTTGAAAAAAAATTACTATCTTTGCAAACTTTTTTGATTTTACACACTAAAAAAGCATATTTTACTCTAAAAAACATACAAAATGAAGAAAATTCTAGGTTTAGGCAATGCATTAACCGACATTCTCCTCCAAATCTCGGAAGGAGATCTTAGAGAGATTGGGTTTCCTAAGGGAAGTATGAATCTAATTAATGCTGAGCAATTCGAACAATTGCAAACCAAATTTGCATCTGTCCGCAAGAAACTTGTAGCTGGCGGTAGTGCCTCCAATACGGTTGCAACCGTTGCACAATTGGGCGGAAAAGCCTCTTTCATTGGCAAAATAGGCAACGATGAGGTAGGACGTTTTTACCACGAAGACCTACTCAAAAACAATGTCCAACCCCAACTCCTAACTTCTTCACTCATGTCTGGATGTTGCATTGTGCTTATCACTCCTGATGGCGAACGCACATTCTGTACCTATTTGGGTGCTGCAGCGGATATGAAGGCCGAAGATATTTGCAAGGAAGCTTTTATAGGATATGATATTTGCCATGTGGAGGGATATCTCGTGCAAGATCACGAACTTATCGAGACTGTTCTCCGTACTGCCAAAGAGCAGGGATGTACAGTGTCTCTCGATCTTGCTAGTTATAATGTGGTGAATGAAAATCACCAATTCCTCAAAGACCTTATATATAAATATGTAGATATCGTTTTTGCCAACGAAGATGAATCATTCGCTTATACTCATCTCAATCCTGAAGAAGCGGTAGAAAATCTTGCACAACAATGTGATATTGCTATCGTTAAAGTGGGCAAACGTGGTTCATATGTCCGTCAAGGAACGCAATTGCATCACATTGGAGCTATCACATCCAACTGCCTCGATTCCACAGGTGCAGGTGACCTTTATGCAGGTGGTTTCCTTCATGCTCTATCCGATGGTTTTGATCTTCGTCGTTGTGGTGAAATCGGCACAATTGCTGCGGGACGTATCGTAGAAATCGTCGGAACCAAACTTCCTGAAGAGACATGGGAGGAGATTCGCCGCATCTGTGCGCTCTATCGCGGATTTATGCACAAACTCAAATTCTAACCCAGAACCCTTAAAACCCTTAGAACAGCTCGCTTGCGAGCGCTTAGAACTTTTAAAACTTTCAAAACATGAAAATCCTTTACATCCTTTACCAATATTTGATTGGATTCCCATTAGTGGTTGTTGCTACTATTTTCACTGCACTTTTTACCATCATCTGTTTCCCTTGGAAAAATGGCAAGGCGCCTCGTACAATTCAAGTTTTATGGTCAAGAAGTGTGCTATGGTTTTTGCTTGTACCTATCAAAGTGACGGGTCGCGAGCATGTTAATCCTAAACAATCTTATGTGTTTGTGGCCAACCACCAGTCTTTTCTAGATGTCTTTGCTGTTTATGGCTGGTTGCCAAACAACTTCAAGTGGTTGATGAAGAAGGAGATTCGTAAGGTGCCTTTCGTGGGTACTGCTTGTAAGGTAGCGGGACATATTTTTGTGGACCGTTCCAACCCTCGTGCGGCTCTCCAAAGTATGGAGCATATTAAAGGAGAATTGGTAGATGGAATTTCTACTGTTATTTTCCCCGAAGGAACACGTACCAAGACCGGTGAAATGGGACGTTTTAAACAAGGAGCCTTCAAGATTGCTATGGATTTAAATCTCCCTGTTGTACCTCTTTCTCTCAAGGGTTTCCATCATGCTATGCCTGCTCGCCAACTATTCGTTAATCCTAAGGCATCTACCGCCCTTCATATTGGCGAGCCTATAGATCTATCACAATTTGCTGATATCAACGAGGCGATGGCTTATGTCCGTGAGAAAGTAGAAGAAGGCTTACAGGCATAATAGTCAACACTTTCTCTCTTTTCAAAATAAGATAGTCGTCTATTTCTGATTTCTATATCATAAAATAAGCAGCATCCTTTCGGGTGCTGCTTATTTCTCTTCGCCTATAGCCTATAACCTATAGCCTATAACCTTACTTCTTCTTTGCGTCGATCTCAGCGTCAACCAAGATACGTCCGCACAACTCGCAAACGATGATTTTCTTGCGAAGACGGATATCCAATTGGCGTTGTGCAGGGATCTTGCTGTGGCAACCGCCGCAACTGTCGCGCTCCACTTTCACTACAGCCAAACCGTTGTGGGCATTCTTGCGAATGCGGTGGAAAGCTGTTACGAGGCGATCCTCAATGTTTTTCTCCAATTCAGCAGCGCGGAGCATGAGTTTCTCAGTTTGCTCTTTGGTCTCTGACAAGATTGCCTCCAACTCGTTGCGTTTTTGGTTCAAATCTACGGTACGATCCTCGATATCAGAAATAGTCTTAGCTTTTTCTGCTTGACGATCTTCCAAATCTGCAGTCAAACGAGCAATCTTCTTTTGTGATGACTCAATATCCAACTCTTGGTATTCAATCTCTTTTGTGAGGTTGTCGTACTCGCGGTTGTTACGAACATTGTTTTGTTGTTCTTTGTAGCGAGAGATTGCTGCGTTAGCGTTCTCGATACGAACACGGTGCTCTGAGATACCAGTCTCGCACTCTTTGATGTTGTTCTCGATGTTAGTAAGACGAGTCTTAAGACCCTCTACCTCATCGCTCATGTCTTTTACTTCTTGTGGCAACTCACCAGCAAGGATACGCAACTCGTCGATCTTGGTGTCAACGGTTTGCAATTCATACAATGCGCGCAATTTCTCCTCTACGCTCATGATTAGTTCTTCTTTCTTTGCCATAATGATATGTTGTTTTAGTTTATATACTCGCCTTTAACCTTTCGCCTCTCGCTATAGCCCGTAGGGCGTCCTATAGCCAATCGCCTATCTCCAATATCGTACCGGACTCTTATCTTCCTTCGCCACACGCGTATGTATATAAGGAGAGAGCAACTGTTCAAAAATCTCGCGTGTGTAGTGCTCGCTTACCCAATGATCCATATCCACTACCGCTATTTGTCCTGCAACTGCTTGCATCTCGTGGTACTTGAAGTCTGCCGACACATATGCATCTGCACCTTGTGCTATTGCTTCAAGCACAAGATCCGCTCCTGCACCGCCACATATAGCAATCTTCTGCACTTGCTCGCCTTTGCCATGGACATAACGCAAACCAGCACCTTCTATGTCAAACACCTTAGCGACATGTGCCATAAATGCTTGCATACTCATAGGCTCTGACAATTGACCTATAACGCCCAAACCTACATTATCTTGGCTCTCAACCAAGATGCGATAGTCCTGTACCCCTAGTTTCTCCGCCATTTTGCCGCTCACGCCGTGCAACCAACTGTCCATGGATGTGTGGGCAGAGTAGATGGCGATGTTATGCTGAATAGCTTTCAACACACAACGCTCTTGTGGGGTAGAACCGGTTATTTGTTTCAGTCCGCGGAATAGTAGGGGATGATGAGATACAATCAAATCGCAACCTAGAGCAATGGCTTCATCGACGACAGATTCTGTTACATCTACCGTCAACAATGCCGCATTCACTTCTGCATTGCGATCACCCACCTGCAGTCCCGAATTATCCCAATCTTCTTGGTAACTCAAGGGAGCTACAGATTCTATGATATTGATAATATCCTGAAGGATCAACCTTTTTTAGAGCCGACGCCTGTGCGTGCTGACGAAGCGGCAGCTTTTTGTGTTTTAACTTGTTGCTTTGGAGC
>JAZQTO010000046.1:0-9922 GCA_045630805.1 Paludibacteraceae bacterium
CTTTCTCTATCAGCCACTCTTTAGGCCATGGGCTATTTTCATCTATATTCTTCTCGTGGTCTATCAAACTTGGATGGCAGTCGAATGGGTCATTCAACCGCGTAGCGTTGGTGAATTGGAGATTCGAGTTTCCAATCATGCACTTCGCTCCGTCTATATCCAAATATTTATAGAGTATTCTTGGCATTTATTTAATCACTTCTTTGTATATAAATCTCGCACCTAGACTATTGATGATACCTTCGATTTCTTGCATTGAAGCGTCGTATTCTTTGGGTTTTCCAGCAACGAAGACAATAAAATTGCTGCCATATTGCTTTTTCATATAGTACACCACTTGTCCCATAAGGCGCTCTACATTAGAAGCACTTTTGAGTTGCTCGGCTACCTTCAATTCAATCCCTATTTTGCCGTGGAACAAGTCTATATCACATTTCATTCCCCAATGACCTCCAACAGAAAACTCTGTATTCACATGGCTTTGACTATAAATTCCCTTGAGCTGATCAAATAGATTATTCTGCACTCTTTTTTCTTTCGACTCGCCTTGATAAGTAGTTGAGCGAAGAATAGAGGATGGCAATGTTATTTTATCACGCAAAACTATCACCACATCATCTACTGATGCTAACTGTGACTGTACTGGATTTGTCACTTGATTTAATATATTCGATAAAAATCCCATCTTATTATTTTTTTACGCTCCACCTAATCCTTGGAAGCGCTCGAAGAAGGCTTTGAGTTTTTCGATGAGGGTTTTCTTCTTTTCCTCGCGGTTGCTGCCGCCGAAGCGAGACATAGGTGGCATGATGCCATCGATATCCGTGCCAGAGGTTTTGAGTGCGCCAATAGCAAAAGCGTTATCAATAAACGCACGCGTCTTCTCCTCGTTGAGGCGTTCGTCGTTGACCAATTGCACGAGTTGTTTCTCGCGCTCCGCTTGCACAAAGGCTACCCATTGCAAATAAACATCGTCGTCGCTATCGTTCAGCGTATGAATGAAGTTCTCCACCAACTCTCGTTTGCTACGCAACTCCAGACTGGATGACATCGCCTTGCGGATAGAAGTGAGAATCTCTTTATCTTGGCAATGGCTATCGTGGAATTTCTTCACGAGCAATAGGATATAGTCGATATTCACTTCAATCTGCTTGATAAGCTCCACCTCAAAGACAATATCATCCAAAATGCTCTCTTTGGGCAATGCTTCGCGGTTGAGTTTCCACTCCTCATAGAGGTCGTTGTAGTGACTGGTATAGTCTTGCATATCAAACTCGGATAGTATCTCCAATCCCTCAAACTCATCGAAAGTAGAGAGCAGGTTCTTGCAGCGCAAGACATCGCCAAAGAGTTTGATAAACTGCTTTTGTTGTTCCTCGCTCACGATAGGCATTTCGCTGAGTGGGAACTGCTTTTGCAATTGCTCTACAATCTCGCTATAGCCCATGTGGTAGCGTCCTTTGCGGTCGGTATAGCCCTGGTAGTACTCCAAGAAACTGCGTAAAATACAGATACCGCCTGCATCTTTATCGCCAAAGAGGGCAATAGCTTCCTCGGTGGCTGCTTGCAGGTTGCGGAAGCATACGATATTGCCATACTGCTTCACAGAATTGAGAATGCGGTTGGTACGTGAGAACGCTTGAATCAATCCGTGCACGCGTAGGTTCTTGTCCACCCAAAGGGTATTGAGCGTGGTAGCATCAAAGCCCGTGAGGAACATATTCACTACCAAAAGGAGATCCAGTTCGCGGTTCTTCATACGCATAGACACATCCTTGTAGTAGTTTTGGAATTTGTCGGCGGAGGTGTCGTAACTCGTACCAAAATATGCGTTGTAATCCGTAATGGCAGCCTCCAAGAACTCGCGGCTCTGTTGGTCGAGTCGGTCGGTGTTCTCGTTGTTCTCGTCGATGAGTCCGTCCTCTATCTCCTCCTCGTTGGCGCCATAACTATAAATAAGGGCTATCTTCAGTCGGCGGTCGGGTGTGAGTGCCTCCATCTGCTTTTGGAACTCCATGTAATACAATTTGGCTGCCTCGATACTGGTCACGCAGAAAATAGAGTTGAAACCATGCAAAGCTACTTTCTTTTTCACCTCTTCCACCTTGTCACTTACTACCTCGCTGATGTTCATCACCTTGCTATACGCATAGGACTTGCTACCGCGATAGGTCTTGTGGTCGAAATGGTCAAGGATATATTTCGTGACATTCTTCACACGCTCGGGTGCCAGATAGACTGCTTCGCGGTCGATGTCTTGCACAGGTTTGTCGAGGATGTTCTGCTCTTTGTCAATGGTTTTGATATAATCCACTTTGAAGGGCAGCACATTGCGGTCTCCGATGGCATCCACGATGGTATAGGTATGCAGTTGGTCGCCAAACGCCTGCTGTGTGGTGCGTAGCGCACCCGATGTGCCAGCGTTCTGCGCAAAGATAGGCGTACCTGTGAAACCAAAGATATTGTATTTCTTGAAATGCTTGGTGATGAGGGTATGCAACTCGCCAAACTGACTGCGATGGCACTCGTCGAAGATGAGCACGATACGCTTTTGCAAAGCGGGATGCTGTGGGTTGCGTTTGATAAAGATAGAGAGTTTTTGGATGGTTGTGATGATGATACGCGCATCCTCTTTCTCCATCTGCTTGGTGAGTATGGCGGTAGAGGTATTGCTGTTGGCAGCCCCTTTCTCAAATCGGTCATACTCGCGCATGGTTTGGTAGTCAAGGTCTTTGCGGTCCACCACAAACAGCACTTTGTCGATATAGTCCAATCCTGTTGCCAGTTGTGCGGTCTTGAAGCTGGTGAGGGTCTTGCCCGAACCAGTGGTGTGCCATATATAGCCACCGCCTTCTATCTTACCATAGGTGCGGCGGTTGTGGGAAATCTCTATGCGTTGGAGAATACGCTCGGTAGCCACAATCTGATAAGGTCGCATAACGAGCAGCAGTTTCTCGGTAGTGAAGATGCAATACTTGGTCAAGATATTGAGCAGCGTACCTTTGGTAAAGAAAGTGCGTGTGAAGTCCATCAGGTCGAGAATGGTGTTGTTCTGCGCATCTGCCCAATAGGAAGTAAACTCGAAGGAGTTGCTCGTTTTGCTCTTGTTCTTGCGCTGCATCTTGCCAAACTCGCGGACATGGTTGAAGCGAGTGGTGTTGCTATAATACTTGGTGATAGTGCCGTTGCTAATCACGAACAGCTGCACAAACTCGTAGAGTGCGCTACCAGCCCAGAAGGAGTCGCGTTGGTAGCGATTGATTTGGTTAAACGCCTCTCGGATGTTCACGCCTCGGCGTTTGAGTTCGACATGCACCAGCGGCAAACCATTGACCAGGATAGTCACATCGTAGCGGGTAGCGTGTGCTCCACCTTCCTCCTCGTATTGGTTGAGCACTTGGAGGTGGTTCTCGTGAATATGTTTTTTGTTGATTAGGGCGATATTGATAGTATTGCCCGCATTGGTTTTGAACGGAATAATGGGGTCGTTCTGTATGCGATTGCTTTTCTCTGCAATGCCTTCGTTGGGGTTGGCAACAATCTCCGCAAAGAAACGCTTCCACTCGTCATCGGCAAACTGATATTTGTTGAGTTGCTCGAGTTGCTTGCGCAAGTTATTGACCATCTCACTCTCTGAGTGGATAGTGATGTACTCGTATGCTTGTTTCTCGAGTTGCTCAATGAATGCGTGTTCGAGGGCAGCTTCGCTCTCGTACTGCTTAGCACGCTTGCCATCGCTCTCGTACTTGGCAACTACTGTGCTATCGGTGTTCTTGCTGATGATTTCGTAGTGGGTCATGTTTTTTGGTGTATGGTGTAAAGTGTATGGTGTAGAGGCAAGGGGATGCGCTTTGCGCAATTTCTTAGCCTTTAGCCTCTCGCCTATTCGCCTAATTGCCTAAATGTCAGCAGGCGGTCGCGGTAGTGTTCGTATTGCTTTTGGCGGAGGTCGATCTCTGCGGGCAGTCCCTCACGAATATCGTGGCAAAGCTTGTCGAAACGGTCAAGGATAGAAACGATGCGCTCTTGCTCGGATAATGGTGGGAGGGGGATGAGGAGTTTCTCACAAACAGCTTTTGAACTTAAATTAGGCTGTGCACCTCCACCCGCCATCATATATAATTCATTCGATTTAGATGATAGAAAATGATATAAATATTGATTATTTAATATTGTTTCATTAGGAACAAACATTCCTACTCGTTGATTAAGGTAGTATGTATTGTCTGATTTATTAATACCTATCTTTCCTGTAGTAGCACCAGACATAGCAACCACTATTCGATTTGGAATAACCTTATATGCTTCTAAATTTTCTTTATAATCTTTGGGGTTAAAGAAAACTAAAGAATCGTCATCTATCTGTCTATCTTTTATGTTTGTTATTCTTAATATTGGACTACCTACCTTTTCAAATTTAGAACTCTGAAAAGAAAAACCATTTTGGAAATGACATACCTCGCCTAATTTCTTGTATTTTACGGTATCGTCGAATGTGAGTAGTTGGTCACGGTAGTATTCATACTGCCGCAGGCGAGCTGCAAGCTCGGCTGCAAGCTCGGCTGCAAGCTCGGACTTATACAAAGTGAACTTGTCCAAAATACGGACAATTTCACTTTGTACCGCCAAAGGCGGCAACGGAATTTGAAGTTCTTGCATTTTTTTCTTCGACACATTGAATCGTGTCACACCGCTCGCAGTTTTACCTATTTCTTTACGAATAGATGAACAACGAAATAAATGCTTTAGAAAATCAGGCAGATAGATTGATTTATCAAATAATCTCCAACCGAAGCAGAAGCTATTTAAGTATAGTTTTTCATCTGTTGGCGTTGTCAAAACAGATGACATACCACATTCATCAGGTGTTTCAGAAGAGCCAGTAAATAGAACATCTCCATATTGCACGGTGTTTTGCTTCTCCCCTTCTGCAACAAAAACCTTATCTTCTACATCAATATCGAGCGATAAATTGGAATATATATTCTTATAGGTGATAAACTTAGCGTTACCGTCCTTGAAATCCTCTTTGGTTTTTCCGCTAAGTCCACCATAAAACTCACCAACTTCCCCCAACTTAACGAATTTCACGCCATTGGGGCAGAGGGTTTGTATCAATGTTTCGAGTTGTGTCATGATTGTTCTTTTTCTATATCCTCTATTTGTGGCAAAGCAGATGCAACATCGGCGAAGAGTTTCTCTGTTTCGTACTGCGCTATACCCATTGGCTGGGTAATACCACGGAGAGAGAACTCCGCTTTCTTGTCACTCTTTGTACGGCACAAGAGCAAACCAATAGTTGGCTTATCCTCTGGTGATTTGACATATTCATCTACCGCAGAAATGTAGAAATTTAGTTTACTAACAAACTCTGGCTTAAACTCTACTGCCTTCAACTCTATAACTACATAGCAATGCAATTTGAGATGATACATCAGTATATCAATATAATAGTCATCGCCATCCACAGATATATGATACTGCCTATCAATATATGCAAAACCGCGCCCCATCTCCAACAAGAAGTCCGTCACCTTGCTGGTTAGTGATTTCTCTATATCCAATTCATTTTGAAGAGCAACGGTTCCTAAGAAACTAAAATTATATGGATCTTTGAATATGTAACGCGCTAAATCGGATTGGGGAGGTGGCAAGGTTTGTGTAAAATTGTTTATAGCTCTACCTTTGGTATGGATATAGTCATTATCAATCTGCAACATCATCACATCTCTACTCCAACCATTTTGAGCTGTTTCTATTATATAGTACGCACGCTCTGCTTCATCTTTCACCTTAGATAGCAACGAGATATGATGATACCATGTGATTTGTGCAAGTGGCACTTGCACAAATTCTGGGTTATGTTCTTTTAATTCAGCAAGTGGCATTTGCCAAACTGGTTGTCCTTCTAATTGTGCAAGCGGTACTTGCACAATTGGGAAATGAGGATATGCCTGAGCAAATTGCCTCATATACTTTAGATTACGAATGGAATATCCTCTATCATCAGGAAACTTATGGCTCAAATCAGCCGACAATTGTTCTATAACTTTAGCCCCCCAACCTAATCGCTCTTGTTTCTCAAGAATCTGAGAACCTATATTCCAATATAATGTAAGTGTTCCCGTATTGACATTAATAGCGGTTCGGAGTTTAGAAACCTCGATTAATTCCTCTATTTCTCTTCTCCACTCGGAATATCCTTTAGGCAAGATTTCGCTCTCTATATGTGCTATTTTTTTCATACGCTATTTTCATTTATATGAATTTTATACTCATACCAATCCTTCTATCTCCTTGATAATCTCATCAATCTCCGCACGGAGTTCGTTCTCTTTCTTCACAATCTCCTGCAAACGGGCATTGAGCTCCACGATGTCCACCTTCTCCGTTGTGTCCTCTTTCTCTACATAGGTGCTCACGGACAGCGTATAATTCTGCTCCTCGCCGATAGTCGTGTTGCTCACCAATGCCACAGCATGCTCCACCTCCTGGCGGTCGGTATAGAGCTGCATCACGCGCTCGATATGGTGGTCACGCAGTTTGTTGTTATTGGTCACCTTCTCGCACTCCTGCGATGCATCGATAAAGAGGACATTATTGTCCTTCTTGTTCTTCTTGAGCACCATGATACAGGTGGCGATACTTGTACCAAAGAACAAGTTATCAGGCAGCTGGATGATAGCATCCACATAGTTGTTGTCAATCAGGTATTTGCGAATCTTCTGCTCGGCTCCGCCACGGTACATCACACCAGGGAAGCAGACGATAGCCGCTGTACCATCGGCAGCGAGCCAATGGAGTGAGTGCATGATAAACGCCAAATCGGCTTTGCTGCTTGGAGCCAACACACCCGCAGGAGAGAAACGAGGGTCGTTGATGAGCGTCGCATCTTTATCGCCCACCCACTTGATGGAATAAGGCGGGTTAGACACAATGGCTTCGAATGGCTCTTCGTCCCAGTGTTGAGGCGAAGTGAGCGTGTCGTCGCATTGGATATCAAACTTATCAAAACCTATATCGTGCAAGAACATATTGATACGGCAGAGGTTGTAGGTGGTGAGGTTGATTTCCTGACCATAGAAACCATCACGCACATTCTCTTTGCCGAGGATCTTGGCGAACTTCAGCAGCAGCGAACCCGAACCGCAGGCAGGGTCATAGACTTTGTTCACTTGTTTTTTGCCCACGAGGGTCAAGCGGCAAAGCAGATCGCTGACCTCTTGAGGTGTGAAGAACTCACCACCCGACTTGCCTGCGCCGCTGGCGTACATGGTCATAAGGAACTCGTAAGCATCACCAAAAGCGTCAATGCTGTTGTCTTGGTAGTTGCCCAGCTTCATGTTGCCGATACCGTCAAGGAGCTTGCAGAGTTTCTCGTTGCGTTTAGAGAGGGTGGCGCCTAACTTAGGGCTATTGATATCCACATCGGCAAAGAGTCCAGCGAAATCGCCTTCGCTGTCTGCACCCTGTGCACTCTGCTCGATGGCACGGAAAGCATTCTCAAGGGTGATATTGAGGTTCTCATCGTTCTTGGCACGACGGCGCACATTGCAGAATAGTTGGCTTGGGAGGATAAAGAAGCCCTTTTCCTCTATTAATCCCGTACGTGCGAGCTCTGCCTCCGCATCCGAAAGCAACGCATAATCGAAATCGGCATTGCCAGACTCGTGTTCGCCTTGGTTGATATAGTGAGTGAGGTTCTCGCTGATATAGCGATAGAACATAATGCCTAGCACATACTGTTTGAAGTCCCAGCCGTCCACGCTACCTCGTAGGTCGTCGGCAATGCTCCAGATGGCTTTGTGGAGCTCCTCGCGCTCCTGGTCTTTGATTTTATCGGTCATAGTTGTTGATTTTACTTGCTTGGTTGTGTTTGGCATTGCGCTGGTTGGGTTGGTAGTGATTGTACCCGATGCCATTTCGTGTGTTTCGCCAAAAGGGATAAATAGCATGTTTGATGTTTGCATAATTGTAGTAATTTTGTGGGTTAATACTTGTTTTTTGCTGATTTTTTCAAATTTTCGGCAAAATTACTACACCAAACTGCTAAAACTTGTCAGTATCTCGAAAAAAGTTTATTTTTTTTGCGTTTTTCTGATTTTTCGCTTTTTATTCCTCATTTGTCCGCAAAGATACAACAAAAAATGCACATACGCAAGTAAAGCGAGTAATTATTTGCAAAAAAGATAGATAATCTATCTGCAATACCTTTTCGCTACACAGTAGGAACTTGTTCATAAATGTGTGTGCTCCTTTTTCCCCTCTAACTCACACCTGGCTTGCTCCGAATATTGCATTATTGCATTATTGCATAAAAAAATGTGTCGAAGTGTTTAGAGTTTAGGGAATAACAAATCGCCACTTATGCGAGTTAGCATAAATGGCGATTAGTTGTTTAGTGGACGCGGCAAAGCCGCTACTGTTTAGGGTTTATTCTACGACCACATCTTGCAATCCCCAGCCAGTGATGGTGGCGATATATGGGATGATGGAGAAAGCCAATTTCTTTTGACCCAAATAGTTTGGATGCCAGCCTGCGCCCAAATCCTCATCGGTATTGTGATGCTGCGCTGGGAAATAACCCAAATACTCCACATTCTTCAGACCACAAGTCTTAACCACTTGTTTTACATAGGTAAACAAATAGTCATGTGCCTTGGTTGAAACACACAAAATAGGGTGATCCTCACCATAATTAGCCTTGACATAGCCCATCAAACGCACATAATCCTTATAGAACTTATCATACGAAGGAGCCATAGAAGATGAGAAGTCATTTGCACCCAAGTAAATCACCGTCATCGCAGGTTTGAAGGCGCAACCCGCTGCATTCCAACGAGAAAGGGAGTCACGATCAAGGGTGTATTGATAGATATCGGTCATCACCTCCCAAGGAACACCTGAACCTGCATTGCGGGTGATACCACGACCTGAGTGGCAGATAGTGAAGTAGTCCGCATTGAAATAGCGTGCCACAATGCTCGCATAGGTACGAGAAGCATTCTCCGTCTCATCCTTAAACGGATCACGACGAGAAGGAGCGTCAATACCATAGCCACAGGTATAGCTATCGCCAATGAACTCAATTTGACGTGTTTTGAGAGGCTCTGCTTGGAGGAACTTGCCATCGGTGATAAACTCCTTGACGGTCGTTGTACCGCAGTTAGCCTCGGTACGGCGTTGGATAACCACTTGATACTCTTTGGTTTTAAGCGGTTTGAGATCCGTTGGCAAAACGAGGTCAATAATGGTATCTGTGCCCTTCACCTCTACGATACGAGTAGGCTCGGAAGAGGTAGGAGTGTTCACAAAAACTGCATAGTAGTTGCGTTTGGTATCCGTCACACGCATAGAGAGTTTCTTGCCAGAGAACGCTACACGGAAATAGGTAGATGGGAAGTCAAAACGATAGGAATCGTTCTCGATGACAGAGCGACCGACGAACGTGATGCGAGAGTCAGTAGCAGGGACGGTCTCAGCCATCAACTGAGAACTGAAAACTGAAAACTGAAAGGCGATGAGGGCCAGGAGTAAGAAAAATGACTTTTTCATATATGTTGTTTTTAAGACAATTGGCGTCAATTATACACGTCAATTATTGTCAATTTCTTTTTTTTGAAACAAAAATACGCTACGCTTAAAAAATATTCAAAAATCAAGGATATTTATTTTGTTTTGCTTATAAGAATGCAGCACACTGCATTGGTAAGCAAACAAAATAGGAACTATATACGAGTTGACACTGAATTATTTTAAGACAATTTGTGACAATTAAAATCGACAATTATTGACGAACTATATTAAAAAATTAATAAAAAAAGTATATTTTTATGCAATAGATGATACAAAACCATCTACATATGGTTGATTTTTAGTAACCACAGCGAACGCTTGACGGATCAGTTTGTTAGCGACTGCA
>JAZQTO010000047.1:0-34752 GCA_045630805.1 Paludibacteraceae bacterium
GTAGTGGGGATTTGTCTTCCTAAGACCGCTTGGCCTCCGACTTATCTGCCTGCAATCTATGAGGTACTTGGTTTGTTTATCCCGCTGATTGTGGTAAACTGTATCGTACTCGGTCGTGCAGAGGCTTTTGCGGCTAAGAATACCGTAGGCTTGTCTGCTTTGGATGGTCTGGGTATGGGTCTTGGTTTCTCGTTGGCATTGACCTTGATTGGTGCAGTGCGTGAGTTGCTCGGTACAGGTTGTATCTTCGGCATGAACCTCTACAGCGAGACCTATGGTATGTTGATTTTCGTGCTTGCTCCTGGTGCGTTCATCGTATTGGGCTACTTGATGGCATTGGTACAAAAACTTTTGAAGAAATAAGATTATGGTATATTTTCTGATATTTATCTCTGCGATATTCGTGAATAATATCGTATTGAGCCAGTTCTTGGGTATCTGTCCATTTTTGGGCGTAAGTAAGAAAATCAATACTGCGCTGGGTATGGGTGCTGCCGTGTTGTTTGTCATGACATTGGCAACATTGGTGACCTACCTCTTGCAACAACTCTTGAACGCATGGGGCTTGGGCTTCTTGCAAACCATCTTGTTTATCTTGGTGATTGCTGCCCTCGTGCAGATGATTGAGATTATCCTCAAGAAGATCTCTCCATCTTTGTACCAAGCATTGGGTGTGTTCTTGCCATTGATCACGACCAACTGCTGTTTGTTGGGTGTGGCTATCATGGTAGCCAGCGGCACATATAAACTGCCTATGGGTGCAGAGCCTGGCTTATTGACCGGTATGTTGTTTGCTATCGCCACAGCTATTGGTTTTGCATTGGCATTGGTGTTGTTCGCAGGTATGCGCGAGCAATTGGCATTGGCTAAAGTGCCTAAGGCACTGCAAGGTACTCCTATCGCCCTTCTCACCGCCGGCCTCTTGGCTATGGCATTCATGGGCTTTAGCGGCGTGGTTTAATCTATATTCGACCCGTTCAATAGGACGGGTCGAATTATATTATAATGTATATAAACAATGAAGAATTTTGATTGGAAGAAAATTTTGCCCTATGCTGTGGCGATTGTAGCCTTTGTGGCAGTGGCAATGATTTATTGTGCACCTATATTAGAGGGCAAAGTGCTGGTGCAAGGTGATGTTAACAATTGGAAAGGTGCTGCACAAGAAGCGCGCAGTTTCTACGACGAGCATGGTACACGTACCTGGTGGACCAACTCTATGTTTGGCGGTATGCCTACTTACCAGATTACCGGTAGTCTGCCATCAGGTGAAGTGCGCAATGGTATGGCGAAGGTTGCCCACCTCGGTATGGAAGGCGGATGGGAAGCCATCGGTATTATCTTTGCCTATTTCTTTGGCTTCTTCCTCATGCTTCGTTGTTTCAAAGTTAATCCATGGCTAAGCATTATAGGTGGTTTGGCAATAGGATTATCCACCTATTTCTTACTGATTATCCCCGCTGGACACGTCACCAAAGCCATGGCGCTAGGTTTTCTGGCACCCGTGATAGGCGGATTCTACGCTATCTTCCGCAAGCAATATTGGCTCGGAGCTCCACTGACTACGCTTTACGGCATATTGGGTATCACACTTCACCCTCAAATGACCTATTATATCTTTATGCTGATAGGCATAATGGCTTGTGCGGAACTCTATATCCATATCAAGGATAAGGCATGGAAAGATTTGGGGATATCACTTGGCGTGTTAGCATTGAGTCTGCTGCTGGTTGTGGGAACAAAAGCTAGCTGGTTGGAAATGAACCAATCCTATCTCAAAGAAACCATGCGTGGTGGACATTCTGAATTAGCCTCTAACAGCGATAGCGGTCCAACTTCTAACAGCAATAGCGGTCTTAGTCTTGACTACGCTACCGCATGGAGCTATGGTGTGGGCGAAACGATGACTTTCCTTATTCCTAATTGGGAAGGTGGTGCGAGCGGTTATAATGTAGGTGCGAAGTCGGATCTGTTCGAGACGATGGTTAAGAATCGTGTGCCTAAACGCTCGGCGGAGCAGTTTTGTGAACATGTGCCTACCTATCGCGGAGAGAAAGCCTTTACGAGTGGTCCGGTATATATGGGTGCCGTGATTTGTTTCTTGTTTGTATTGGGATTGCTGATAGTGTCTGGACCATACAAGTGGGCACTATTGGTGGCTACACTTTTCTCCGTGGCATTGGCCTGGGGTAGAAACATGATGTGGTTGACAGAGTTGTTCTTCAACTACTTCCCGATGTACAATAAGTTCCGCGCTGTGGAGAGCATCTTGGTCGTAGCAGAGATCACCATGCCATTGTTAGGTATCCTCGCATTGCAACAGATAGTGGATAAGAAAGTGGTATGGGAGAAACTGAAAATCCATTTGATAACCGCAGGTGGCATCACGGGTGGCATTTGCCTTATCTTTGCTCTCTTTACTGGCATAGTGGATGTTACCAGCAGTTATGATGTACAATGGGTGAGCCAAGTACCCACATGGCTAAGAGACGCCATCTATGACGAGCGCATAGCCATGATCAAAGCAGATGCTTGGCGCTCGTTTATCTTTATCGCATTGGGCTTTGCGGTGGTATATTGGTATGCGTGGAGAGGCGAAAGGTTAGAGGCGAAAGGCGAGAGGCAATGGTTATTATACGCAGCTTTAGCGGCATTAGTACTGGTGGATATGATTCCTGTTAATAAGCGTTTCTTTGGCAGCGACAACTTTATGAAAGCGAAAGACGCAGAGGCTTATTTCAAGATGCAACCCTACGAGCAAAAGATCCTAGAAGATACATCCTATTATCGCGTCCTGAACCTAGCAACTAACACGTTTAATGATGCACGCACGAGTTACCGTCTGAAGTCAATAGGTGGTTATTCGGCGGCAAAACTGCGTCGTTATCAAGATTTGATTGATGAGCATATCTCCAAGGAAATGAATCCATTGATGCAAACCATTATGCAAACACAAGGATTTATGTTGCCCGATGAGAATGCAGGTAAAGATTTCCCTGTACTCAATATGCTCAATATGAAGTATGCCGTTGTACCTTTACAAGGATCCCGTCAAGAACCCGTCATGAACCCGTACGCGATGGGTAACTGTTGGTTTGTGGATGAGGTGGTATGGGTGGATACTCCAGACGAAGAATGTGCGGCATTGAAGACCTTGGACTTGCACACACAAGCCGTGGCAGACAAGAAGTTTGCGGAAGTTTTGGATGTTACTAAACCTGAGGTAACGCCCTTGATGGCATTTGACAAACACGCAATCTTGCTCACATCGTATCAACCAAACTGCCTAGAATACGTAGCTATGACCGAACAAAATAAAGTGGCAGTATTCTCTGAGATATACTACCCACATGATTGGCATTTGTACGTAGTGGATCAAGATGGCAATAATAGTGTAGAGATACCTTTGGCTCGCGTGAATTATACATTGCGTGCCGCAGTTATCCCTGCTGGTGCACATCAATTGCGTATGGTATTTGAACCACACGCATTGAAGACAGATAAAGCCTCTATGACGATTCTCATTCTTGCATTGCTCTTGAGTGCAGGGGCATTGACATCCCCATTGTGGAGAAAAAAGAAATAAACGAAATAATAAAGTATTAGTCTATGAAAAAGTATTTATTTTTACTTGCAACATTGGCGACCCTATCGCTCTATGCGCAAAACACAACACCTATTGTAGTATTGGAGGAAGATTTCTCCCTATGTACTGCCGGTACACCTGAGCAACCAGATAGCGAAAATATTGCACCTGGTACGAACTATGTATATGAAGTAGATGCAGCATATACCCACCAACCCAATTGGTCTGGATACTATGTTTTTCAAGCTGGTGGTTGCGTAGCTATCAGCCAATACGACTACTATGGTTACATGTACGGAGGACATATCTCTACTCCAGAGGCAGAACTATATGGTGAGGCTACCATCAGCTTCCGTGCCCGTAGAGCTGGTACAACCCCTAATGCAGGTAAATTAGATTTATCGTTGTGCGACAACACTTCTGGCCGTTTGGAGTCTGTGGAGTTTGATCTCACGACCGAATGGCAAGACTTTACATGGACTAGTAGCAAAGGCACTTTCAACAATAAGAACATCTTCCAGTTTTGCACAGTAGATGGCACTATCTTGATAGATGATATTAAGGTTACGCGCGTGCGCAATTGCACACCAGGCGTGGTGGCTAATCTGCCTAAGAACAACTCAGCAACTGAGTTTGTAGCTAATTGGCAACGCAGCCAAGTGGAAGACATAGACGGATATTTATTTACCGTATGGTATAAGGATATGCCTGAGGAAGAGATTAGCGGTACTCTATCCTACGACTTTGAGAGCATCCAAGTGAAAGCGGATGGAAAGAGTATTGATACTGATAATCCAAGCTATCCAGAAGGTTGGAGCATCGATGTGTCTAGCCAAGGTAGCCAAGACATGTGCACAACCAAAGGCAATTATAAATCGGGCAAACAAGCTATTCATTTTGATGCAGAAGGTGACTATATCTTGACTCCAGAGACACCTGCACCTATCCATAAAATCAGTTTCTGGGTGAAGCCTAGCAGCATGGCTGAAGAGGAGTACAACTATTCGATGGTGGGTGTACATGTCAAGAATATGGATGGCAAGTGGGAAGCAATAGCTAATCTTCCTAACTATTGGATGGAAAAGAATGGCGGATACCTCACTTTTGAAGGAGATGAAATAGGCAATTACGTTACTCAAGTGAAATTAGAATGCGTGGGGTCGTATGGCATCACATTTGCCATAGATGATATCACATTGGAATACCAAACACAAGCCTTGCCTGTCAAATGGATCACCGATAGTCTGGTGGTAGACACCTTCTGCGTAGTCAGCGATATTGACCCAACGAAAGACTACTTCTACCATGTCAAGGTAAAAGAGGGCGATATGATATCCGAACCTAGCGAGGACATCTGGGTAGATGGTATCCAAGGGGTGACACCAGTGGCATTGCCAGCATCGGAGATAACAGAGAATAGTTTCACCGCTAATTGGGAGAAGAACTACCATGCAGACAGTTACAAACTCAATATACTACAGACCACAACAACCAAACGAGACAACGAAGAGGTCGTGATACTAGAAGAGGACTTCAGCGGCATCAAAGATGGTTCCTTCGACAATCCAGGTTTCTCATGGGATTTGGTACATAGCCTAAGTGCGAATGGTCAAAGCGAGCACGACTGGTTGCTTACCTACCCTCGTTGGGTTGTGGGTATGGCAGGTAGTCAAGGTCCTAACTACTATAGCGGCAAGGCAGGCTTGGTCGTAGGTCCTGAAATGAAGTTTGGCAACAATGCAGTCAAAGTATCGTTCAAGGCCTACAACAAGGTGCCAGGCGATCGTTTGTGGGTAATGATTATCAAAAACCACGAAGCAACGCAAGCAGAGATTGGTGTGCCAGTAACATTTAGCGCAACAGGCAGTGGGTATATCACGGATTCGGTAGTATTGTCGGGTATAGACTTTGGTAATACCCCATTGCATGTGGCATTTATGAGCGAGCAAGGCGAGTACTATGTGGATGATATCAAGATATCCTTCATCGTACCACAAGCAGGAACATTGGTAGAGATTCCATATAAGACGATTGAGGTAACGGACACTTCATATACCTTTACTGACCTGCCAGAGGGAATCACCGATTATGCGTATAATGTGATGGTGAAACGCACCAAAGACTTCTATACCTATACTTCTAACTATTCTAACACTATTGAAGTCAAACTAGTTAGCACGGATGTAGAGGAAATTACAACCCAACAAAGCAACACCCACAAACTCCTACATAATGGTCATATCCTAATCCAACGCGAAGGCAAGACCTATAACTTGATGGGAGTTACACTCAAATAATCGTAGAATGATTACCCTGATTATTTGCACATACAATCGAGAGAAGTATATCGGTCCGCTGTTGGATAGTATCGCTAAGAATGACTATCCAACAACGGATTACGAAATTGTGTTGGTGGACAACAACTGCACCGACAATACGCGTGGAGTGTGCGAGCAGTTTACCGCAGCGCATCCACAGATCAACTTCCGCTACACCGTAGAAACGGAACAAGGTCTCTCTGCTGCACGTAATAAGGGAATCAAAGAGGCAAAAGGGGATATTATCATCTATGTGGATGATGATGCGCTGGTGGATAGTGATTATATCCGTATCTATGCTGAGCATTTTGCTACTCACCCCGAAACAATGGCGGCAGGTGGTCCTATAGAGCCATTATACGAAACGCAAGAGCCCGCATGGATGTCGCCATACACCAAAGCTTTGCTAACGGCATGGATGAACTATGGCGATAAGGTAAGAGAGTACCCCAAAGGTCGTTATCCAGGCGGAGGCAATGCTGCATATAGAAAAGTGGTATTTGATAAGGTAGGGTTATTCAATACGGAATTGGGAAGAAAAGGCAATCTGCTTTTGGCGTCAGAAGAGAAGGATATCTTCGACAAGATGAAGGCACTCGGGATGAAGGTGCTCTATCTACCAACTCCAGTTCTCCATCACTGTATTCCTCAGGCGAAATTAGAAGAAGACTATTTCAATCGTTTAACCTTGCAGATTGGTCGTAGCGAGCGCATGCGCACGCGCGCGACATCAATAGGTAAATACCTCTCTCGATTGGTTGCGGAGGCAGTTAAATGGGGTGGCACATTGGCATTGCTATGTATCTACACACTGCAACTCCACCCTATGAAAGGATGGAAATTGGTCCTTTTCCGCAAGAATGTAACGAAGGGATTGTTGGGCGGTTAGTCCAGCAATTGAAGTTTCTCGAAAACTAATTCACAACTATTCTTACCACTCGTCTCGCCCCAGAATTTATCCAATATCTTCTGGCGCACGGTTGTATCCATTGTATAGTCATTGGTAGAAATCACCTGAATGAGTTCGTCGAATGTATAGACTTTTCTTCCGACAATATTATCTTGAATATCAAAGATAAACTCACGACTATTCACATACTCCTCATAGTCATAATGGAAAAGTATGACATGTTTATCAGGCATAAGGACATAGTCGTATAAGATAGACGAATAGTCCGTAATGAGTACATGGGTGTATGGCAAGATGCAATACATATCCACATTGCCGTCCAAAAAAATCAGATTGCTATATTGCACCGATTTATCAATAATGGTATTGGCATGGGGCTTCATCAGTACGCATGCATTTTGCGCCGCAGCACAAGCATTGAGAGCGTTGAGGTCAAAGCCATTAGCAAAGCACTCGCGCTGTGAGTCACGCCAAGTAGGCATATACACCAATACGCTGTCGTACTGCTGGATATGTGCTACCAACTGCTTGGTGGCTGCTGATTCGTATTTCTGGATAAATGCTCCCACCTCTGCCAGTGGCTTGTTCAAGAGCATATTACGAGGACAACCCGTTTGAATACATTGCTCTTTGCTTATGCGGAAAGATTGAGAAAACACCCCATCAAAAAAGTCGGTAGTGGAGACCATATAGTCAGGACGACGAAATGGGGCTGGGTGGAAGAAGGTATCGCGAATATCACGCTCAACATAGCGTTTCGCCAAATCGCCCTTGGTGATACCAAACTCAATGGCTTTCATCGGTACTCCGTGCCAAAGATTGACGATCTTTGCGCTACCTGCAAGGCAGAAAGCAATATCCGACGAATAGGAATTAACGAACCAGTATTTCGCTCTCAGCGCATACCATAGTCCCTTGAGCGAAGCCACAAAATAAGCCTCATAACCCAAACTACGAATATGCGCGACTGTGGATTTTTTGGTGGAAATCCAAACAAGTTTGCGATTCTTAATATGCTCATTGGCGTAGATAAACTGATATTTGGAGTTATCATTGAATCCACCTCTATAGGAACCAAAGACCAATATCTTACTCGTTCTAGGAACGAGGTAAGACAATGGATAAACCATGTAACACAAGAGATATGCTATGAACTTAGCAAACTGTTTCATTATTCGCCGCGCAGTTTGTGTAATGTCTCGTTGATCAGTGTGCTAGATGTACCTTTGGTATATGGGAAATACACCACTTGGGCACCTACTGCTTGGAGGTCAGCCTCAATCTTGTTCCATTTATCTGTACCCTTCCAATCATCACCCACGAACATAACATCAAAATGGTATTTCTCCCACGCTTCCATCTTGTTCATATTCTCTTGGGTTACCACCTCATCCACATACTTGATAGCCGCCACGATTTCCTTGCGTTCCTCAAATGGAATGACCGCTTGCTTGTGTTTGTAACTCACCAACTCATCGGTGGATACACCTACAATAAGGTAATCGCATTGCGCCTTGGCTTTGCGAAGCAGATTGAGGTGACCGATATGGAATAAGTCATACACGCCGGTGGTATAGCCGATGGTGATTGGCTCATACATATTGAGGAACTGCTCCAAGCAATATAGTTGCCATTTCTGATTGCCCGTGAGTTGGGTCATGTCAATATCACGGCGGAACTCAGGGCGTTTAGGGCCGCACCAATCCTTGAAGTATGCATCCACTGGACGAGGCATTGGTACCTTGTTTGGCACAGGAATCTCTGGATACTTGATTTGCATTAACTCGCGTACCAAATATTTGGATTCTCCATTGCGTACACGGGTCAAATCCAATGGATCTGCCATGCGGAGCAGAGCGTAAGGATCGGTATAGGGCATGTCAGCAGCCTTGAAGGCATTGTAGTAGGAACTGGATGACTCGCGGCTGAACACATCGTCCATAAAGTGCAGGAAGTCGATTTTCTCTCCTTGGCGATAGCGTTCATACAGATACGACATGTCTACTGGCTCTCTCAATACGCGAGCAGGATCAAGGAAGGTATAGCGTTTAGCAAAATCCTCCACGCTCCAATCTTTAGACAATAATTGATCCATTCCTCCGAAGATTAGGTCGCTGCTCTCGCCTACAATCAATCGTGTCACACCGTCTGCTTTGGCTTGGAGAGCCGCTTGGTAGAGTTGTGGTTCGATAGAGTGAACGGGAGCGTTCTTTGAGCGCATAACGATTGGCAAATATTGCTCTACTGTATTCCAATCAATATCTACATAATGGAGGTTCAGTCCGTAGTATTTTGCATAATATTCTGCACGAGCCAATTCTTCTTTTTGGTATTCGCCACCCAAGAAACGGAATGTATAGGCATCGCATCCTGGCATGTAAGCCGCCAAGATAGCTGAATCCATACCACCTGAAAGACAGATACCTAGTTTCTCGCCTTTGAGCGAGTCAAAGACTTTCTGTATAGCTTTGTCAATATCCTGAGCAGTATGTACATAGGTGAATTGCTCAGGATTAGGCAATGGTATATTTTCGTGATGAAGTCCTTCGTAAAAATCCATACCTTCACGCTCGATATAGCGGAAAGCTAAATAGGAACTCATGCAGAAATTCTTGTTGTTCATTTTATATATCTTCTTTGAATGTTATTTTCTTGTTTTGTTCTTCGCCCTCAACAATATAGATTGGCACCTGAGGCATATGCTCATGCACGATACCGCAATCGTCGGTGGCGGGGAGATGAGCCTCAGCACATGCTTCTGCACTTAGACTATCCACGCCCAACGCCTTGGCATACGCCTCGGCGATTAACTCCAAGCGGAAAGCTTGGGGTGTTTGTGCACGCATGATAGTAGAGCGTTGCGGTATTCGTGCTACTTTGCCATCCACCATCTCATAGACCGTGTCGGTGCTTGGGATGGCTACCGTTACCGCCTCGTGTTGCTCCAAAGCCTCGCACACACGAGCAATGATCTCTTGGCTCACAAACGGACGCGCAGCGTCGTGGAGGAGGAGGTTGGTTATTGGTGTAGGGTGTAGAGTGTAGGGTGTAAAGGCACGGATAGCGTTTACGCTCGATTCCCAACGTTCTTTGCTGCCAGGGATGATATGACGCACTTTCTGCCAGGCGTTGGCCAAAAGCATTTGCTCAGCATAGGCAATATAATCAGGGTGCATGACAATGCACACCTCATCAATATATGGCGATTGCTCAAAAGCATTCACAGCATGCTCCAAGACCGAGCGACCGTCTGCTAAAGGAAGCAATTGCTTTGGGATATTGCCTCCCACGCGGGCACCTATGCCTCCTGCTAATATGACAGCGATATTTCTCATTGCCTTTAACCTCTAACCTATTCCCCTCTCGCCTCTAATATCATCTCCGCTATTTCGCGGATAGCGCCGTCGCCGCCTTTCTTGGTGAGATGAATGATGCCTGGGACGGCTTTCACGACTTCTACTGCATTGGCGGGGCATGCGGCTACGCCTGCGTGTTGCAACAGGTCAAGGTCGTTCACATCATCGCCCACAAAGCAGACTTCTTCTAGTGTTATACCCAACTCCTTGCAAATCTCTTTCGCCGCATCCAACTTAGTCATTTTCACGCCGTCCACCACACGACCTACGCCGGTATAAACATATTCCAACCCTAATTTCTTGCCACGCTTGAGACCAATATTGGTATTCTCGCTCGTCAATATGCCACAAGGAATGCCTGCCTTGCGCAGCAAAACGATACCCATACCATCATACACGCAAAACTTCTTGAACTCATCACCGCTCTCGGTATAGTACATACCGCCATCGGTCATACAACCGTCCACATCGGTCAAAAATACTTTTACTGGCTTCATGCTACAAGTCTGATTATTCGGGCACAAAGGTACGATTTTTTTTTGAAATAACCAAGAGCACATGTCTATTTTCTTGATAAATACAAAAAAACGCCACACAATTTGTGTAGTCCATAAAAAATAAGTACCTTTGCAGTTCAAAAACAAAAATGAGAAAAAACACCTACATATTTATCGGTTTGTTCCTGCTATTGCTCCTATTGGCTCTGCTGGATGTATGTTCTGGATCTATCTGGATCTCGCCACTCTCAACTCTCAACTCTCAACTCCGCGGGGTCCCCGACGAAGCTCATGGCTTCGTGGGGTGCACTTCCACTCTCAACTCTCAACTCCTCCTCCACCTCCGTTTACCTAAGATGTTGACGGCTATATTAGCAGGTGCTTCCCTTTCGGTGGCAGGTTTGATGATGCAGACGCTCTTTCGCAACCCATTGGCAGGTCCTTATATCTTAGGCGTATCCTCAGGCGCTAGCCTAGGCGTCGCCCTCGTGACGATGGTCACTACTATCCTACCTCTCGCCTTTAGCCCCTCGCCTCATAGCCTTATCGCCACCTCTGCCATTATTGGCAGTATGCTGACGATGTTGCTCGTCATGCTCTTTGCTAGGCGTATCCGCAGCAATGTGACTCTGCTCATTGTAGGTATGATGGTGGGTAATATCGCAGGTGCATTGGTCAATATGATTCAGAATTTCGCCAATCCCGATTCGCTCAAACTCTTTGTGGTATGGACATTAGGATCGCTTAGCGGAGTGAGTTGGGAGGAACTACCTACCCTAGCCATTGGCATCGCCATAGCTGCTATTATCGTCTTAATGCTCATCAAGCCGCTCAATGGTCTGCTTTTGGGCGAGGATTATGCGCGTGGTTTGGGGATTCATGTAGAGCGTACTCGCTGGATGATGGTTTTGGCATCATGTTTGTTAGCAGGTAGTGTAACGGCATTCTGTGGACCTATCGCATTTATTGGTGTGGCGGTTCCTCATATCGCACGGGGTATTTTGGCGACTAGCAACCATCGCCTTACGGTGCCTGCTTCTGCACTGATCGGAGCGAATATCCTGCTCGTCTGCGATATACTCTGTAACCTTGGTACCTATTCGTTGCCGATATCCACAATGAGTGCCCTCTTCGGTGCACCGATTATCTTGTGGATTGTTTTGAAAAAGAAATAAAGATGCGAAAGTTGATTTGGATCATATTCTGTTTGGCATTGGTGGGTTGCCGCACACAGCAGCTTTCCCCATTACCCATTGCCAATGTCCCATCTCCTGACACGACCGCGCTCCCAACTTTTCCTGCGGAGGCACTGTATGTTTTAGGTGCACAATGGGAGGCAGATAGTCTCTTGCAACAGGAGTTGAGCATTGCCGATTACATAGAGCAAGAACTCATGCGTCTCTACCCAGAGGTGGCATACAAGGGGTATATCAACAAGCTCTGTTCAACGGCAGACCGCCTACTAGTTAGCTCCCCGCAACACCCCACTCTCTTTGCCCCCAAGCAACAAGAAATACGGTTTGCACATGGTCAATCGCCCAGTGGTACATTGTATGCCATATTGGATTCGCTGTCTTTGGATGAAGAATTGCAAGTGCTAGAGCTCACACCACAAGAGCAAGCCGACTGGGATGCCCTGCAATCGCTCGTTCACAACCCACAACCACTCACCCGCGAGGCGTTTGATACGCTCCATATTGAATCCTTTGACGAAGAGAACATCCTTCTAACGCTCCTATTATGGCGAGGACCTCGTATGTTCTATCGTATTTTGCAGAGCAAGGCTCGTGCCGAGAAATTGGCGTATTACTACTATGGCGAAGCCACCAATAATGGTCGTCCAGGCGATGCGTTCAAGCATATCTATGTGAATGTGCTATTGCGCACGTATGTGGGCGATTGGCTTTCGCATGCTATTATGGATATCTTTTGGGAGTGGAAGTCCCCCAATGCTCCTTGTGATCATTTTATGGATTTGCACAATAATATCATCGGTCGCCAGACGCGCTACGAGGATTTTACAACTCTTGACACGCAGTGCAATGCGGATATGCGCTATTGGTTGCAATGGGCGGAGAATGTGCAACATTTCGTACAAGACTCGTTGAATGGTCATCTCCAAGTATGGGACAAAGAGACGCCCACTTTCATCGTGGAACCCGCTGCCGAGAAGGTCAGCGATACGCAGTATATCTATTGGGATAAGTAGATCAACCTACGCTAACGTACAAAGGTACTGCTTTTCTGACATGTGCAACATTCAACACATATTTTTATGTGGAAGTGTGGAAAAGTGGACTTTACGAGTCCACTTTTCACAGCCCATAGGGCGATCTACAGGGCTCTGACCGATCTACAGCGCAGCGATCTATCAACTATATCTCCACATCGCCATCGGTGCAGTGGACGACGGTGGTTGGGACTTTGTCATTCCAAGTTTCATCTAAAGCAATTTCTTTCCATTGCGCCATCGTACCACGGAATGTAATGGATGTAAGGGATTTGCACCCCCTGAAAGCCTTCTCTCCAATATTCGTCACACCATTTCCAATCACAATAGAGGTAAGGAATTCGCACCCCCAGAAAGCATTCTTTCCAATACTCGTTACACTATCGGGGATAACTATAGAGGTAAGGGAGAAACAATACTTGAAAGCGCTCTCTCCAATACTCGTCACACTATCAGGGATAGTAATATCGGACAGCCGTCTGCAATATGCGAAAGCACTCTCTCCAATACTCGTTACACTATCGGGGATAGTAATATCGGTCAGCCGTTTGCAATCCTTGAAAACGCTATCTCCAATATTCGTCACACTATCGGGGATCACAATGGAGGTAAGGGAGGAACAACCCTTGAAAGCATACTTTCCAATACTCGTCACACCATTTCCAATAACAATGGAGGTAAGGGAGGAGCAACCATCGAAAGCCCACATTCCAATACTCGTCACACTATCGGGGATAACAATGGAAGTAAGGGAGGAGCAATCCCTGAAAGCCCAATCTCCAATACTCGTCACACTCTCGGGGATAACAATGGAAGTAAGGGAGGAGCAATTCTTGAAAGCATCATATTCAATACTCGTCACACTCTCGGGGATAACAATGGAAGTAAGGGAGGAGCAATACTCGAAAGCATGTTCTCCAATACTCTTTACACTCTCGGGGATAACAATGGAGGTAAGGGAGGAGCAATCCTTGAAAGCCCATTTAATATTCGTCACACTATCGGGGATAATGGTGCTCTGGCAACCACAGATAAGTGTATTTGTTGCTGTGTAGATAATCGCGTTGCATTGCTCTCGACTATCAAACACAGTATTACCTTCCGCTACTACAATAGAAGTAAGGGATGAGCAACCTTCAAAAGCCCCAGAAAAAATAGTTGTTACATTTTCGGGGATAACGATGGAGGTAAGGAAGGAGCACCAGCTGAAAGCTTCCTCTCCAATACACGTCACCCGATAAGCCACTTTTTTTAACACAACGGTCTCAGGGATAATAATATCGCCCTCATAACCATTCCTCTTTGCAGTGACCTCTGCGGTCAAGTTTTCCTCATTGAGGCGGTATTTAATACCTTTGATGATTTTTTCTATCATGGTATGTTAGTTTATGTTTTTCTATTTTTCAATCCTTTGTTGGCATTTATTCCATGCATCTCTATAGTATATATATGCTCGAATGCCAGATTTAGAACATTCACCCCGCAAAGGTACACTTTTTTTTTGACATATGCAACATTCAACACATATTTTTATGTGGAAGTGTGGAAAGGTGGAGGCAGCGAAAGCTGCGGTGTAGAGTGTAAGGTGTAAAGTGTAAAGGCATGTTATCTTCTCGGTATCTTCTCGCGAGTGTTCTTCTTCTAATTCGTACGAAGATTAAAATTATGTAGCCATAGAACAGCAGAAGTAACCTCTTTTATGAAAATTAGCAGCAACAAGAAAAACCCTTTGAGTATTCCCTTTATTAATTTCTATATCTTCAATATCTTTACCATCAAAAAAATCACTCTTTTTGGTCAAGGATATACATAAATTAGATCAATCCTTTAACACTTTATAATTCGTAATAATAAGATGCTCGCACTCCTTATCATTTCGATTCATAAAACTAACTTGATATTTTTTATCAAACTTTGCAATATACAAGCCAGGTCTATCATATAAAGAATAGATAAACGGGGTATATTTAATAATCATCTGCCATTTAGCTTTGCATTTTGAATAAAGATAGTCTGCGAGCCGCTCTTGATCAGCGCGACCAAATTCATTTTGTGCATATGTAGAAAACTTAGAATCGTAAGGAGGGTCCAAGAAAATAAAATCATTTTCTCCAGGTACATGCTTCTGAAAAAAATCTTCAAAATCCATGTTTTCAATTGTAGTCTTGCCGAAATGTTCTAACAACTCTTTGCTTTGATAATAACTTATTTTTTTCTCCATGTTCTTATGATTGTAAGCTATACCACCATAAGGGACATTGAAGTCACCATTTGTATTATATCTAAACATGCCACTATAGGCAAAATTTCTAATAAATAAGAAAACTGCAGCTTCTAATGATGTATTAAATGCCATTAATGCATGATCATTATATATACCGCGAAAGTACATATATAACGAACTCATGAAAGCAGTTTCTATGTTATTAAAAATATCATCTTTCGTCATTTTACCACGCACATTATCAAGTTTTTTCATTCTCAATAATTTACGAGAAAAATTTTTAACAAGTTCATTATAGAAAATATCTCTATGCCAGCAAATATCATCTTTAACTAAAATATCAATATTTTTCCACTCAGATTCAATAAAATTTTTTAATCTTAATAGTAAATCGCTTTCTAATAAATTACCATTTGCGAACTCAATATACCAATCACATAATTCACGATGCTGATCGGCAAAGGATAAAAGACCATTCCATGCATCAATAATAATCGAATTGAAATTATAAAACGACGCGTCTGAACTAGCGATACAATTATACAATGAAACTAACTCTCTAGATTTATCGTTGATGTATAAATGTTCAGCATTAATGGCTGTAAAAACAGAACCTCCACCCACAAATGGCTCATAGTAATTTACATATGAAGAAGGTGAATATGCCTTTATGTAAGGCAACTCCTTCTCTTTACCACCAGTCCACTTTAATATTGGAGAAAGGTTAGTATAACTCGGTGTGTTCTTACATACATTAAACAATAATAACTGTTTCATTATAACAAAGTATCTATCTTACGAGTTAATGTATGGTAAATTGTTTCAGACTTGGTATTAAAATAATCACGTAACATCCTTAAAATACCAGCAGCCTTAGACGCCTGCAAATCAATTATTTGATTGCCAATCGACAGCACTTTGCTGGCATCACAACCTAGTATCTCCAACGCACGAAACATTGGCTCTGGGTGGGGCTTCTTATGACCTACATCAAATCGAGTTAGCACCCCAACAAACGGCAAATGGAATCGCTTCAATCTATTGGTAATCCGTTTTACGCTACCAGTTACTATTATTGACTTCACATCATTCTCACGGATGAACTGCAGCACTTCGCTCATCCCATCAAACTCTTTAAAAATATCGCTTGTCTTGTCCACTTTTTTCCAAATCTCATAATACTCTGTACTCTTGCGCTTCACTTGTCTAAGTTGACGGAGTAGTGGGTCCATAACGCTTGTGTCATACAGGGTGCCATCGAGATCAAAGATAATAGCTTCATACTTTTTTGAGGTGTTTTCCATGGTGTTAATGGTAGTAGAGTTGTTCATAGTGTAAAAGAAATTTAGTTTTATATCTATATACTATCAAATGGTTCAAAAAGAACATTCGAACGTACAAAAGTACAACTTTTTCTGACATATGTAACATTCAACACATAATTTTATGTGGAAGTGTGAAAGGGTGGAAAATCTTTGCGTCGTGTAAAAATTAAATATATCAGTTGTTGAAATCTGAGGCAAAGTATTTACACAGCTTTATATTTTTTTGAGGAGTTCGGTTGTGAGCATTTCCATACGGTTGAAGGCGAACCATTTCTTGCCGAGGTCTTTGATGCTGGCACCGAGGTGATAGACTGTCTCATCGATGCAGAGGAAACGGTCGTGAGAGCGGTCAAACTCTATGACACTTATTGGAGGATATTGCGCATTGTGTTTTTGGATATCCAGTTGCAGTTGTGCGGATGGTTTCTTGGTATAGATGGTAGCAGCCACCTTATCTGCTCGTTTGGATAGTATGGTTAGCACGCTATCATCAATATAGTTGTCAATGAGGATGATGCGTGTGGTGGCTTCGCGTATGCGATCGTTGATGAAGGTGTAGGCATCAAAGATTTGACCGTCGTAGAAGATGCCTTGGTGTGGAGGTAGGCTTGTGCGGACAAAGAAGTTTACCTTTTCTTGTAAGTCGTGTATTTGTATGGTATGGTCTTGCAGCTGTCTGCCAATGCGCTCTTCCATAGCAAGCATTTGCTGATTGATTGCATACCCCTTGAGCATGTAGTCTTTTAAAACTTGATTTGCCCAACGGCGGAATTCAATACCACGACTACTTTTAACACGATAACCAACAGAAAGAATAACATCAAGGCTATAAAATTCAACCTGCCTTATAACTTCGCGATTACCTTCTTTTTGAACTATCGCAAATTTTGCGACAGTTGCATTAGATGTCGAATCGTTTCCAGTTGTTGTAGATTTTGCAACAACAGGATATAATTCTTCCTTCAATGCATTATTGATGTGCTTACCTATCGTTTTGACATCACGATCAAAAAGAATAGAAAGTTGTTGTCGATTAAGCCACACTGTTTCATTTTCTAGTTTTACCTCCAAAGACATTTGCTCATTTGGTTGGTACAATACAATTTCGTTTGCCATAATTTTGCATTTTTTTGAATTACGCTGCAAAGATACTATATCAAACTGCTAAAACTTGTCAGTATGTAAAGATTTCTTCTATAAATTTCACATTTTACACAAAAAAAAGCACAGAAAGGATATATTTTTAGATGCTTTTGGCTTTTTATCGGTGTCTTGCTTATTGTTAGTTAGTCACAATGCCCGCATTGCTTCCGCCCTCCGCAAAGCAATCCACTCGATAAAAATCTCAAAATCATTATAAAGAAATTTATAGAAGCAATCTCAAAGAAAATAACAAAAAACTGCAAAGGTACTGCTTTTTTAGCACATGGTTGTAGTGTATTTCTCCACATTTGCATGGTTTTGTGGAGAATTTCACCACACGGGGGAATATTGACTAGTTATAAAATTGTGTACTAGATATTTTTCCATCAGCGGCAGTATGTTCCAAAATGGAACTAACTGAAGTGATGTCTAATTCTCCCTCACGAAAGATATCCCCAAGAAAAAAAAAACGAGACCCCGAAGGATCTCGCTGGAAGTGGATGACCTGCTTAGATTAATCCTAATAATTTGTGGAGATAGTCTCTAAGTTCTGGTTTGAGGACAGGTTCAGCATCACCTGCAGACCTACTCCATTGGTCTTTGTCTAATACCATATGGTTAAGTTGATTGCTATGTTCCGATCCTATGGCAGCATATTGCTGGATAGTATAACCTTGATCTGGCAAAATAGACTGTCCTAATACTCTGTTAGTAACATTAACAGCACGCAATTGACCAACATGGTGTAGTTTTGTATGGAAATGACCATTAGAGTCCACACTCCTAATAGCAATATAGTCATTTGCATATGCCAAAAGAATACTCATTGGTTTTTTACCATCTTTCCAAACCGAATCCTGAATTTGCTCTTGACGACCTGGCAGTAACTTTGCAGCATCTGCTGTTACAATTCTTGCGTCATCATAGCAGAAAATTATCTTTAGATCACGTCTATTTCTATAAATAGGCATTTGGAAGTACACATCTGTAGATTGAGACGCATTGCGTTGTTTAACAAATGTACCATCATTAAACCACACTAACCACCAATCTGTGTCTCTCACAGGAGGAGCTGGAAGTTCGATATCTTCTTTATGCTCGCGTTGGTTTATCAACTTTTTGAGTCGCTCTTCAAATTGAGCAAGAATTTCTTCTGTCGCAAAAGGATTGATAGATCGGTTCATTCGCGAAACGATATAATTAGTCAACTCGTCTCCATAAATAGTTTTACATCTACCATCTTGTCTGATATATAACAAAGCACCTTGACCATCTCTTTTTACCCAAACAGGACTTGGAGAGGGTTTAACATTGATTTTGCAATAGCATTTTCCTTCGCGCTTTCTGAAATCAAAATCCAACAACGATGTAGGTAATGAACCGCATCTATAATTGACATCATGTAATATCTTTAGCCTATAACCATCTTCATTAAGTTGGTAAGTAAAATCATCATCCGGATCTGAATTTAAGTATGGATAATCATCTTCGATGCCTCTAATCTCGTCATTATCCGTCACACCTATAACCAAACAGCCGCCCTCCTTATTCATAAACGCTGCTAGCACTTTGCAAATGACAAGCATTTGATCCTGTATATTAGGCTCGCTATCTGATGCGGTAAATACGATGGATGATTTACGCTCCAGCTTAGTGTCTTCAGGTCCGAGAATTATCCTCGGTTGTCTTGCTTTTGGACAAATAGGAGCTACTGCAGATGCTGATACCGAATTTGGATCACTTGTTAATTCAGTAAAAAGAAGATACCCGTTTGTTGCGAAACCAATTTTTAAGGGAATACTATCTCCAATAGAATACTCTTTATTAGTATAAAACCTGTGTTCTGCAAAATCATCTTCAACCATATAGTATGGTTTGCCATTATTATCATTACCCATACTTGTGATATTAAAATTTTTGCATTCGCCATTTGTATAGTGGCTCGCAAAAACTGCTGGATAGTCTTGAATAAGAATAACACGTCCAGTAACATCTACACTTCGCACTATCACATGAAGAAATTCAGGAAAATCTTCGTATTGGCATTTTAGGATATTGTATACGGGGTATTGAGATTGGTCGTCTGTCACCATGATATAGTTACGACCATTGCGATTCACACACATTGCGCCTACAGTCTTGAGGCATAATTTGTCACCTACTTGATAAGTCATAATATTGATAATTTATGTTAATAGATTAGCTAATTTCCAAAGTTAGTCCACCACCTCGACTTTCCAGTCAAGACCCAGTAGTTTGCTAATTTTCTCTAGTATCTTTTTCTTTTGAGCATTGCTTGCATAAGCAAAAACTTCGGCTATTTTTATATGCAGCAACGGCTGATTACTTGGCTTCTAAAACGATGGTTTTGTCTTTTAATACATATACATCGATTATTGAACAACCTTTACACAGGTTAGGTATCTCCTGTTTAAGAGGTTTTTGCAGATGGAATTGCAAGGTATCCGTTTTACGCCTTCCAGCGCTATAATTTACATTATCGATGTATGCGGCATTATATGTCTTGCTATTCATTCGGATAGCAATCTCTGCTTTTCCTCCAGGGTTGGTCAATGCTGGGAATATTATTTTAAAACGATCAACCGCTTTTTTATGAACATTAAAAACTCCTATATTCAAGAGTGTAGCATTAATATCTAGCGAGTAGAGGTATTCAGGCTGCTGATCTTGTTGATCTTCCTCTTTCTCAATTGTCTTGGCTCCTAACATTTCCGCTACCTTGACTTTACGTGAGAGAGCTACCGAAATCTCTTCGCCTGGATGATACTCCATGACTAACACTAAATCACGTTGAATAGGTTTGAGCAAAGGAGCTACTTGCTCGGACAATGCAGGAAGAATCTCATCTTTGATGATTTTCTCTTCGAATTCATCTACAGCTTTTAATGTTTCAGGGTTGAGCGGAATATTCAACTCCTCTAATGTACGAATAGATTCGTAAAGTTTTTCAAGTTTATTCATATTGGTAATAGATATTAAATAATGTGCAAAAGTACTATTTTTTTTGCAATTCTACAATTTTTTTTGCAAATTTGTAGAAAAAAAATGATTTACGGATACATTAGAGTCAGTAGTGACAAGCAGACGGTGGAGAACCAACGTTTTGAAATTAACAAGTTTTGTTCATCGAATCAGATTGTGATTGATGATTGGATTGAAGAAACCATCAGCGGAACAAAGAACTACACCAAGCGGCAGTTGGGCAATCTGTTGAAGAAAGTGCATAAGGATGATATCATCATCTGTAGCGAATTGTCTCGGTTAGGAAGAAGCCTATTTATGATCATGGAGATACTGAATATCTGCATGACAAAAGAGTGTCGGGTATGGACTATCAAAGATAATTACCGATTGGGAGATGATATCCAGAGTAAGGTGTTGGCGTTTGCTTTTGGTCTGTCCGCAGAGATAGAACGAAACTTGATTAGCCAGAGAACCAAGGAAGCATTAGCAAGGAAGAAAGCAGAAGGTGTGAAGTTGGGACATAAGAAGGGAGAGCGTTTACGTCTTAATCCAAAATGCGAAAAGAGGCATGACTGGATAGTATCGCAATTATCTCGTGGAATAGAGAAAACGATGATTGCCAAGCGTTTGAAAGTAAGTGTGAGTACTTTGTATAGATATTTGGTATATACTGGGATATATATTCCTAAAAACTGCCAGCGAGAGAGCTGGCAGCAATATGGGATATTTCATTAAGAACAGGTACTACAATAAACCAGTAAAATAGATAGGCAAGCATATTGTAGCCCCATCTTTCTTGTAGTCTTTTGTGTAAAGCATTATTCGGTCTCCTATACGAGAAGAATATTTCTCACAAAAAGCATCCAATGACTTATGCGTCTTATAGCCTGACGATTTTACCTCAATAGGGATGATCTTGTTACCTCGAGACAACAAGAAATCCACTTCGTAGTTTGTGCGATGATCAGTTGGGAATGTGTAATAGTATAATTCATTACCTGTTGTACGAATCATTTGTGCTACCATGTTTTCATATACATATCCCAAATTGGCATCTAATTTATCTGATAACAATTTTGAATAAATAACATTTTCTGTAAACTCTTTATCCCAAAATGCCAATGTTACAAATAGTCCAGTATCTGCCAAATACATTTTATATCGTGATTTATCAGCATTAAAATGTAATCCCACATTTGGGTCGTCGCTATGATATGCAATATTAGCAATCATACTTTCGCGTAATGCTTCTAACAATTCATTTCGTTTATCTGCCTTTACATTTTCAATCACCGTTGTTATCTGGTAGCGTGTAGTATTTTTGTGAAGTTCAGAAGGTATCGCCCAAAAAATAGCACGAAGTTTATCTGTAGGATCAATTTTGTGTAAATCATCTGCGTAAAGTTTTAGAATTCGACGTTTTACGTTGTCTACGCTCTGCAAATTTTGTGTCGCTATGTACTCGTTAATCGCTTGAGGCATACCTCCAATTAACATGTACAGACGAAACTTCCGCATTAAATAACGATTAACATCATCTCCCAATGACTTACGTCTAGCAAAAGCTTGTTCTAATAGAGGGAATGTAGATGTATCCCCTAACGCCCAACAGAATTCCTCATAATCCATTGGGAACATTTGAATTCGCTCTTCTTCACTCGGAATAACTATGTTTTGAACATTTTGCCTAATACTTATCAACGAACCTGTTTCTACATAGTCATATCTACCATCTTTAACCAAGTATTTTATTGCTTGTCGCGCAAGTGGTTGCAATTGAACTTCATCGAAGATTATCAACGATTGTCGTTCATATAATTGTACACCGCTTAAAAATTGTAAGCGTGTAAAGAAGTCATCTAAATCAGCAAATCCATTTGCTATCAAATTACTTACCTGTGGTTTAATGTTTGCAAAGTCAATCAAGATATAAGATTTATACTCTTTTTTTGCAAATTGTTCTACCAACGTTGATTTTCCGATTCGCCTTGCACCTTCTATTAGGAGGGCAGTTTTACCCGCAGAATCACGCTTCCATTCAAGAAGTTTTTGATACGCTTTTCGTTTAAAAATGACAGATTCCATATTTACTTTTATAAATTTTGCTGCAAAGATACTAAAAATCTTTGACATACGCAAATAAAATACCTCTGAGCGGGAAATTTATTTTGCCGATTATACCTCTGGGCGGGAATTTTATTTTATCAATTTTACATCTGAACGGGAAATTTAGTACTCTAACGACCCTCAAAACAAGGCTTTGATATTGTAATTGGTAATCCGCCATATTTTAAATATGAAGGTGCTCATAAAGGGGAGATTGCTACTTTGCGCAAAACAGATTATTTGAAAATAGCCTTCGGGGGAAAATTAAATGCGTATAAACTATTTTTAGCATTGGCGATTAATTACATAACAAAAAAGAATGGTATAATATCATATATCTTCCAAAACTCTTTTATGGGCGATTTACAAGCCGCGAATTTAAGAAAAGCCACTATAAAAGAGAATCAGCCTCTTATAATAGATTCATTTCCAGAGAGAGATAGTAAGAAGAAACGAGTTTTTGAAAGCGTAAAAATGAGTGTATGTATTTTAACCTTGAAAAAGATTAACACTTCAGACACCTTTAAAGTTAATATATGGAATGATAGATATAAATCAGCTGGAATATTAACATGCTTTAACAAAAATGAAATAGAAGCTATAGATCCTGTTTCATACACCATACCACGCATTGAAAGCAACCATAAAAAATTGATAATCAAATTAAAGAAGTTGAAGACGTTGCCTCTAAAATGTTATGAAGGTGAGTTAAATATGACATTTCATAAAAAATATTTTTTGGATCAATCTTCATATCCAAAAATTCTAAAAGGAGCATCTATTCAGCGATATTATATAACCGAGCAGATGAGTCAAGGAGAGATAGAATATTTAAACGAAAATTTATATCTGCAAGAAAATACAGGAGAGAAAACCTCACATCATAATTTGGAGAGAATAGCCATGCAAGGCATGACTGGTGCTAATGATAAAATTAGAGTAATCATGTCAATTGTTCCTGCGGGTATCTATCTAGCAAATTCCTGTAATTACATTATTCCAAATGAAGAATATCCAATAAAATATCTGTTAGGATTATTAAATAGCAAATTAATCAACTGGTTCTTCAGGAGATTTAGCACAAATAGTAATGTTAATGGATATGAAGTGGAACAGTTTCCGATTTCTAATAATATTGATCTGAATAAATTCAAAAATATGATCGCAAGCATAGTTGCTCATATTTTGGAAGAAAAACAAAATGATCCTTATGCTGACACATCTAATTTAGAACAACAAATAGATCAACTAGTATATCGGTTATACGACTTAACAGAGGACGAAATCGCACTAATAGAGCAAGCCAATTAAGCTTGCTCTATCATTGCAATCTCATCAGGAGTAAGTTCATAGAGTTGATATACTAACTTATCAAGTTCTTTCTCTAAGATAGTAACATCTGCGTTAGCATCATTCCCTTTTAGTCTTAAAATCTCGTCAACAATATCAACTATTTGTTGTTGGTTTGATTTTGATACGTCCTTAATAGGAATTTGTAGATTTAAATCAAAAACACGAAACTCTGGAAACACATCCCCCTTTAATGGTACTCTCATCCTAAATATTTTACCTATTAAGAATGAGTTAATTAATCCCATAACGTATTTTGTGGAAAATTTTGAATCATAAACTCTAATTGTATGAACTGTATGTAAACAAGCTATGCCAGTACAATCATATGCAACCGAAGGTGTGATACCTATTCTCTTCATCATGAGTTTTTCAGTAGGCTTTAAAGAGTGTAAATCACCACAACTAACAAAACTATTTATCTCATTTTTCAAATATAAGTTTTTATACTCATAAATCCACTTACCGATAGAAGCTCCTTTCATTATAGGAAAACAATCACCTTCTGGCCTTTCTAAAAGATAACTAGATAAATCACCAGTATTTATACCATTTGCAACTTGAGCAATATCTCCTAGTAAAACACAATTTTTAGATGTTTTCTCAATCAAAGAGTATGTAACCTCATCCAAATTCATATTAAAGACATTTCCTTCTGTAGTATAGAATGCTGCCTGTTTGATCTTATAAGGCTTATCTAATCCTTCTTGAGTACAGGTAATCTTATGTGTATTTGTAGCTTTCACATTCTGAATTTGCATAATCATAGTCGGAACTACAGCAGAGCTAAAAACACCATCCTTCAATAAGTTTAATAGTGATATTGTGCAGTTCTTTACGATATGTTCACGACAATACATAAAAGATTTACTATTCAAGAATACACTCGGTTGAATAAAGGTAAGAACGCCCTCTTTACACAAGATATTCATGCCTAGCTCAATAAAGCATGCAAACATATCATATCTATGATAGAAGAATTTATACGCCTGTTTATATGTTTTTTTCATCCAAGGGGTCATTCCTTGAATACTAATAAATGGCGGATTACCTATTACAATATCAAAGCCTTGTTTTGAGGGTCGATTGAATACGTCGGCAAACCAAGTGTGCCAGAGGAAGAACTTATCATTTGCAGATACATCGATATCTCGAATTTGGCTAACTAATTCAGGGGCTTCGTTAACTTTTGCACAAATTAGGTCTGCAACAGCTTGATTAACTTTCTCTCGCAGTTGGTGTTTATCTTCTCCTGTGCACATGCCGAAATAGTGACGAAGGCGTTCGTGCAAAATAGTTTGAGTGGTACTAACTTCATCAAAACTAATAAGTTGCACACCACTACCCTTTCCTTCTGTCGCTTTAGAAGCAAACATATCACTCAAATCTACTCCCGCAAATTGTTCAAGAAGCGAGTTACCTTGCATAAACTTATAGTCGAAGTTTGGTAGCGCTTCAGGTTCTTCCAAATCCACTACAATGCTCAACCAGAAACGCAAACGAGCAATATCGATTGCACCCTTCTCAATATCTACACCATAGATATTATTGCGAATAATATCCTTTTTCAGTTCTGCTGGTGGTACGTTCTGACCTAAAGCATTATTGACCGCAGTACGACACTTGAACAACAGATTAAGCAAGCCCATGGGGAAAGCACCCGAACCAATTGCTGGATCGCAAATTTTCACTTCCATCAACGCTCTGCTCAGTACCTCTAATTGTCTCTCATCATAGCGCTTAATACGAGAAACGGTCATCTCAGGGTCCTCAACTAATGCACGAATAGCCGCCTCAAAATTCTCTTGACGTTGTTTGTTAACTTCACAAGCTTGTTGTGCTTCTGTAACTAGATATGCAATCAACGACTCTTTGCACATGTAGTTGACAATCTCCTTTGGTGTATAAAAGGCGCCCTTGTCTTTGTTGTCCTCAAGGAGGTTCTCAAATATTTTACCCAACATTTCAGGGTCAACACCTACTTCGGCATCTAGTGGGTCATTCTCGTCAATTGTAAAATTGAAGCGGGCATAGAAATCCAGCAAATTTTTGAAAATCTCTTTTGGTAAAGTAGATTGCGGTTTATCTATTTCATCCTTCTCAAACAAGCCACCATTAAGATACGGAATACGCACTTCACCTATTTTTGTAACATTTGTATCAAAAAGATCATTTTCACGAGGTTTGTTTAGACAATTAAAGAAGATTGGTTCCAGAACTAGATCTAAGAAGTCCTCTTTTTGCTCGCCATTGGCATACTCAAAGAGATGATACATAAAATTAACATCACCTTGTCCCCATTCGGCATTTTTAGGAACGCCCATCCAACCTTTTTTCTGCAAGAAATGTAGGAAGGTGATACGACCCATCATCTTCTTGACATAATCGCGGATGAATTTATCTTCGCAATCTGCAAATGCCTCACCGAAGCGAGTTGTATCCGTACGATTTTCATATATGTATTTGCAAATATTATTGTACTGTGCGGCATATTCGGTGAAAAACTCATCGGAAAGTGCTTCTACAGAGAATGCCTTCTCAAGATTGATTGCATTGAGGTCTTGACTTTGTAGTGCATAGAAACGCTCTGCAATGGTGCGGCATGGATAGTCTTTTCCGCAAAGATAGGTATAGCGTTTTGCATTAGTAGAAGCTGCGTTGTTTTGGCGTTTTTCCAGATATGACAAGCGCCAAGAACGACCTTCTGGCTGTTCGTAATGGAAAACTATAAATGCTCCCTCAAATCTATCCACATACTCGCGCACTAATTGTTGTATATTTTTGCGAGCCACATGAATATGGCACTTATCCTCTAAGGTTACATCAAACAACTTAATATCCAATCCCTCTGCCCAAAATGTAGCAGCATGCTTGATACTTTTGATATTAGCAGCTTTAGCCTTTTCTTTTATAGTCTGACTTTTGGTTATTTCGTCATAACCTGATTGGTAATTACCAAAGATAGGTTCTAATATTTGCTTTAACAATTGTTGAGTTCCACTATAATCAGCATGAAAAAAGCTTTGTATTGCAGATAGAGTGAGCATGGTAGTATGGTTTTATGAATTATTGTACTTTGTTGATTTCTAAATAAATATATGGTTCGCCGTGTTTGGCAATCATATCCTTATTGAGTGCAGATAGTTCGTGCAAGATAATCTCATTAACGAATGCGATCCTATCTTCATCAGTTTGCTCTGTAATGGAAAGTTGCGTGCTGCCAACTTCTCGAGATAGTTTGACGATTTTCTTAGCCAACGCAAGGTTGCCTTTGCCTATGATACGAGAAGCAAGATTGAGTTTATCTTTCGCCTCCTTGGTCATGCCCGGAACACTAATCCACTTGCGGATAAAGGTACGGGATTCATTAACATTTTTATTGGAGCCAACAGCAGCACGATGGATACGAGTAATGTACTCGTTGTATGCTTGTATAGCTTGCTCTTGAACGGCAGAATCTTGTTCGTACTCAATCAGAAGCGTATCCTTACTACATTGGCAATATTCAAACATCTCCAATGCAGGAATTACTTCTGCCCCGTTTTTATCCACTCGCACATAGAGCCCATTGCTATTACTTTTATCCGTCTTTATAACAAAGAGCGCCATATCTTCTGTAGATTGTAAGGCAGAAACAATTGGAGCCTCCAATAATGTGATGTATTCAAAACGTTCAGGATATTCTTCGCGATAGTGTTGGAGTTCAGAAATATACTTGCTAAATGGCGTTTCTGGGTCATCCATAAGTTTCTTATAATCGGTATGAGTAACTTCCTCATCTTGTGTGTAGATTTGGCTATCCTCACCAAAGAGCGTATGGAAAGATTGGAGTTTTACACTGGCACGTTGCACAAGGTTGATCATTAAATCTCCCTCTGCGGATGGCATAAAGTTATACACATACACATGTGATGCTTCAGAACCAATACGATTAACACGCCCAATACGCTGAATGAGACGGGTTGAATTCCAAGGTGTATCGTAGTTAACAATCGTATTAGCACGGTGAAGATTGACACCTTCCGCAAGTACCTCGGTAGTAACAATAACATCATAATCGTCTGCCTTTTTTCCTTTGTAATTGGCATCAAAGTTTGCTCTGATGATATCCTCTTTTTGGCTACGGTTAGCTGCTGTGATTTTGAGTACACTCTTGCCCGCTTCTCGGAGGTTATCTGCTATTTCATCTACAGTGGCAATAGCCTCAGAAAATACTACCAATTTGCCTGATGGGTTCTTGATTGGATCAAAGAGTTCTGTATCTATAGCAGTATTGAAGCGACGGAGTTTGGGGTCTGAGCGCTCTTCCAACCATCGATTGACAAGCCAATCAATAAGCATTAAATCTTCTTTAAGATACTCTATATAGTGGGCATCAAAATCTATGCAACGATATTCGGCGTTCTGTCCTTTGGCATTGCGTCCTTCGCGATTGAGTTTTTCAATCTTTGCTCGTACATCGTCAAAACAACGCTCAATAGTATAAGAAGAATCGCATTTGCGTTTTTCTTCGAGATGAAGTTCTTTGTTTACATCAATGTTTGGACAAATGAAAATACAATCATTCTCCCACATGGTAATCATATTACGGGTGTAGCGTTGTAAGTTCTTGAGCGAATCACGGAATGCAGAGAAACTACTTTCGAGACGTTTAACCAAAAGGATTTGCATGATACGTGCCAAACGAGCAGCTGACTTTTGTGGGGTCATATTCTTACCCGTATAGCGAGGCAGAAATTCTGGCTTGAGATACTCAGTAGCACGATAGCGCATATAAACGATACCTTCCCCTTTTAGAATAGTTGTTTCATCAGGAGCAATGGTGCGCATTGTATCGTAGAACAGTTGTGCCAAACGGTCATTCATCTTATACTCTAACGCACATGGTCCAACTATTTCAGGGAAGTTAAGCTTTTCGTGATAGTCGTTCTTAATATCTGTACGAGTACGACGAACGAGAACCTCAGACAATACACGATTTTGCACCTCAGAAGAGAGTTGTATCAATGCGCTTCGATTAGCCTTGATTTCATCAACACCCGTAGGATGCTGCTTAATAATTGCACTATATCGGTCACAAATATCAGAGAAGAAATGTGATAGGTTGCCACCAAGTACTGGGATGGTACTTTCACTTGGTTTGCGTTGGAAAAGATATATCTGATTACGCAAATCTTCAGGTCTGTTATTCTGGAGAGTTGCAGATAAAAGACCCATATATGGATAATATCCTGAAGATATGAAGATATCCTCAATCAAATTATCCAATTTTTCATACATTTGAGTAGCATTATTGCGGAAGTTATGACTCTCGTCAATAAGAATCAAACTATAGTTTTCTTTCTTCAATTCACCATCAAATTCACCAGTAGTTTCTTCATCATCAGTAGCACCTTCCATGACTTTGTCAATGCTTCCTGTTGTAATAAAATCCACATAAGAAGTGATTTTATCATCTTGATCGTTATCGAAGTCTGCAATAGTTTTCTCCCAAGAAGACTTAATTGCAGGAGGAGTAACAATGAGTACTTTACGAGAACGACCTTCGCTTTCTGCAATACTAAGATAGTATTTTATGAGGAGTACACCAACAACTGTTTTACCAAGACCTACTACATCCCCAAGTAGAAAGCCTCCATGAATATGCATGATTTGGTTGCAAAGTGCAACTGCATCCATTTGATATTGGAGTTTGTCATATTTTTCAGGAAGGAACTTCTCTAATACACCAAGCATATTGGTATCGCTAACGGCTCCAAATTTATCATTCAACAGATGAATATATGCTTCGTATGGAGTAAGAGGTGCAGGGGTGTGTGTTTCTACAGGTTCTGGCTTAGGTTGAATATCCTTAGCTATTGGGGCTTTCAAGAGGATATCTTGGATAAATTTACCTGTCCAATCTTCGCAGCTCTCATCATTCCACATTTTTTCAAACCAAGCGACGTGCGATTTACGCGCAGAAATTTCAGTTTGAAAATCTACACGAATGGCATCGGACTCCATGTAGTTTAATTCAGCATTGTCTTCTAACCCGCGTTGGGTAAAGTTGCTACTACCTACAATGCCGACTGCAAAATCACTGCCAACATCCCCCTTGAAGATATAACATTTAGCATGCAAAAATTTTTTGTTTTCACCTGTTTGCCCATAGACACGTATCTGAATTTGAGAGTTAGAACTATCTAGAGACTCATCAAATGTAGTTCTATCCACTAACATCTGAGCTACAGGCAAGTATTCCTCCGTTAGTTGGTTGATATCGTGCTGAATGTAAAAATCAGGAAACTTTTCGAGTACTGGACGATTATCATGAAATTGGCTCGTGCGAATCAGTGGCTCTTCTCCGATAAGCAAACGCAGTTTACCACCTCGCTCAAAGAAATTCATGAGCGATTCATAAACTAACTTGGTACCTTTTAAGTCCCAATAACCAGTAGCGATGCATATCTCTTTACAATCTTCGTCTGTGATCAATGTATTAAGATAATCGACCATGCGAAAATCTTCAGAATTGTCAAGCAATGTGTTTTTTATTGTTGGCATATGAATATAAAGAATTAATTTCAATTTTCACCCGCAAAGGTACAACTTTTTTTTGACATATGCAAGAATAAACTATAATTACTAGATAAACACATAGTGTCAACGTATATAAATCCTTTTTTTAAATTCGTCATTTGCTGTTTCTTAATATCCGATTGGACATAAATCGGATATGGTGTAACGGCTTTTGTATCAGTCAATTACAAAATTCACTTCCGATAATGTATACAAAGTTTGGAAAAAATCAGTTTTAGCAGTAATTTTGCAGTCGAAAACAAAAAACTCCTGCTCGCTATGCTCACGAAATCTAAACTATCTAAACCATGATTTTGAAACAAAAATATGGCGACTGAGTCGCAGTTTAGAGGACGCTTGCATGCAAGCTACAGTTTAAAGTTTAAAGGCGAGGAATTGAAATGCAGCTATGCCGCATTTGGAGAGCAAAACAAAACTGATAATGACAGCAAGTGTCAACAGGTATATAAATCCATATTATTAACCTTTTAAACCTTATTTATTTTTATGTTAAACTCCAACCTCAACACCGAGAAGCAAGACCTTCTCATCACCCCTCACTTGACTGAGGGACAGTTACCCACCCTGCTTGAGCAAGCAGTTTCTGTTGCACCCGTTGGTGAGACACGCGACATGCTGTTGCTCTCCTTACTCACCAACTGCGGCTATGCCCTCCCCGCCATGCGTATGCTCCACGGTCGCCCTCACCACACCTACAGCCCCGAGCTGCTAACCATGATTGTTGCCCCTGCTGCCTCGGGCAAAGGTATCATGAACTATGGACGTCTCTTGCTTCAGGCAATCGAGGGTTGTAACGGCAAACAGGTGTATATCCCAGCCAACTCGTCCGCCTCTGCCCTCATTAAGATCATGGACGAGTACGACGGACGCGGTATTGTCTTTGCCACGGAGATGGACACCCTCACCCAGACACTCCGTGCCGCCTATGGTCATTTTGGCGATCTTGTCCGCTGTATCTTTGAGCACGAAACGGTTAGCCAACTCCGCCGCCAGAACAACGAGTTTATCGAGATTCGCAACCCGCGTATCGCTATGCTCCTGTCGGGTACGCCCAACCAAGTAGCACCATTGCTCCGCAACCGCGAGAATGGACTGATGTCACGCTTTGGCTGCTATGTAGTCAATAGCCGTATGGACTTTGATGATAATGTGTGGGACGTAGAAGAAGAGGGCAATACGCCGAGCGAAGCGGTTCTCTACGATCGCCTTGCCACGGAATTGGGCGACCGCTACTTGTGGATGGAGACGGCAGGACACGAGTGTTACTTTTACCTCACAGACGCGCAACTCAAGACCATCAAGCGTATGTTCCGCAGCGAGTATGACAGTTATAGCCAGGAATTTGGCGATTTGTTTGATGCCTCGCTCAAGCGTATGCCTGTGATTATGAAGCGTATTGGTATGATATTGACGGGCTTGCGACTTGATACCTCTAAGCCATTGCCCGAGCGTGTGGTTTGCTCGGAGGAGGATTTTCAGACCATGCTGCTTATTGGTCACAAGCTACTGATGCATGCGGCGATGGTCTTCCAAATGATGCCCGAGTTGAAAGCCACGCCAGTAGGAGAGATAGGGGGCAATATGTTGCAAAAGCAGTTCTTCCAAATGCTTCCCACGGACTTTACGAAACAGGAGGCGGTGCAGCAAGCCGAAGTCCTTGGAGTGGCATTGAGCACAATGGAAAGATGGATAACAAAATCCGTACAAACAGCTCACATAGAAAGACTTGCAACAGGTTTGTACAGAAAGAAACCCTCATGTATTGCATAGTGAGGGGAATGAGGGAGTGAGGGAAATACACCCATCACTTCCCTCACTCCCTCACTTCCCTCATTCTATATTTTAATAGAATAGATGCTATAGATATGATAGGATATAGATGTGCTACGGAAGGTATAGTGATGTCTTCTTATGAACCCGTCAAGAACCCGTTATGAACCCGTAATTGATCGCTGATTGGTGGGGACTCTACCAAAATTATAAACAATTATAGTATATTAACCAAAATTATTTTATTAACAATTTAAACAACATAAACGATGGCACGATTAGAATTAATAGCAATGCTTGTAAAAGCAACAGGAAAAGTTTTTGGTCGCAAATGCGACATGTGGCTCATGGAGCGATATGGTACCAAATATACCGCTCACAGCAATCACCCGCGTGATTACAAGAAGAATCCGCAGTCCGCTGCGGAGAAAGAATGCACCTTGCGTATGGCTGCCGCCTCGAAGGCATACAACCAATTGGTAAAAGGTTCGCCCGAGTGGCTTGCGCTGGAGAAGGCATGGCGCGAGCAGAAGGATAAGCCAGGAGGTAAACCCTCTATTCGCGGGTACTTCATATCACAGCACATGAAGCAAGCTATCTAAAATGCTTCGAGAAACTATCGTACTTCACATTAGAGGCGCAAACCTTATTGACTGCATCAATAAAATGGGTCAATGGGCGTAGTTCGCTCTTGAGTGTACCGTCCTGTTGTAGCTGACTGACTGTTAGAGCCAAGGCTGCGGCAGGGCGTTCTTGTTTGACTGCTGCTTTGAGTTTGCGGATAGCCGCTTGCTGGATATAGTCGGGCGTATCTGGACACCAATACTGCGTGAGCGACAGACTTCGCCCTTTGCTTCGCGACTGCGAGTGGTCGGCGAGATACTGCTGGCACTCAGTGAGATAGTGCTCGTATGCTTTGCGCTGTTTGTCGCTAAGATAGGGAGAAAGTATCTCCAGGGCGTGCACTACTTCTTCGCAAACTTGTTGGCGGAGCGATGCTAGGAAAGTGCGCAGTTGTGGGGCAGAGGATTGGTAATGCTTTTGGCTGTGTTCTGTCCATTTGCGCTTCTCTTCCTCCAGATAACTGGCATAGAGAGCATAGACATTGGGTATATCAAACTGAATATGGGCAATCTCAATGGCAGGGGGTGATTGTAGCCAATGTTGCATCATATCTACCCATTTCAATGGATCATCAAGCCCCTGTGCCTCTAGCATGGAGTCAATCGTGGTGCAAGCAGCGTAGGTAAGGAGTTGGGCAGGAAAACCATGAATGAGTGTATTTAGATCAGGTTCGCTATCTTTTGGGAAGATGGCAAGGGAATCGTCGTACTTATATAGGTGGTTATCACGGTCGAGATAGATGGCCATGTCGGTGGTGAGTTTGTCGGTGTCGGAGTCTGGAGTGAGGACTTTGCGGGCACAGTCAAACAGGTAGTAAACACCTTCGCTCAATAGGTATTCTTTCTCGGGGTGGTTCAGGATATGTTCGGTGTGATAGGCATCTATCCACCATTCTATCTCTTGTATGAGTGCCTCTCTGGCATCCATGCGAGCATATTGCTGCTGATGATAGTCGTGTATATCGGCTTCCACGCATCGATAGTCCCACTCCTGTCCTTGTAGGAGCAGAAAGGCAAGAAAACCTGAGATGGTAACTTCTTCATTTTGAGGGGTGTAGGTGAATGCTTTAGCCATGGCGAATGTGTTTAGAGTGCAAAGGTACTACAAAAAATGCAAATACGCAAGTGAAGCGAGCAATATTTTCAAAATGATAGATAAAGTCATAGCCGTCGGCATGTTCTTTTTTCTATATTTACGCGTATAAGATAAATGAAGGCCTAAAGCGAGGCTATGCAAATTTTTGTTTTCACTTAAAAATTGATTAGACATGATTCAAACACAAGACGACAATCGCCAAGCAGGCGAACAGCCCAAGCAAGTAAAGTACAGAATAGAAATCTATTTCCCAGAAGTGTACGACACCATCGAAGCACCTTTGACGCCAGAGCAAGTGCAAGTGTACAGCGACTTTATTCAAGCAGAACGCGAGAAATATGACCAAAGTCCTGACAAAGCAGACTATAATTGGGAGTCATGGTTGAGAGATGCCTTCCTGTTGGATGCCAACTTCACCTATCCTCTCCTACTGGCCGGTGAAGAACCGATTGATGCAGAAGTCCACTTTGTGGATCTGGAGCATCCGATTGAGGAGTAAATTTATATTAAAAGACGAACTATATTAAAAAATTAATAAAAAAAGTATATTTTTATGCAATAGATGATACAAAACCATCTACATATGGTTGATTTTTAGTAACCACAGCGAATGCTTGACGGATCAGTTTGTTAGCAACTGCAACAACTGCT
>JAZQTO010000048.1:0-72968 GCA_045630805.1 Paludibacteraceae bacterium
GAATCGCCAAACAACAACCTATTAAGGAAAATTCTCAACTCTTTTAGGAGACCTAACAACCTTTTTAGGAAACCTATCAAAAAGTGACGATTCTTAAGAAACCTTTCCAGGAATAGTGTAAACCTTTTTCAGTTTTAATCAGAAGGGATAAGCAAGGGATATGAATCACATAGTTATCACATACTAATCACATAGTAATCATATAGTAAAAACCCGTTATGAACCCGTCATGAACCCGTAAAAGACAGGGTAAAAGTGGATAAGAAAAGAGGATGTATCAGTCGGTTGATACATCCTCTTCTTTTTTATTCTATTCATTCTGCGGTGGAGCTTCACCATGATCTGCGAGAGTGAATAGTCAGAATCACCGTTGTTTTCTTACTTCGTGAGGATGATATATTTCCAAGGAGTGAGCTCGAATGTTTGGCTTGCTTCTACGTTCATAGTCTTGCCGCAGATGCAGTTGTACTCGCCCGCGAGGTTGGTGAGGTCAAGCGTTACGGTTTGTGGCTCTGCTGACATGTTCATGATTGCGAGAACGGTGTTTTCTTTATTGGTCTTAGGGCAAACTGCTTGGCGAACGCATGCGAACACTTTATCATTATCTGCTGTCAAACGTACCATAGGAGCACCAATCTCATTGCTCCACAATGCAAAGTTGTTAGCACGCAAGTCGTTGAGACCCTTATACAAAGCCTTTTGTGGAGCGTTTTCTACGCGATCAATAAGGTCTTTTTCAAAGAACTCCAAACGGTGGTGATTGCCACTAGGTTGACCTGTGTAGATCATTGGCATACCTGGAGCGATATATGTGAATGCCGCGAATAGATCAGTAGCATCGCCCATACGCTCAAACTCGGTACCGTTCCAAGAATTCTCGTCATGGTTAGAAGTGAAGTTCATACGGATAGCTTCTTTGCGGATAGTGGTGTCTGCTTTTGCAAAATATCCCCACAAGTCTTCTACGGTCTTTTTGCCTTGAGCTACACCATTCACTATGTGGTGAAGTTCCCAACCATAGTACATATCAAATGCACTTTCGGTTAGGTCCTGTGCCTCTGCTTCATCTTCAGCCAAAGTGAACATATTTGGGTGTTTAGCTTTAAGCTCTGCCATTGCCTCGTTCCAGAAGTCAGTTGGAACTTCGCCTGCAACGTCGCAACGGAAGCCATCAATACCGATTGAATCCATCCACCAATGCATCGCTTGTTTCATAGCTGCGCGCATGTCTTGGTTGTCGTAATTGAGTTTAGAGATGTCAGTCCAATCGTATTGTACCATGAGGTTGCCAAGGCTATCACGATAGTGCCATCCTTCGTTCTTGGTCCACTCGCTGTCAGGAGCGGTGTGGTTAGCCACCCAGTCAAGGATAACTTTGAGACCTAGTTTGTGTGCCTCTGCGAGGAAATGCTCAAAGTCAGCACGTGTACCGAACTCTGGATTGAATTGGCAGTAGTCGGTAATAGCGTAATAGCTACCCAATGTACCTTTGCGCTCAAGTTCGCCAATTTTTTGGATAGGCATAATCCAAATGATATCCACGCCCAATTCTTTTAGTTCAGGAAGTACAGCCTCTGCGGCTTTGAATGTACCTTCTGGGGTCAATTGACGGGTGTTAAGCTCGTAGATAGTAGCATCATAGCTATAGCATGGATGCTCAAGTTGGCAGCAAGGTTGCTTTGCGCAGGATGCTAAACATAGCAATCCTAACGCTGCGAAAATCATTTTTTTCATTACTCAATATATTATAAATGGTTAATTAAATAGTCCACACTTTCTTTCCGTTGATGGCGATGCTGCTCTCGCCAGTGAGTGAGATGACTACATCCACTACCTCTCCCATATATACGCGTTGGAAGTGTAAGGTATTGTCGTTCACGGTAACAGGGATATATTCGCCATAAATAAGTGCCATATTCTCGCGACGGAGTTTTGCCAACTCTTGTACTTTGGCGCGGAAATCAGCTTGTTGGTCATTGAGACCCGCAAATTTCATCATATGACGATTGTCAGGGTCGTTGGCACCTGCTTCTCCGTACTCATCTCCTTGATATACACAAGGTACACCAGGGATAGTGAAGTTAACGAGCTCAAGGAGCATAGCCATTCTATATGCGTGTGCTTCTTTGGTAGCGTCACCGTCTGCAGTTACACCGATGTGGCGTGTCCAACCAGCAGCTTTGTCGCTTTCGTTCCAACTAACTGCACCACCTGCCAATGAGATGAAACGGCATTTATCGTGGTTACCTGAGATATTACCCATGGTATGGTGTGCTCCATAAGCAGCAAGAGACTCCATGATGGTTTGGTTCATGCGTGTGAGAGATTGGTTTGGTTTGCCAAATACATCAATAGCAGTATGGTAAATGTTGAAATCAAATTGTGAGTTAAGCATACCTGTTTTAACATACGAACCAATCAAGTCGGTATTGCCGTATGTCTCGCCAATCATCCAGATGTGACGATTAGGGTAGCGTTGTTTCATTTTGCGTCCGAGTTCGCGCCAATAATTGAGTGGAATATGCTTGCAAGCATCGTGGCGGAAACCGTCAAATGCAAAATTGTCCAACCAGAACAAAGCAGAGTCGGTCATAGGACCACATACTTCTGCGCGCTCCAAATCTAGGGTAGGGATATGTACATCAAACCATGTAGTCAAACGAGCCTCATCCCACAACTCGAAGTTGCGACGACCATCAGGCAAAATACTATCGGTGTGCCAGTCAGGGTTTTGTTGGAGGGTAGGGGAGTTGATGTGCATGTGATTAGCCACGTAATCCAATACCACATTCATATTGTGTGCGTGTGCGGTAGCAAGCATTTCTTGTAACTCTTGGTCTGTACCAAATCGTTTATCCACAACGGTAGCAAAGATAGGCCAATAGCCGTGATAACCAGAGAACTTGGTATAAGTCTTGGTATTGTCGTATTTATTGCCATTAGGGAAGAGATTCATGCCCCATGCATCCCAAGGGTTTTGTGTGATAGGAGAGATCCAGATGGTAGTGATACCCAATTCAGCGAAGAATCCATCTTTGATTTTCTTGGTGATACCAGCGATGTCTCCACCTTGATAATCAACGATATCTAGTACCTCTGGACTGTTCATTTTCCAGTCATTTTTCTTGTTGCCATTCTCAAAACGGTCAATCATCAATGAATAGAGTATTTGTGCTTGATCATCGTGACGAGTGAGTTGAGCTGCATCGTTGACCACTTTGCCATTCTCCAATGGGATAAGCAAATCGTTGAGATTTTTGCCATCACCTAGGGCATATACGCGAATGAATGTACGACCTTCACTTTGACGCCATTCTGGCTCAATAGTAATGGTGGCTTGTGGCTCATATTGACCATATTCTATATACTCATTAGCGCGTTGGTCTTGCCAAAGGATACGGAATTGTAGGTGTTCGTAGGAGTTAAGTACGCTGATAGTGATAGTAGAATCGGTGTAAGATTTTGTTGCTAAACCTACCTCGTAATTAGACTTTGGAACGATAGGTATGTCATACTTGATACCAGTTGCTTCGTCGAGCACAGTAAGGATAGACAATGTATAATCGCCTATCAAGGCTAAAATACCGTTCTCCATGCCGACTACTTGGTAACTAGGTTCCGTGAAGAACTTGAGCGTGCTCCAATCCTCCACTTGTGGTAAGTAATCGGTTAAATAGATACTCAGCGTATCACCTGCGTAGATGATAGGCATAATTGGGTTTTGAGTAGAAGCGTTACGATCTTCTACTTTGCTGTTTTGACCACAAGATATGATACCCAGGGTCAATGCCATTAAAAATAAGATTTTTTTCATTGTTATTAAATTTAGTTATTATGTTTCAAAAAAGTGATAATTGTTTTTGCGCAAAAATCTTATTGCCTACCTGACAATTGTAACATTGATGGGGTTGACAATAGCTTTGGTATAAATGTAATAGTGCTTGTGTATCTGCTGCAGAATGAATGCTTTGTCCTAGGAGTTTCCATTGTTTGATAATATTATTGTCTTCAGCAGGTATTTCTTCCATTAGTTTTGTAATATCAGTGTTAGCCTTTTGCTGCAATTGGCTGTACGCATATTTATAGGGTAGGACGGTATTGATTAGTAGGATGTCAATGGATTTTCTGCCCATTGTAGGGATGGTTTTTAGTTGTGGTGTTTCGCTTATTTGTGGTTGTAGTATTTTCACCATCCGATTTATATCTTGTGCTTGCATCAATTCAGCAAATAGGAATTCCCCTTGATGTATCAACTGTGCAAATTGTCGTATGCGTATTTCTGGTGCGTTTTGTGGACGCATTCGTGCTTTTTTCCATACGACAGGATTCATGGGCGTTAATGTGAATTTCTTACGTAGAAACTCGTATTCCTTCCATAGCGCCTTTCGTTCGTCATCTATGGCTGTGGTGTCGTTCAATAGTCCAGACTGTCCTAGCAATATAGCTGTTATTTGAAATAGACTATCTCGATGTTTTTGTAGGCACGAGAGTGGGGTGTTGATGGCTAAGGTCTCAAACGCTATTCCATTGGTGTGAAAACCAAAATTATGCGCCAGACTAATGTAGAAGGCATGTACCCAACTCTGTTGTGTGATTTGTAATATCTGTTGAATAGATTGTTGTTTACATTCTATTCGTTTGAGTAATAAGGCTTTTTTCCATCCTTCAGTCAGGAGGGTAGGGTCTGCTTGCAGTCGTTGGCTACATTCTATCATATGGACTGGAGTTTGCATATGCTGAGCATCTTCCATCCATTGTTTGATATAGTCTTGTCCTTGAGGATATTTCAATTCGCATTGAATGATCTTTTCCCCTGCGCTATTATATACCTCTTGGTCGTTTTGACATACTACATGCAGTATGGTATTGTTGTATGCTGGATCAATATTATGATGGTGTTTATTCCAATCGGAGGAATGCACATGTATTTCTACATTGCCTATCCACTCTTGGTTGCCGATACGTATGTGTGCATTACTAAAGTCTGGTCCAGCATGGGTGTTGTATTGCCCTGTTGATATGACTTCAATCACTTGTCCGTCAGTAGTTTGTTGTGCAAACCCTGACCACAAATGTTTTAGCCATATGTAATGCAGTAGTATCTCTGGCATACCACCAATTTAGTTCTTCTTTTTCTCCTCTTTAGATAGAAGCAATTGTCTCTCTTCCACTTGTTTTTTTATTTCCACCCACATCTTTTCGGATAATGGTGCGGCTTGCATATAAACTACGGATTTTTGCTTAAGATCCTTTTGAATAAAGTTAAATTGTTTATCCAATTGGTGAATGCACAATACCATAACTAGTACAATAATGCCCCATTTCAGCGTACCAAACACTCCGCCTAATAATCGGTTAAGCCATCCCAAGGATATTTTCTTAAATAGCTTGGTGAGTAGCTTTGCAACAAGGTGTAGTAGAATGGATATGCCTAGGAAGAGCAGTGCATAGGCGAGGACCACGCAAACGGATTCTGGCCATGCGAACTGTCGGAGCAACCATGTTGCAAACATGGCTCCCCATAGACGACTTCCCACGACACCTAGTATAATAGCCACGATGGAAGTTATTTCAATTACCAACCCCTTCATCAGACCTCTTACGAGGCCGATGAGTAAGGGGAGTAATATAATGATATCAAGCCAAGACATATTGATATTCAATCTTATTTTTTTGAATATTCGTAACCTGGTTTGTAGTTGCCATCTTCATCGTACAACCAGTGTTCGTTACCATCATACAAGCGCAAATCATCTACCGAACGGATAGAGATAGACCAATCATCTGCTTCAGGAGGATATTTGGTAAAGTTCTTTCCGTTGTCGTAGTAGAAACCAAGAATACCCACTACTTCGCCTACATAATTGGGTGCAGGTAAATAGAAGTGTGCAAATTTTGCATACTCTGATGTAGAAACCAAGGTTCTTTTGTTCTTGTTATTTACATCTGCAATGATACGACTTTGAGGATAATTCAAATTGTTTGTTGTAGGCGCAAATACATTTGCATTTTCATCTACTTCAGGATCACCAGTAGAACAATTGGTAGGAGTGCCATTTTTGCTATATTGTCCAGTAAAGTGTACATTTTTGATACACACTAATTTAGCATCCATATTGCGTGCTTTTAATATACTTGAAGAACCTGTGATAGAGGTAAAGTCTGTAATCTCCAATGTGTCGTAATGCAACTTCTCCTTATCAGGTAAGCCGATACAATAGGTACGAGCTTTGAATATTGCGCCAGGAATACGACCTGCTGCCCAACCGACTTTCTCGCTAGCGTTGTAAGCAAGGTTGTTGTTATTGTACGATGGCAAACAGAGTTGTGGTTGGTTGGCATAACGTCCAATTGCTAATCCATCTATGCGAATCAAGATTTCTTGTCCAATTTGGTACAAACCATTGGCTGAACCCAAATCTACGGATATACGCAATGCTTGTTGCTTTCCTTCCTTAATATACTGGATACATAAGGTCTTGTAGAAGTTACCTGCATAATCATCGGTGGTAATACGACCACGGATATAGATAGGGTTATCTTCAGAAGCAGGAATTGTATCTATAGAGAAGAGATAATAACTGCCTGCTTTAGAACGCTCACGATACAAATCAGGAAGACAATAATTACCTTCTTCGCTCATATAGCCCTCACTAATATCCTTAAGTTGATCAAGTTCCAGTAGTGTACCTTGTGCAATAAGCTCTTGAGCTTGATCCTCTGTCAAGAATACCTTGGATTCATCTATTGCTGCTGGCGTACATGCTGCGCATAGTGCCACGAGGGCAGTTGCAATTATGAATTTAGAATTATGAATTATAAATTTCATTGTTTTCATACTGCTTAGAATTTATATTGGATATTAAGATAGAAGTTTGTTCCCCATGCGTAGTAGTACTTAGCTGGGAATTTATAGATATTAGGACCAATCATTGAATTTTTGTCATCTGGCTCTTTCTGAATAGTTTGACGAGGCAAACGAGCTTGTTGGTAACCACCTGTTTTGAAGAAGGTGTTGTTCAATAAGTTGTTTACTGTCAAGTTGATAGAGATAGATTGACGATTCTTCAAGTAGATCAGTTTACCTACGCTCACATCTACCAAGAAACGGTGGAATGGATTATATGCAGTTAGCGATTCTTGTGCTGCTAATTCCGAGTATGGATACTTCAGCGTTGGTACGCCATTCGCATCTAATACAGCATTGGCAGGATAGCCTCCATCCACGTTTTTCACTGCGAGTTGACCATCCGTTGTTTCCATCGCATAAATTTTATGGAGAGCACTTTGAGAATCATTTCCATACCATCCGTTTACTAATGTGCCATCTGCACGAGTACCTGTGAACAAGCCTTTCATACGGCGAGCAGGGGCGTAATCTAGATAATTCCAATCAAAGTAGTTAACAGTAATATCCGCGAACCACATATCTGGGTGGAAGAAGCTGAGTTTCAAACTACTATTCAATTGTGGACCAGTAGCTACTTTCAAGCCCTTGAGCAATACGCTATCGCGCAACTCGTAGATAGGACCCTTGGCATTCTCAGCCAATGCCATTCCGTTTTCGGCTGAAGTAATAGCCATCGCATTGCTGGTATAGCGATAATCGCCTATACTCAATGCTCCGGTCAATGTGAAATACATACCGAGTTTCACAGCAGCAGCTGCTTCTACACCCGCGTGACGGCGATTGATACCCGTTAATGATTGGTTTACGAAGGTGCGTGACTCATCGTCATAGTAACCATTGAGTTCAGTACCATTCCAGAATTGAGTATAGAATGCTGTTACACGACCACGTACGATAGGGTAGTTGAACGAATAAGTCAAGTCTCCACCTGCGATCTTTTGGCTTGCTCCAAAATACTCTTTCAACCATGATGTGCCATCTTGTAGTGCATAATAACGTGCATAGTCATGACGATAAATAGCTTCTACCGCGCGATCGTGCACGCGTGGGGATATATATGCATCGCGCGCGAGAGGTGCTTTGGTCTCTGCCATTGCGTTTAGTTTGATTTGGTTGCGACCATCAATCTTGTAGTTGACACCTACTTTGAAAGCAGGATCCACAAAATGGTGGGTATAACCTACCAAACGATTGGCAACCTCTTGACCCTTCACGACTGCATCGCCATTGTCTGCCAAATAGTACCAAGCATTTGCAGGGTTGAGTTTAGCTAAATACCATGCGCGACCATTCAACATGTCGGTGGTGCGTTGCATAGATGAGTAGCTCAGTTGCAATGCGTAGTAAAGATCCAATGCATTCCAACTCCACTCATTTTGTGCCCAGAGTTTAGCGCCTAACATATTGATGCGGTAGTCGTAACCAAAACGATCATTCTTGCCTACCGCTGCATTAGGATTGCGCAAGTCGTTTTGCTTCACATTCTCAATATCTGCTTGAGTCAAACCAATATTGGTTGCCAACTCCTTGATATCGCGCTCTGCGAATGGGTCAACATCTATCCATTGGTTACCACCCAATAGGTCATCTACAGTCTTGTAGTGAATACCTTGTGATGCTTTCAACTCCAATCCTACGGTAGTTGTTAAGTGGTCTACACTGGTATTGCGATAGTTAGCATTAGCCACTGCCTCTTGAATATCGTTGTGACGACGCTCTACCATATAACGTGCTGAACCATTAGGATTGTTCACATTGTTCGCATAGTTAGCTGCGTACAAAGCATCCCAATCAATTTGAGTCGCTTTATCATCGCGACTAGTCCAAAGATCCACCATATTAGAATAGGTGTCATAATCAATAGATGCACCTACTGCACCACCCAAATATCCACCTTCTTTATAGCCTTCAGGACCTAGAGGTTGACCACTCATATCATGCGTGATAAACTTACCATTTGTGCCTATCTGTCCATCCCATAATGCTGATGGCAAGTTACGATAGTAATCAGGACGAGGATCTGGCGCATTGTAGAAAGTCAATGCAGAGTTACTATAGAATGAATAGTGGTAACCTGCTGCTACCTTCAAGTGGTTCTCCTCATCGATCTTCCAATCAAAGCTTGCGATAGCGGTTGGATCGTAGCTATGTACGATACGTGAGTTGCGCATTTTGCCATCTTGATAACCCCAATATGGATTGTAGTTGTTGTGTCCCCAAGATGTCTTGTTGTATTGATTGGTCAAATCGTATGTCTCTTGTGTCAATGCTGCAGATTGACCACGCATCGTTGGAGCACCAAAAGTGATGAGCGACAAGCGCATATCATTGCCCCAACGTTTTTCAGCCGTCAAGAAGTAACCTACAGAACTATATGTGATACCTTCACCGATACGACCTTTGACGTCGATATATGGACTATAGCGCCAAGCCAATTGTGCTGCAAACGCCCAACCGTTCTCCATCAAACCGCTAGAGTAGGTAGCACGTGCTGCACCTTTGTAGTTGCGGTTAGTAGCTGCCAAACCCACTTTCCAACCTTGTGCGTAGTTAGTCGCTGACTGCAAGTAGTTGGTGGCTTGTCCCACAGAACCAAACGCAAAGTTATTCGCTTCGATACCCTCTACTACTTCTTTGTAGCGTGTCGCATCGTTCAAACCACCCATTGCAGAGAAGTTGAATTGTCCACGTTCTGCAGAGTTAAAACTCAAACCTTGAATATAGTTTTGTTCATACGTTTGGTCATATCCGCGACCACGATAACGGGCGTTAGACCATGCGAATGACACTGTACTGTTGAAAACATCCTGACTCGCGCTAGATGCAGAGGATACAGACTGACTTTTACCTTCGTCGTCGTTCAAATCCATCTCTGTCAAATTCAATAGTACTTCCTCTTTGGCTTCTGCCAACAAGTCCGTTTGTAGGATAATGTCACCCAAATCGTTTTGTTGGTTTTCAACAAGTTGAACCAAGGCGATATCGGACATAAATCCTGTAGCTTCAACGATTACTTCCTCATCGATGGCTTCAAGGTATGTCAGCGAAAAACGACCTTCTGCATTGGTGGTCGTAGAATAACCTTGGTTAACCAAGGTGATCGTTGCACCTTCAATAGCTTGTTGTTCATCTGTGACCACTCGACCGATCAATCGTGTCTGTGCACTGATCCATCCGGCTAGACCACAGAGTACAACTAAAAAGATTACTCGTTTCATATTTATAGTGTTTAATTCTTAATTCAAAATTCCCAATTCTTAATTCCCCAATTAGAACTCCGCTGTTTTAGGAGTACGTGGGAAAGGAATCACGTCACGGATGTTTTGCATACCGGTCACGAAGAGCATCAAACGCTCAAAGCCCAATCCGAAACCTGCGTGAGGTGCTGCACCAAAGCGACGAGTATCCAAATACCACCACATATCCTTCATAGGAATATCACGACGCTCAATCTCAGCATTGAGTTTATTGAGGCTTTCCTCACGTACACTACCGCCGATGATCTCGCCGATTTGTGGGAACAACACGTCAGTACCTTGTACGGTCTTGTCGTCCTCGTTAATCTTCATATAGAATGCCTTGATATCTTTTGGATAGTCAGACATGATCACTGGCTTGTTGAAGTGCTCCTCTACCAAGTAACGCTCGTGCTCAGATGCCAAATCATCGCCCCAAGTGCATGGGAACTCAAACTTCTTACCATTCTTGATAGCCTCTTGTAGGATATTGATACCCTCGGTGTAGGTCAAGCGCACAAAGTCGGTCTTGATAACGGACTCTAGACGTGCAATAAGACCTTTATCCACAAACTGATTCAAGAACTCCAAATCATCCTTGCAGTGCTCCAATGCCCAGCGCACGCAGTATTTGATAAAGTCCTCCTCGAGGTCCATCAACTCGTCCTTTTGGATAAACGCCACCTCTGGCTCAATCATCCAGAACTCTGCCAAGTGGCGAGGAGTATTACTATTCTCTGCGCGGAAAGTAGGGCCAAAGGTATAGATCTTACCTAATGCCATGGCTGCCAACTCGCCCTCCAACTGACCAGATACGGTCAAACTGGTTTGTTTGCCAAAGAAATCGTCACTATAGTCAATCTTACCCTCCTCATCTTTCTTGAGGTTGTAGAGGTTTTTGGTAGTCACTTGGAACATTTGTCCTGCACCCTCGCAGTCACTAGCGGTGATGATTGGGGTGTGGAAATAGAAGAATCCGTGCTCGTGGAAGTATTGGTGAATAGCCATTGCCATGTTGTGGCGAATACGGAACACAGCGCCGAAGGTGTTAGTACGTGGACGCAAGTGCGCGATGGTGCGCAAGTACTCCATGCTCAAGCCTTTCTTTTGCAATGGATATTGCTCTGGGTCGGCTGTGCCATACACTTCTAGTTCGGTTAGCTGAATCTCTACGGCTTGACCGCTACCTTGGCTAGCTACCAAGTGACCAGTGGCAGAGATACATGATCCTGTGGTTACAGGCTTGAGGTTCTCCTCTGGGAATTGTGCCAAGTCCACTACGATTTGGATATTCTTGATTGTTGAACCGTCATTGAGGGCAATAAAACTAACATTCTTGTTGCCACGACGGCTACGTACCCATCCTCTTACGTTGATGAGTTGTCCTTCACCTGCTAGTTGCAGGGCATTGATAATTTCTGTTCTTTTCATTATAGTTTTGTTATATATTATCGATGTTGTTTGTATTCTATTTGTTCTGTATCCCTATTGTATCCCTTCGGAGTGGTATCGGGATTAGAATGGTGTGATATCATCATCAAGCGATGCGCCATGTGCTTCGGGTGGTAGCGCATTCATTTTGCTTTGTTGGGTGTTGTAACTCACGTTTGCATATAAATCGTCACTTTCTTCGAATGCGTCTGATTCGTTTTGGAAGCGGGTATATTTGCCGATAAAGCGCAACCAAATCTCATCGGTAGCACCGTTACGGTGTTTAGCCACGATGATTTGTCCCAGTCCGCGCAAGTCTTTGCCATTGCCGTCGTCGTATAACTTGTAATACTCTGGACGGTGGATAAAACATACCATATCCGCATCTTGCTCGATAGCACCAGACTCACGCAAGTCAGAGAGCAATGGTTTTTTGCCATCCACATTGCTATTGCTGGAATCGCGTTTCTCTACGGCACGGCTCAACTGACTCAAGGCGATGATAGGTATATCCAACTCTTTGGCCAGACCTTTCAATGTACGCGAGATGATACTCACCTCTTGCTCACGGCTACCGAAATTAAATCCGTTGGCGTTCATCAACTGCAAGTAGTCGATGATGATGAGCTGTACTTTCTTGTCTTTATCTTGTACCAACTTGCGTGCTTTGCTTCTCAGTTCGGTGACACTCAAACCTGGGGTATCATCCACGTATATAGGAGCGTTGCGCAGGTCGTTGATTTTGTTTTCGAGTTTAGCCCATTCGGATGTGCTCAAGCGTCCGTTACGAATCTTGCTACCTTCAATCTCGCACACGTTCATGATCAGACGATTGATCAATTGTACGTTGGACATCTCCAACGAGAAGATTGCCACAGGAATACCAAAATCTACCGCGATATTCTTCGCCATAGACAATACAAACGCAGTCTTACCCATTGCAGGACGCGCAGCGATAATCACCAAGTCTGACTTCTGCCAACCCGAAGTGATCTTGTCCAATTCGGTAAATCCACTAGGGATACCCGAAATGTTACCTTCGTTCTTAGAGGCATTACGCATACGCTCAAAGGCTTCTTCTATCACAAGGTCAATACTTGTCACATCTCGTTTTTGTGCGCGTTGAGAGATCTCAAAGATTTTGCCCTCTGCTTCTTGCATCAACTCGTCCACATCTTGTGTCTCGTCGTAACCTTTCTCCTCGATTTGACATGCTACGGCGATCAAGTCGCGTGCAGTGGCTTTCTGTGCCACGATTTGTGCATGATAACGCAAGTGGGCTGCGGAAGCCACACGGCGGGTCAATTCGCTTAGATACACGATGCCGCCTGCTTCTTCCAGTAGTCCCATCGTCTTCAGTTGTTGGGCTACGGATAGCAAGTCCACGGGATTATCGTTGTTGGACAAGGCACGAATGGCTTCGTAGATATATCGATGTTTATCTGCGTAGAAGGACTCTGGTCGCAACAAATCTGCCACCATTCCATAGGCTTCTTTCTCGATCATCAATGCCCCCAACACAGACTCTTCTAGTTCCAAAGCCTGTGGGGGGAGTTTGCCTATCTCGTTTGCTCCTACTTTGACGATAGTAGGGGTCGTCTTTTTCTTATTGCTTTTTGTTGAGGTCGCCATATGATTTTAGCAGGTCGTATGCAGCTGTAAAACTGCTCAATTCATTGTTTAGTACTCGTGCTTCGGTTTGTTCGATTAGTTTCTCCATTATTTCTGACTTGTAGAAACTATCCAACAGGTTTTGGTTGATGGTTTCGTACATCCAGTATTTAGCTTGTTGGGTGCGCAAGTGGTCTAGATACCCGCTCTCGCGCGCGAAACTTATATATTGTTCCACCATATCCCACACATCCATGATACCGTTGCCTTCTACTGCGGAGCATGTCACCGCATAGGGTTTCCAACCCGATTCGGTAGGAGGGAAGAGCGAGAGTGCGTTCTTGAAGCTCACTTTAGCGGCTTCAGCCTTCTGCACATTGCTGCCGTCGCATTTGTTGATGGCTATACCGTCCGCCATCTCCATGATACCGCGTTTGATACCTTGCAACTCATCGCCTGTGCCTGTCACTTGCAGGAGTAGGAAGAAGTCCACCATGGAGTGTGCTGCGGTCTCTGATTGACCCACACCTACGGTCTCCACGATGATGGTATCAAATCCAGCGGCTTCGCATAGTACGATCGTCTCGCGTGTCTTACGTGCTACACCACCTAGACTACCTGCCGATGGGCTAGGGCGGATAAACGCATTGCTCTCTACGGAGAGTTGGTTCATACGTGTCTTATCGCCTAGGATACTACCTTTGCTGCGCTCGGAAGATGGGTCAATGGCTAGTACGGCTAGCTTCTTACCCATTTGGCATAGACGAGTACCGATGGCCTCAATGAAGGTCGATTTACCTGCGCCAGGTACGCCAGTGATACCCAAACGAATAGAGTTACCCGCATAAGGTAGGCATTTCTCTATCACTTGTTGGGCGATGACTTGGTCGCTTTGCAGATTGCTTTCTATGAGCGTCACGGCTTGACTCAATAGACGCAGATCGCCACGCAAGATACCTTCCACATACTCGTCTGCACTCAATACTTGTTTTTTACGGCGGAAGGTAGCATATGGATTGACGGAAGGCAGGTTCTCTACCCCTGCATTCACGGTCAGTCCTTTGTATTCTTTATCGTTCTCAGGATGTTTCATTTTTTTTTATAGATCGTTCGCTTTGCTCACTGAGGGACCGTTCGCCTTGCTCACTGAGGGATCGTTCGCTTTGCTCACTGAGGGATCGATGAGTCTCTCAGCGTAGCGGTCTAACAGCCGATAGGCGGTCTCTCAGCGCAGCGGTCTCTCAGCCGTAGGCGGTCTCTTACTCCACTGTCCAAGTTACTTTAACTTTTGAGATTGGTTTCTTTGGGTCGTTGGTGATGACGATTACGGTGCGTGAGTATTGTGCAGGAGTAGCACCTACGGCATTGATATCTACGCGAATATCTGCTTTCTTACCACCTTTGATGGCTGCTTTAGGTTGTTGCACCTCTAGTTCAGCATCGTTGCTATAGGCGCGACGTACTACTAATGGATTAACGCCTGCATTGGATAGGGTCACTTTGGTAGTCAGTTTCTTGCCTGCTTTGATGACACCTGCATTGATCTCTGTGCTGATCTCAGCGATAGGTGCTTGTTGAATATCCTCTGCGCTCATCTTAGAGAAGTCCTCTACGAGGTTCACTTTGATAGTGATAGCGTAGGTATTGGAGATCTCACGTTTGCCATTCACTTGTACATAGAACTTGGTTTCCATTGGACCATATACAGGGCAGGTAGCGGTTTGCAATGCCAATTGTATTTTGCCTGTTTGTCCTGGTGCTACGGTTGGTAGGGTCACGTTAGGAATCCAGTAGTTTTCTGCGCCGTTGTAGAGCAATTCCACGGTCACAGGTTCGTTGGTCGTGTTGGCGTATTCAATTTCGATGTTCTTAGGCGCATTTTTCTTGACGCTTCCCAAATTGATATTGTTCTTTTGCAAGCTCAATGCACCCATTTTCACTGGGTATTTGTCCACAGGTTGTGCTGGTTTAGGGATTACTTCGCCTTTGATGTAAAGACGAGTAGTAGGCTCTGTCGCATTGCTAGTGACGGTGATTGTTTTTTGGAATCGTCCTGGACGGCCATTAGGGTTATAGGTTACTGTTATTTGTCCTGTCTTGCCTGGTTCGATAGGTTCGCGTGTCCATTTTGGGGTGGTGCAACCGCAACTTGCTTTCACGTTGGTCAATACGAGTGGTATCATACCTTCGTTTTTGAATTCAAATACGGTGGTTACTCGACCATCTGCCTCATTGATTTTACCAAAATCGTGTGTGGTCTTGTCAAACGTGATTACGGCTTCTTGAGCCATTGCTGCAATGCTTATCATCATGGCAGCCATCAAAACTAATTTTTTCATATCTTATTTTTTATTATTATCTCAACACTAAACTCTCAACACTCACATCTCCACATCCACCGAGTGCACGCTCTCTATGGCGCGCAGTTTCATACACATTTGGCTGACGACTTTCTGTTTGAATACTACCATTTCGGCTTTTGCACGGAATAGTTTGCCGTCGGTGGTTACGTGTAGTTCGCGCATGTTGGCTTTGTGATCGCAGATGATATTCATAATGCGCATCATCACACCAAACGAGTCTTCGCCTGTTATTTGTAGTTTAGCAATCTTTGCTTCCGCTTCGTCGCCTGAACGCTTGATTGCCTCATTGGCTTTACGGAAATATTTCTTGATGGCATCTTTGGCTTTAGCGGTGACGGCTATCTCCAGCCATTCGGGTTCGGGCTGTTGTTTGTTGGATGTCAATACCTCCACTTGGTCGCCGCTCTGTAGGATATAACTCAATGGTCTTGCGGTGCGGTTGACATTGGCTCCTATACAATGCTCACCCAACTCCGAGTGCAACTGATATGCCAAGTCCAATACGGTGGCTCCTTGTGCGAGTGTGCGAATATCGCCTTTCGGAGTAAACACAAATACTTCGTGCGCAAACAAGTTCAATGTAAACGTATCTAGGAAGGCGATGGCATCAGGATCGGGGTTAGCCAATACATCTTTGATCTCTTTGAGCCATTTGTCTAGTCCGCCTCCACTACCTTCGCCCGTCTTGTAGCGCCAGTGTGCGGCTAGTCCATGTTCGGCAAGTTCGTGCATACGTTTGGTGCGTATCTGTACCTCTATCCACTGACCATGCTGACTCATCACCGTCACGTGTAGCGCTTCGTAGCCATTGGCTTTAGGCATAGATATCCAGTCGCGGATACGTTCGGGGTGAGGACGGTAGATCTCAGTGAGGGCGGAGTAGATCATCCAACACTGGTCTTTCTCCGAGAAATCCGAAGTAGGCTCAAACACAATACGGGCAGCCAATAGGTCGTATATCTGCTCAAATGGAACACCCTTTTTGGTCATCTTCTTGTAGATGGAATAGACGGACTTCGTACGTGAGTACATCTTGTAGGAATAACCCATCATGGTCAGTTTGCGATGAATAGGTTTGGCAAACTCCTCAAAGTATCCTGCTTGCACTTCTTTCACTTCCGCTAGTTTGGCTTCTATCTCGGCGTAAAGTTCTGGGTGTTCGTATTTGAAACTGAGGTCCTCTAGTTCGGTTTTGATAGGGAATAGTCCCAGTCGGTGCGCCATAGGGGCGTAGATGTATTGTGTCTCAGCGGCTATTTTGCGTTGTTTCTCTGGTCGCTGTGCAGCCAGGGTACGCATGTTGTGTAGTCGGTCGGCTAGTTTGACGAGCATGACGCGTATATCGTCCGACATGGTGAGCATGAGTTTGCGCACGTTCTCTGCTTGCTTCATGGCTTTGTCGGCGAACACGCCACCTGAGAGTTTGGTGAGTCCTTCGACGATGGTGGCTATTTTCTTGTCAAACATCCGCTCAATGTCTTCCACGGTGTAGTCGGTGTCTTCCACCACGTCATGGAGTAGGGCAGCACAGATACTGGTACTACCTAGTCCTATCTCGTTGACGACGATACGTGCTACAGAGAGGGGGTGCATCATGTATGGTTCGCCCGATAGTCGGCGTACGCCGTGGTGGGCAGATTTAGCCAGTTGGTAGGCACGGGTAATCAGTTCCACTCGGTTGCCGTGTGGAGAATGGATGTAGTCTGTTAGTAGGGCTTGGAACTCTTGTTCGAGCATCGCCTCTTCTGCAGGTGTAAATACGTTGGTTGTCATATGATTACCGCTTGAGTTAAAACTTTTGTTTTAAGGGATGTATGTTTGTGTGCATAAAATAGCGTGCAAAGGTACAAAAAAAAATGCACATACGCAAGTAGAGTGAGAAATTATTAGCAAAAAAAGATAGATTTATCTATCTCATAGTCATAAAATAGCCGATGGGAACTTGTTCATAATTGGCTATTTGAGGAGCAAGAAAAAGTTTACTTTTGTTGAGAAATAGTTATCGGGTTTCTTAATTTGATGTCTAAATAGTCGAAAAATGTCTTTTAAATCTGTGTCAACTCGTATATAATTCCCTATTTTTTTACACGAAAAAATACCCTGCCTTTATCCCGAAGATATCCCGAAGATACCCCGAAGATAGCTCATACATAATCAACGAATATTTTAAATAGATTCATCTATTTTTACCCGAATGTATATGGTTGTATGAGCTTGCTCAAAAACAATCATATGCGTTCGGGTAAGAAGAAGTTTACTTCGTGAAATATTCGTTGATTATGTATGTACCGCGTAGCAAGACAGTATTTTCGAGGAGGGGCCCGCAGAGCGGGAGGTGCCCTCGACGATACCCAAATCAATGTATATGGTTGTGTGAGCTTGCTCAAAAACAATCATACAATCATATCCGCCCACCGGTCATGTGCTCGCGGCTATCCACGTGAGAAATTAAATAATTTTAACATATCACACTATAACACTTTCACACTTTAACATCAATTTATGAGCGAAATCACTCTCCATACTGCCAACTTACCCAAATCGTACCTCCCCGAAAAAAGCCGATTTTTTAGGGGATACAGGGGTAGATAATAATTATATATATAATATATAATATTATTTTTTATGCGATATATACCATTCAACTCTTTTTTTTATGTTAAAGTGTGAAAGTGTTAAAATGATGCAAATAATGTATAAATCTTAAAATATATTAAAATTTATAAGCAAAAAGTGGTATAAATAGATAGTAAATGGATTATTTCTTATAAAAATTGTTTTTTTTACTTGCGTATATGCATTTTTTTTTGTACCTTTGTGCACTTTTTTAAGACAGAATATATTTTAATCATGAACATGAAAAAATCAATACTTATACTAGTCCTAGCAATAGGCAATGCGCTATTGGCAATGGGCAATGGACAATGCGATATGATGCACCTCCTACAAGGAGGATACGACGCCAAAATATTGACTACCGAAGAACAAGACAGCATTTTGGCAATAGGCAATAGCCAATCGCCCATAGCCAATAGCCAATCGCCCCAAACGCGATACCGACTCGAATACGAAAACAAACAACAACTCTTTCGTCATTCCTTCCTAGCCGATTACTACCTAATTGATACGCACAAGAACACGCGCATACGCATGTGCGAACAACCCGTGCGTGATGCCGTCATCTCACCTAACGGCAAATATGTCGTCTATGCCAAAGCCGATAATAACCTCTATATCTACAAAATCGACTTCAAAACCGAAGTGCCCATCACCACGGATACGAACACCGATATCTTCAACGGTATAGCCGACTGGCTGTACGAAGAGGAGTTCGGCATCACACGACTATTCGCCTTCTCACCCGATAGCAAAATGGTGGCATTTGTGCGATTGAACGAAACAGGAGTACCTGCGTTTGAGTGGCAGACGATGGTAGGCGAGGGGTCATATCCTCAGTTACATTCGCTGCGTTATCCACGTGCGGGGGAAGTGAACGCCAAAGCTAGCGTGTGCGTCTATGATATTCATTACAAGTCCATCAAGACCATGCAACTGCCCGAAGACAAAGAGTACTACGTGCCTCGGTTGCAATGGGGCGTACAACCCGCTGCTACCAAAGCTGAACCTCAGCCTACGGCAGACCTCATGCTTATGCTCATGAACCGTGATCAGACACAAATGAAAGTGCTCAAAGCCAATGCTAAATCCACCGTAACCAAAAACTTCTACGAGGAGGAAAGCAAGCAATACTACATGAACTTCGAACTTTTTGACGAGTGGCAATGGCTCCAAGATGGTCGTGTGATTGTGCTCAGCGAAAAGAACGGTTGGATGCAAGCCTATCTATACTCCGCACAAGGCATGGAGCAGAAACTCCTCACACCCGAAACCCGTGACGTGATGCGCCTATACGGCTTCGACGAGAAGACACAGACACTCTACTACCTAGCTGCGCCTACACCATTGACACGTCAGGCGTATGCCTACAACCTGCGCAAAGGCACTACCACCCAACTCACAACAGGCGAAGGCACACACGCATTGACCTTCTCCAAGGATTGGAAACAGTATATCGACTGCTACCAATCGCTCCATACCCCTAACCGCTATACCCTGTACAAGGCAACAGGCAATGGGCAATGGGCGAAAGATAGGGTAGTACTCCACAACGACTCGGTGGCTGCGGCATGGCAAGCGACGGGACTGCCCAACAAGGAGTTCTTGACGATCACTACCGAGAGAGGAGATGTGCTCAACGCATGGCGAGTATTGCCTGTGGGCTTTGACGAAAACAAGAAATACCCCGTCGTGATGATGCAGTATAGTGGTCCAAGTAGTCAGCGTGTGACCGACACTTGGCGCAAACGTTTTGCTCATTACCTCGCCGCACAAGGTTACTTAGTGGTTTGTGCCGATCCTCGTGGTACACATGCCAGAGGACGAGAGTGGAGAAACGCTACCTACATGCAACTCGGACAGAAAGAGGCGGAAGATCAGATATCTGTGGCTAAGTATTTGAAGAGTTTGCCCTATGTGGATGGCGACAGAATAGCACTCTGCGGATGGTCTTACGGCGGGTATCAGACGCTGGTTTGTATGAGTGCACAAGCAAACATCTCAACTCTTAACTCTCAACTTCACTCAACTCTCAACTCTCAACTCTCAACTATATTTAAATGCGGCATCGCCATTGCTCCTGTGACCTCTTGGCGATTCTACGACTCGGCTTACACCGAACGATATATGCGTCGCCCACAAGTCAATGACTATGGCTACGAAGGTACCGACCTCATGAAGAAAGCAGCGCAACTGCAAGGCAAACTGCTCCTAGTACACGGTTTGGCGGACGACAACGTACACGCACAACAGTCGTGGCTGTATGTGAATGCCCTCGTACAAGCAGGCAAACAGTTTGAGATGCAGTTCTATCCTGACGATAACCACTTCTTGCGCAACGGTGCCAACTATGAGCACTTGCACAAGAGAATCCTTGGATTTTTGGACGCTGCGCTATAATTATTGGATATGGGGTATTGGCTATCGGCGAGATATTAATTATTAACTATTAACTATTAACTATTAACTAAATGAAAAAGACTTGGCTACCCATTTTGGTGATGTACTTGTTGTTCGTGATGATTTCGTTCGTGACGAACCTCTGTAATCCCATGGCAGTGATACTTAAGAGCAATTTTGCAGTATCTAATTTTGCGGCGCAATTGGGCAATGCCGCCAACTTCATCGCTTATGCGATTATGGGTATCCCTTCGGGATTATTGCTCCGTAAGATCGGTTATCGCAACACCGCCTTGGTAGCGATCGGTGTGGGTATTGTGGGTGTGTTCCTGCAATACATGGCTGGTTGGGCGATGGTGGAGAGTTTTGCGGTCTATCTCGCAGGTGCTTTCGTAGCGGGTTTCTGCATGTGTATGCTCAATACCGTGGTTAACCCTATGCTCAACACCCTAGGTGGTGGCGGCAATAGAGGTAACCTGTTGATTCAGTTTGGCGGCGTATGCAGTTCCACCGCAGCGGTACTCGTGACTATCCTCATGGGTAGTTTGATTGCCGATGTCACCAAAGCCAAGATAGCCGACGCAACACCTGCCTTGATGATTGCTCTGGGCGTGTTTGTGTTTGCGCTCATCGTACTGCTCCTAGTCAAGATACCAGAGCCAGATGAGGAGGGAGAAGTTGAGGAGTTGAGGAGTTCAGAAGTTCAGAGGTATTCGGCGTTTTCGTTCCGTCATTTCAAGTTGGGCATGTTGGCGATCTTTATGTATCTCGGTATAGAGGTGGGTGTGCCTACGTATATCATGCAATACCTCACTACTGCGCCTACGGCTGCGACACCAGGTTTGGGTATCAACCCCAATATCGTGGGTATGATCGTGGCAGTCTATTGGTTGTTAATGCTCGTAGGTCGTCTATTAGGCGGACTAGTAGCCGAGAAAGTATCTAGTCGTACACAGATAGCTGCCGTGTCAATACTGACCCTCGTGCTTGTGACATTAGGTATCTTCCTACCTGAGCAATGGATGGTCAAGATGCCAGGCGTGGATTGGGCTTCCTTGACCTTCATCACCGCAGAGATCCCTGTAGCCATTGTGGCGTTGATCCTCGTTGGATTATGCACCTCCGTGATGTGGGGCGGTATATTCAATATGGCAGTGGAGGGCTTGGGTAAATATACTTCCATTGCTTCAGGTGCCTTCATGACTATGGTCTGCGGCGGCGGTATCTTGATCCCTCTGCAAGGCGTGATGGCAGACGCTTTGGGTAGCTTCCGCCTCAGTTATGTGGTGGTACTAGCCTGCGCCGCATATATCCTGTTCTATGCCCTCTACGGCAGCAAAAATGTCAATAAAAACATCCCCGTATAAAAAAGATATTAACTATTAACTATTAACTATTAACTATATTATGCAAAAGCCTTACGTTCTCGGTCTTGATATGGGAGGAACAAACTCCGTATTAGGCGTAGTAGATGCTCGCGGTCATGTGTTGGGCCGCACTTCAATCAAAACTCAAGCGTACAGAGACATCAACGATTATGTGAATGCCCTCTATGAGGAAGCAGAGAAAATCATTGAGCCACTCGGTGGCATGGAGATGGTTCGTGGTATCGGCGCTGGTGTGCCTAATGGCAACTTCTACACAGGTTATATCCAAGAGGCAATGAACCTACCTTGGCAAACCGTACCATTCGCTAAACTCGTAAGTGAGCGTTTTGGTCTTCCATGCCGCATTACGAATGATGCGAATGCCGCTGCTATGGGAGAAATGACCTATGGCGCAGCCAAAGGCATGAAAAACTTTATTATGATCACCCTCGGAACAGGCGTAGGTTCAGGTATCGTCATTGACGGCAATGTGGTCTATGGTCACGATGGTTTTGCGGGTGAGTTGGGTCACACTACCGCTGTTCGTGGCGAGAACGCACGTCCATGCAACTGCGGTAAGATGGGTTGCCTCGAGGCGTATGCTTCTGCTACAGGCGTAGCTCGTACTGCCAAAGAGATACTCACTTCTACCACCAAAGAGACCATCCTCCGCAAACTGGATGTGGACAATATCACATCCAAAGATGTGTACGATGCAGCCGAGCAAGGCGACGAGGTGGCTAAGGAGATCTTTGACTTCACAGGTACTATCTTGGGTCAACAATTGGCAGATTTCATTGCTTTCAGTGCACCAGAGGCAATTGTGTTGTTCGGTGGTTTGACTAAGTCTGGCGATTGGATCAAACGCCCAATCGAGGAAGCGATGAACAAGAATGTGTTGCCATTGTGGAAGAACAAAGTGAAAGTTCTCTTCTCTGACCTCAAAGAGGCCGATGCAGCAGTACTCGGTGCTTCCGCATTAGCTTGGAGCGAGTAAGAATCGTGTTTAGAGGACGCTTCGCTACTGTTTAGTGTTTAGAGGATTGCTATATCAGTTCCCAACCTGGATGCAACGCTTGTATCCAGGTGTATTGTGGCGTAAAGATCAGGACAGGAAAGTGGTCTATCTCACCTTTGATGATGGACCCATACCTGAATGTACACCACAGATATTGGATATTTTGGCACAGTATGGCGTCAAGGCTACCTTTTTTATGGTAGCCGAAAATGCCGTGCGCTATCCTCATTTATTGGAACGGATACGTCAAGAAGGACATTCCGTAGGCAACCACACCTACCATCATTTGCGAGGTTGTCAAGTGGCTACTAGTCGCTATCTAGACGATGTGGAAAAAGCAGCGCAGATACTAGATACGAAGCTTTTTCGTCCACCACATGGTAGAATGAAAGGTCGTCAAAAACGCGCACTGCTAGCACAAGGATACACTATCTGCCTATGGGATGTGCTCACACACGACTACAATCCCAACTACTCGGTAGAACATATGATGAAAGTCATCCAACGATTTACCCGCAACGGCAGTATCATTACCTGCCACGATTCGAATAAATCCAAAGACAGAATAGTGGATTTATTACCACAAATGATAGAATGGTTGTTGAGAGAGGGGTATCGGTTAGAGGTTATCGGTTAAAGGTTATAGGTTATAGGTAAGGAGATGAAGAGGATTTACATATTTTTGCTAGGCATGGTCATGCTATCTGCATGTGCCAATATGGGACAAGGACCACAAGGTGGACCCAAAGATACTATACCACCTATGGTAGTCAAAGAACAACCTGTGAATGGCAGTTTGAATATCGCTACCAAGAAAGTCGAAATCACATTCAATGAGTATATTCAATTGGCTGATATACAAAAGAATGTGCTTATCTCTCCGCCTCAGCAACAGGCGCCTGAAATCAAAGCAATAGGCAAAACCCTCTCGGTGGTCTTTCAGGAAGACTTGCTCGATTCGACGACCTATACCATTGACTTTGGAGCAGCCATCTGCGACTACAACGAGAAAGTGCCACTCGAAGGCTACGTAATGTCGTTCTCTACTGGCGATCAAATCGACTCTCTTGCCATTTCGGGTAGAGTGTATAATGCTGCCAACCTCAATCCTATGCCATCAATCTTGGTGGGTATTCATGCCAATCACCACGATACGGCCCTGAATACTACGCCTTTTACTCGTGTTACACGCAGCAATAGCGAAGGATACTTCACCATACACAATATCCGTCAAGGCAGTTATCGACTATATGCGCTCAATGATATAAGTCGCGATTATTTCTATCAACCTGGCGAGGGACTCGCCTTTATGGATACGATCCTTACGCCATACACCACGCGTGAAATGCATTGGGATACCATATGGTACGACACGCTGGGACTGGATGACGTGACTGGAGATACACTCTTTACACGACAAATAGACAGCGTCTATGAACACGAAGTGACACGATATTTGCCCGATTCTGTGATTCTTTGGTATTTTGAGGAAGCCAAACAACGTAAGTACTTCCAACGTATCTTACGCGAAGAGCAACACGCCTTTACCCTCGTTTTCTCCGCGCCACAAGACTCACTACCGCTCTTAGAACCTATGCGATATAGTCAATTGGATTCTACTGCCTCCGACTCTGCGTGGGTGAACTTTATGGACTATGTGCTTGTCCAATCCAACAAAACCCATGACACGATCACCTATTGGTTGACCGATTCCTTGGCAATACGCATGGATACCATACCTTTCCGTATGACCTATCAATTCTCCGATTCGCTGTACAACATTATTCCTAAAACCGATACGATATATGCGATATATAGACAACCTCGATTGTCCGAGAAAGCACGCGAGAAATATCTGCGAAACAAACAAAATCGCAAACTAGAACTCAAAACCAATGCTTCTAGCAAGTTCAATATCTATGATACTTTGACTATCCTATCTCCTTTCCCGCTGGACTCAATCCATGCAAGCGGAATCCATCTAGTGCAGAGAGTAGATACCAATATGCTGCCTATTGAGTTTACCATAGAGAGAAAAGACTCTTTAGGAATGGCTATGGGTATCATTGCTAAACTCAAACCCGAGGAGGCATATCAACTGACCATAGACTCCGCTGCATGCAGAGATATCTATGGGGCATGCAATGACAAAGTAGAAGCCAAACTCAAACTCAAGTCGCTGAATGATTATTCTACACTGACCGTGCAAATGAAGCACTTCGATCCTCGCGCGCGCGTGCAATTATTAAATGAAAAGGATGCGGTGCTAAAAGAATTACCCGCATTAAGCACTGGTGCAGTGTTCCAATATCTAGACCCTACCACCTTCTATCTGCGTTTGTATATAGATTGGAACGAAGATGGCAAATGGACAACAGGCGATTGGTTGACACATAGACGACCCGAACCTGTGTACTATTATCCTGCTAAACTCAAACTGCGTGCTAACTGGGAATTCGAAGAGACCTTTGACCATTTGGCACTTCCACAAACGGAGTCCAAACCCCGTAGTCTAACAGAAAAACCACAGAAAAACTCTCGACAAGAGTATTAAGTGTGATGGGTAATCGCAAATATTTTTGGATATTTCTCTTGGTAGGTATTGTCGTTCAATGCATTACCTATGCCTATATGCCAGATAGTCCATGGTCCTTGGTGAGTGGATTGCTAGGTATTTGCTCGGTGGTTTTAGGGGCACAAGGCAATATCTTGACTTTCGTGTTTGGTTTTGCGCAAGTAGGCACCTATACCTATCTATGTGTGGTAGAGCGTTTTTATGCGGAGATTGCGCTCAATCTCTTCTACTTCATTACTATGATTTATGGCGTATATGTCTGGAGAAAGCGTTTGACAGACGACTCGCTGCAAATCCAAACTCGCAGACTATCCAACTATCTCGCTCCTGTATTGGTGCTTGGAGTGTTGCTTGTGTCTCTTATCGTAGGCTGGTTCTTAAAACATTATACCGATGATCCGCAACCATATCTAGATGCCTTTACCACTGTACCTGCCATTGTGGCACAGATATTCATGGTGCTCGCATTCCGCGAACAATGGTATATATGGATGGTGGTAGATGTACTGGCTTTTGTGATGTGGCTACGAGCAGGCGACTACTGCATGGCAGCACAATACCTCTTCTGGTGCGCCAACTGTGTCTATGGCTATATCCAATGGACACGCTGTGCTAAATGACCGCTACCAATCAAAGATAAAACTCCTTAGTCAATTCTTTATATGCCTCACTGCGAGGGGCAGTCTCGGATTCTAGGGTGAGGCTATAGGCTATAGGCGATAGGCTATAGGCGAGAGGCGAAGAGCTAAAGGCGATGAGGAGGCGTTTGGCTGCTTTGCCTGGTTTAGGATACACATGAGTGATATGCGTAGGGCAGAGACCCAACGATTGCGCTAGAGTGATAATCTGTTGCTCTGCCTCAATAGGCAGTACCAATGCTATGATACCTTCTTGGGTAAGCAATCTAGCACTATGTTTCAGCAGTTCTTCATACGAAAGCGTGTCCGTATGACGAGCCATAGCACGCTGACTATCAGGGTTTTTAAGACTATCTTGAAAATAGGGTGGGTTACTAACAATCAGATCGTATATACCTTCGCCTTCTAACTCTTGTAACGCCTGCTGATGGCACTCTAGTCTATCAGACCAAGGCGATACACCAAAATTATACCTGGCTTGTTCTACAGCCCCAGCATCAATATCTATCGCAGTTATCTGTGCTCCTTCTATGCGTTGTGCCAACATCAGAGCAATCAATCCACTACCCGTACCCGCATCAAGCACCTTAAAACCTTTAAAACCTTTAGAACTTTTAGAACTACTCGCTCGCGAGTCCACCGGACACCATGCACCTAGCAGTACACCATCGGTGCCTACTTTCATGGCACAGCGGTCGTGCCATACAGTAAACTGCTTAAATCTAAAACATGCAGATGCCATGTGTACAAGAACAGGAGGTGCCGTGTGTGAAAATATGAATGAGCAAGTATATACCGAAACCGATAAACAACACCGCAGACACATAGCGTATCCATTTTTGTATGCCGTGCATGCGTTCGGTGAGTTTCTCTATGGAGATAGCGCTATAGGATATTAGCCACGCGATGATCATAATTGGCAATCCTGTAGCCAAACCAAAGACGATAGGCAGCAACCAGTTCCATGTCGCTGGCAATGACAATGAGATATCAATCATCGTAAAGAAATAGATGAAGCGGTGTGGGCAGAAGGCAATAGCAAAAAATATTCCCAACATAAACGACCACAATCCGCTGCTTTGACTATCAATACTTTGTATCCATTTCTTCACGCCATGGTCATGGTCGTGGTGATGGTTGCCCGTAAAGAGCAATACCACACCGCAGACGAGCATAAAGCCAGCCAATAGTGGTTCGCTCCAATGACTCAGCCAATGCTTGATACCCTCCGTCTGTGCACCCATAATAAAAGGTATCGCCAATAGCACATAAGTCACTAGTTTGCCCATGACAAACATCGCGCCATTATGCAGTACTCGGCGGCGGTTGCGTATCTCTTTGTCTATATACCCAATGGCTGCAATGCTAGTAAACAGCGTGCATGGGTCAAGTATCATCAGAAGTCCCAATAGTAGGGCAGTGAGTAGTTGTATCATATCTTGTTTTTGTGTTTTGTGTTTAGTGTTTAGTGTTTAGTATTGGCGCGACAAATGTCGCATGTTCCGCAGGTGGGAGCATCGTTTTCGCCGAAATACGATAGTAGCACTTGCGAGCGGCAGTAGTGTTTGTTCTCTGCGTATTCCACCATGGCTTTGAGTTTGTTGGCATAATGGTTCTTTCGCTCGTGGTAGAAGTCTTGCGGTATGCGTATCTGGGCTTGTCGGTTGACGGTCAGTCTCAGCACGTTGGCTTTCGTCCGAGGCACATAGTCAATGATTCGTCGTTGTGCCAATGCTACTAGTTCCTGGTGCTTATCATCCAACTTGTGAACATACTGCAAATCTGTAAATATTCCCGTATATTCTCGCATTAAATGTTCCAACAGTTCGTTCTGTGCTTCGTTCAGTTTATATTCCTCCAACTCGCGTCGCGATACGCGAAGACGCACGCGCGGCTGTATTTCTTGCTCTTCGTTAAAACTAAAGTACCCCATTTGACTCAGTAGGTGTAGGGCAGAGTAGGTGGGGAACACGGGCAGATGCATTTTCTTGCATAGGTCAAACATATCAATGAAGAAAGTTGCTCCTTGCCCACTATCGGCACCTATGCTTAGGTAGTTGCAGGTCTTGTGATAGACATCGTGCAACATTTGCTCCTCGGGATAGTTGTCGGCTATTCGTTTGCGAGCTTTGGTCTTGTCGCTAGGGTCGTATAGCAATACGGCAAAGGCTTTCTGCTCATCTCGTCCTGCACGTCCTGCTTCTTGGAAGTATGCTTCTATTGTATCGGGCAGATCATGGTGTATCACTACCCGCACATCAGGCTTGTCAATTCCCATGCCAAACGCGTTGGTGGCTACAATGACTCTGGTTTCCTCGCCTTTAGCCTCTAGCCTATAGGCAGCTTTGCTGCCGTCCTGTAGCTCGCTATGCGAGCGTCCTCTAAACTTTTTCCACGCTTCTTGCTTCTCACTACGCTCTTTAGACGAGAGCCCCGCATGGTAGAAGTCGGCAGAGAGACCTTTTTCGTTGAGATAGGCAGCCAATTCTTGTGCGCGTTGGCGATTACGCACATACACGATGGCGCTGCCTGGCACGCGGTTGAGGATATGTACTATCTCATCGGCTTTCTTGTTGCTCTCACGCACCACATAACTGATGTTGGGGCGAGCAAAACTCTTGCGTAGCACATTCTTCTCGCGAAAGGATAACCGCTCTTGTATATCATCCACCACCTTTGGCGTCGCGGTAGCAGTCAGTGCCAATATTGGCACTAACCCAGTCTTTAAACTGTAGGCAGCTGTGCTGCCGTTCTGTAGCGAAGCGTCCTCTAAACCGCACGCTTTGCGTGCAACCAAATCGCGGATTTCAGCGATTTTCAAGTAACTAGGTCGAAAATCATATCCCCATTGCGAGATGCAGTGGGCTTCATCTACGGCTATCAGGCTGATTGGTAAGCGCGATAACCGTTCGCGAAACTCCTCTGATTCTAGTCGTTCAGGCGATACATAGAGGAAATGATAGGGTCCCCACATGCAGTTGTCTAAAGCGGTCTTTTGCTGCTCGTAACTCATACCTGTGTAGATGGCTGCGGCGCGTATATCGCGTTTACGCAGGTTCTCCACTTGGTCTTTCATCAGGGCAATGAGGGGAGTGATGACGAGGCATAACCCGTTCATAACCATCGTTGGCACTTGGAAGCACAGACTTTTGCCGCCACCTGTAGGCATGAGTGCCAAGGTGTCGCGACCATCTAGGACGGATTGCACGATTTCCTCTTGTAGGGGACGAAAATCATCATAACCAAAATATGTCTTTAGTGCTTCCTTAGCGGTCATTTTGTTTTTGTGTGGCAATTTTCGTGCAAAAGTACAATTTTTTTTTGACATATACAAATAGATATTTGCATAATCCAAAATAATTATGTACCTTTGCACCCGTGAACCTCCGCCGAGGGATGTCTGTATAGAAATATTAACTATTAACTATTAACTATTAACTATTAACTATCTACGGCGAAGGGTAGCAGACATAAAAAAAGGCGTTTATTGGCGCTTGTTTTGGTATCACGAAATCCTGCAAAATTTCACATACCCGAAACAAGAGAGCAATAAATGCCCCTTGGTGTGTTTAATTCGTTGTGTTCTGCAACGAAGAACATATCGGCGTGGGCATTCATTGTTTATTCTTGTATGTAGGGTCTTGCAGGAACCTCGTGATAGAGAATAAGCAAAAAGAGGTTCCACGCTTTTTCTATATTTATACCAACGGGGTGTTTGGAGCCAACTTCCCACAACAACTAAAAAACAATGAAAAAACTCAGTTTGCTCCTGCTCACGCTGACTGTATGCTTCTTCACAGCGTGCCACAAAGACATTTGGGCAGAATTGGAAAACCTCGACCAACGAGTAACCAAATTGGAAGAACTCTGCAAAGAGATGAACACCAACATCACTTCTTTGCAAACTATCGTCTCTGTACTTCAATCCAACGACTTCATCACAGGTATCGTTGAAATCAAAAAGAATGGCGAAGTGATTGGCTATACCATCACTTTCGGCAAACACGACCCTATCACCATTTATCACGGACAAGATGGTAAGGACGGAGCAGATGGAAAAGATGGTCAAGACGGACAAAACGGTTCTGCCAACGCCCCTGTGATTGGTGTGGCACAAGACACCGACGGCGTATATTATTGGACATTGAATGGAGTGTGGCTCTTGGATGACAATGGCAACAAACTCCCTGTTTCGGGCAAAGACGGTCAAAACGGCACCAATGGCTCTAATGGTCAAGATGGTGCAGACGGTAAGGACGGACAAGATGGTGAGGATGGTCAAGACGGCAAGGATGGTATCACACCACAATTGAAGATAGAGGAAGGCTATTGGTATATTTCATATGACAATGGTGCTACTTGGACACAACTCGGCAAAGCTACTGGCGAAGACGGCAAAGACGGTGCTGATGGCGCAGATGGCAAAGATGGTCAAAACGGAGCCGATGGAAAGGACGGTCAAGATGGCGATTCCATGTTCCAATCCGTGACCCAAGATGAAAACTATGTTTACTTTACCCTCGCTGATGGCACAGTAATTAAGATCGCGAAGAAAACAACAAATACTAACCAATCAAATGGTTTCTATAACAATCGAGAATACATTGATCTCGGTCTTCCAAGCGGAACCAAATGGGCAAAAGAAAATCTTAATGGTATTTATTGCTTTGGAGGTTTATATTCAAACATTTTACCAACTGATATCATTTATATCAATGGTAAACCTATTGAAGTTGGTGATTCTATATGTGGCACACAATATGATGTAGCTACTTTCGAATGGGGAGAAGGTTGGCAACTACCAACCGAAAATGATTTTCGGGAGTTAATAGATAATTGTACAATGCAATTTTCTGAAGAAGGTATGCGATTAACCAGTAATATTAACAGAAAGACGATACTTTTCCCATATAGTTCAATACCACAACCCGAAATACCAAATATTACTTATGATACACATATATGGAGAGGTGTCTATGGAAGTGCAACTGCATATAAAGGATTAAATATGGAGATGTCAAGATATTACCGTGCTGCAAAAGCGGGATATACTCAATCACACAAATTAACAATAGATGACATTGATAAGTCTAGTTTTTTGTATATTAGACCGGTCTATAAATGACATATGCCTAAGACGAATATGATAGACGAATAAATCTTTAAACAATCATTAATAATTATGTTACCTGAACATATAATATACGAAGTACAGAAGCTAAGTCAAAGTTTCTCTATTTCTAAACGAAATTGGAAGAAACGAAAACAAGAAATAGGTATCTTTATGGGAAATGTATCCAAGGAAGAATTTTCTGCATATAGAGGCGAAATAAAAGAATGTTTCAAAACACATTTGCGCTTTCGCTTTACCACCGCAGAAATGCAATCATTTCCAGCCCCCAACATAGATGATTACGCTATCTCTATCACAAGAGTACTCCGAATAGCATATAAACATTTGACAAAGTAATAAATCTAATATTTTTCCTCTCACCCTGCCACTCATCCATTGAACTGGCGGGGTGAATTTTAATTTGTCTTTCTTCTTACTTGTATCAATGCTCGTATTCAAGCGCTCCTTTGTAAAACGGAAAACGGAAAGGTGAAAACTGAAAACCGCAGAAACCTCACGCGAAATATAAAAACGACATTTCCGACAGTTATATAATTAAGAATTACGTATTGATTTTCAGGGAGAAAGGAAGTCAAAATGGATTCCTGAGAACTTTTTGAGGGGACTGAGAATGTGTTCTCAGAGAGTACGTATAAAATACACGATAACGTATAAATCATGCTCGTTATTCCCGATACCACTCCGTTACCACTCCGAAGGGTTACCGAATCTATACCAAAGGGATAAGCAAGGGATATGAATCACATAGTAATCTTTTAGTAATCTAATAGTATAAACCCGTCATGCAATAGTCGTTCGAGTAAAACGAGATAAGAACCCGTAATTGGTAGTTTAGTGTTTAGTGTAGGGTGTAAGGTGTAGAGTGTAAGGGCGAGAAAAAACGAGCCACCTTGGTGAGGGGCTCGTTTGATATTGTCGAATTCAAATGATCGACTTGAAAGTTATTATCCTAATTTCTCCAAGGCTGTGCGGACACGGCGGAGGGTTTCGTCTTTGCCTAGCACATCGGTGATGTTCCAGATATGTGGACCACGGGCAGCACCTACCAAACAGATACGGAAGGCATTCATCACAATACCTACACCATACTCCTTTTCGGCAATCCATGGCATAATCAAGTTGTCCAAGCCCTCAGCAGACCAATCATCGTGTGCCTCCAGCAAGGCAAGCATCTCGGTCATATGCTTTGGAGAGTCCTCTTTCCAACGCTTCTTGAGTGATTTCTCATCGTATTCCTCAGGAGCTACAAAGAAGAAATTAACTTGCTCCCATAACTCAGAAACGAAGTTGACACGATCTTTGGTAAGACCGATTACTTTCGCTACTACTTCTAGTGATGGTTTAGTATTGAGTGTTGAGAGTTTAGTGTCAAGGATTGGCATAAATTGCTCTGCCAACTCCTCGTTGGATTTGAGTTGGAGGTATTGGTGGTTAAACCATTTACCTTTCTCGTAGTCGAACTTAGCACCTGACTTGCTTACGCGCTCGAGCGAGAACTGCTCAATAAGTTCTTGCATTGAGTACATCTCTTGGTCGCCTGTAGCGTGCCAGCCAAGCAAAGCGAGGAAGTTGATGACAGCCTCTGGGTAATAACCCTCCTCGCGATAACCGGATGATACAGAGCCATCTTTTTGGTTGTGGAACTCGAGTGGGAACACAGGGAAACCGAGGCGGTCGCCATCGCGTTTGGAGAGTTTGCCGTTGCCGTCTGGCTTGAGCAAGAGTGGCAAGTGAGCGAACTCAGGCATAGTGTCTTCCCAACCAAACGCCTTATATAAGAGCACGTGGAGTGGGGCAGAAGGCAACCACTCTTCGCCACGGATGACATGGCTGATCTCCATCAAGTGGTCGTCCACGATGTTAGCGAGGTGGTAAGTAGGCAGATCATCGGCTGACTTGTAGAGCACCTTGTCGTCAAGAATATTGGAGTTGATGACCACTTCGCCACGGATGAGGTCGTGGACATGTACATCAATATTTGGCTCTACCTTGAAACGAACGACATACTTCTCGCCAGCGGCAATGCGGGCTTGTACTTCCTCTGGACTGAGTGTGAGGGAGTTGACCATCTGCTCGCGGGTGCGGGCATCGTATTGGAAATTGGCAATCTCCGCACGCTTGGCCTCCAATTGCTCAGGGGTGTCGAATGCGATATAGGCATTGCCCGAAGCGAGGAGTTGATCTACATATTGGTGGTAGATTTCACGACGCTCACTTTGGCGGTATGGACCATGATCGCCCTTGCCGTTTGGTGCATCTTGGCAGATACCTTCGTCGATCTCAATGCCGAGCCATGCAAGGGACTCGGTGATATATTCTTCGGCTCCAGGGACGAAGCGTGTGGAGTCGGTGTCTTCAATACGAAGCAACATGTCGCCACCGTGTTGGCGAGCGAACAAGTAGTTAAACAAGGCAGTACGAACACCACCGATGTGCAACGCGCCAGTAGGACTAGGCGCAAAACGAACACGAACTTTTGACATATATGGTTATTTTGAATTATGAATTACGTTATTTATTGATGCGGTCGTAGGTTGTTTGACGAGTAGGATCGATAAGCATAAGTAAGGTATGTACTTGCTTTTTCTCTTCACTAGTACCTTGCTCAAAAATATTGACTAGCTCATCGTTCTTCGCGTCCAAAAAGGTGTTGATGACATAGGTGCCTGGGCGAGCGTTGTATGCCTCTTTGAGCACGACCATCTCCTTAGCAATACGTGCACGACCATTGGCCACATTATTGACCATCTCGTCTAATCCATGGCGATGGTACTCATAATAGAAAAGACGATATTTCTTGAATGCTTCGTCCATGAGATTGTTGATGAGCGCATATCTGTTGCGATTGCTCTCAAAGGCTTTCCAACCTGCAGCCTCAGCTGTCTCCAGAGATGCAGATTGTGCGGCATTGACAATACTCTCGCAGGCTTGGAAATAGGGTGTACCACCTAATTTGGAGAAGGAATCCATATCGTGACCAATAATCAGATAGCAGTAGTATGCTAGGAGGGCAGTCAAGTTGGTGGTAAAAGTACTCTGTTGATAATCAAGACGATCGTACTCTTGATAGCGGAAAGCAAAGTTATTATCTTTGATGTTGAGCAATGGAGTTGAGTAACTAGTCCCCCATACAGGACGTCGACTTTGACAGGTGAACTCACAATTGAACATATCGTCTTGTACGCTTTTAACAACGAGTAACATACTGCACTCAATGCGTTCTTTTTCTTGGTAGGTCATATTGGTCCAACGCAAGGAATTGACATACTCTTCAATGCTTTGTTTGAGGGTATTGAAGAGTTCTTTGTTAGTACCTTGAATTTGATCCGAATTGATGGTGACAGTACATCTGAGTTCTTGTGCCCATATGTTGGTCCCTATCATGAATAGGGCTAGGATAGTGATCAGTTTTTTCATTGTTGAATGGATAAGATATTTCCTGTCTCAGGGTGGATATATATGCGATTTTTTTGTTTGCTATTGAACAAATCTAATGCCAATGGGATGGCTATACCATATTGTGCAACAGCCACGGATTGTACTATACTGAGTGTTTGACATTGTAAGTTGATATCCGCACTACCTGGTAAATTGTAGTATAGTTGTGAAGGTAAAGAGGAAGATTTAGCATCTACCATATAGGCTGTTTGAAGCGATTGTTTGTGTGCTTTGAGGGTTAAGTACATGGGCTCTCCGCTTAGATCATTCTTATCCACAATACCTATATGTTTGGATAGACGGCACACAACCTCTTTCTCTACATCATCGGCTGGGAGGTAACGGAAGGTATGGGTATGCTGTGTAATTTGGGTGGTTCCTACGAATAATGCCACTAGTGCTTGCTCTTGTTTGTTCAATTCATCCAATACCAATTGCATGGCTTGGCCGTCTGCAGGCACATGCTCTACATCGCCTCCTAATATATTAAGGCGTGTTTCACGAATACGATAGATTTGTTTGGCAGCACCTTCTGCCATTTTGGCTATCGAACCGGCCATAAATTGTTCCTCCAATAATGGCATCAGTTCCTCTCGTCTTTCGCCTTTCGCCTTTTGCCTTTCGCCTTTCACCTCATCGTCTTTCGATACATCGCCAATATTGTATCCAAGCAATCTGCCGTCAGTAGTGAGTGAGAGCAATTGGAGTTGATAGCCCTTTTGTGCATTGACTTTATACGCACGTTCAGTATCAGCAGAAGCCTGGGTGCTGAGTGCCATGTCGCTCAATTGGTAGGTAGTTTTCTTCTCGGTAACGATATCCTTCGCACCAAGATAACGTTGCGCATATTGATAGAATATGCCAGGCTCTTGTTCTATACGCTCATAAGAAAGCGTAATCACTAATTCTGTTTTAGGCATATAGTACACGACTGCCGTTTCGTTCTCTTGCACTAGTTGTGCTTGCATTAGGTTGGCTACCCATAGTAGCATGACCAATAGTATGTTTATTCGTTTCATATTCTATGTGTTAGTCTTTTATCGTCCATATCTTCCATGCTTCGTCGGCTTGGCGATGAAGCATCTCTAGTCCATTCTTGATGGTGCATCCTTGTTTCTCCCCCTGTTGTAGGAAGAGTGTCTTTTCGGGATTGTAGATACAATCGTATAATATGTGTTTTTCGCTGAGCAGATGATAGGGGATATCTGGTTTTTGGTCTTGATAAGGTGCCATACCGAGCGGTGTGCAGTTGATGATCAGTGTGTGATCATTGATAACTTGCTCGTTGACTTCATTGTAACTTAATAGACCTGTTGTAGGATGGTCTAAATTTCTGCTAACTAGGGTGTATGCTATGCCTAAATCTCGGAGTGCATATTGTATAGCCTTGCTCACGCCTCCTGTGCCGAGTAATAGTGCTCTGGTGGGTGGAGTTGCTAATAGCGGGCGGAGGCTATCTCTAAAACCGATCCAATCTGTATTGTATCCTTTGCCGTGACTTACCACATTGACCGCACCAATTGTACTAGCCACGGGATCAATCGCATTCAAATACGGTAGTATAGCCTCCTTGTATGGGTAAGTGACATTGAATCCATCTAACTCCTCTAGCAAATTGGTGACTTGTTCTATCGCTACCAGAGGGTAGGGAGTATAGCATGCAGCAATGCCCTCACGAACGAATTTATCCGTGAAGTATCCCTCGGAATATGAATGTCCTAGGGGATTGCCTATGATGCCGTAATGATTCAATGTTCTAAATGATCTAAAGGTTCTATGATTAGTTTTCCTTTCTTGATGATAGCTTGGTGGGTAGTAGAACGGAATGTCTTGCCGCCTACACCTTGTTGCAGAGCATAATATATCTTGTCAATCTCTGCGAAACCATATTCTCTCAATTCTTCGTGCAACTTCGCACATTCGGCTGCCACCGTATCCTTACCTTCTAGCCAATCTACATAGCCTTGCATATGCTCGGCAGTATTAGCTATGTGCTCAATCTCTGCTTTGCTGTAGGATGATAGTTGTTGACGTACAGCATTGCGGGTAATAGCGGTGTCCTTGTTGGTGCTATCTTCTACCCATGGTAAGTGTCGTATATCCCGCAGATAGTGCTCTATATAATCGCGAGTGGTACATAACAAGGGACGGATTACTGGTATATCGCCACCTTCAGGATTGCTACTCTTAGCCCGCATGCCACATAGTCCTCGTATGCCTGTTCCACGCTTGAGATTAAGAAGTATCGTCTCCGCTTGGTCGTTTTGATGATGTGCCACAGCAATCGCCTGGCATCCTTCTTCTTTGGCTATTTGAGCAAACCACTCGTAGCGCAATTTTCGAGCCGCCATCTCTATGCTCAATCCCTGTTCTGTGGCAAAGGCAGAAGTATCGAAATGCTTTACCTTTACCTCACCTAATCGCCTGACAAATGCTTCATCCCTATCGCTCTCCTCCCCTCGCAGATGAAAGTTACAATGGGCTACTACACAATCGTATCCGCCTCGTTGTAGTACATCTAATAATGCAATACTATCGGCTCCTCCGCTGACACATACCAATACGCGGTCGCCACTTTGGAGCAACTCTTTATCGCGTATGTATTTTTGTACTCTTCGTAACATATATGTCGTGTATGTGCGCGTGTATGCACAATTTAAGCCTGCAAAGATACAACTTTTTTCTTATATACACAAATGTTTGGCGTTTTTTACGATGGTTTGCGGGTAATAATAGGGGGTACGTGGCATAAAATTTGCATAATTCGCAAAAAAGTTGTACCTTTGTGCCGTACTATGCGCGAGTGTGCGTTTGTGCGTACGAAGTGTGGAACTAAATCTACAACAGCAATGAAAGAATTAGAAATCAAAACCAAAGTAACAGTATGCTCCCAAGAGGAGTTGCCAGTAGAATTGCGCGAATTGGTAGAGGCTGCTAAAAACAAAACGCAAGATGCGTATTGTCCTTATTCTCATTACCATGTAGGTGCTGCAGCATTATTAGCAGACGGGCAAGTTGTAACTGGTGCCAACCAAGAGAATGCTGCATATCCTAGTGGTTTGTGTGCAGAGCGTACAGCTTTATTTGCGGCTAATGCTAATAATCCTACTACACCTGTTGTGGCATTGGCTATTGCGTGCTATACCAATGAGCATTTTACTGCGGATCCTGCTAGTCCATGCGGAGCATGCAGACAAGTGATGTTGGAAACAGAACATCGATTTGGCGTACCTATAAAAGTGCTGCTCTATGGAGATAGAGAATGTTATGTGTTCGAAAGCGCCAAGGATCTTCTCCCAGTTTGTTTCACCAGTGAGAGTTTAGGATAATAAGAAGGGATATAGCATAAACGGTGAGAATAGGACTGAAGAAAATAGATGTCTATTTGCTCAAGAATTTTCTTGGGTTGTTGGCTATTACCTTTTTGATATGCGTTTTTATCCTGCTTATGCAGTTTGTTTGGTTGCATGTCAAGGATTTAGTGGGTAAGGGTGTGGAAATGAAGGTGTTAGCAGAGTTCTTTGTTTATGCAGCAACTTCTGTTGTCCCCCTAGCGCTTCCTTTAGCGATATTGCTGGCGTCATTGATGACGTTTGGAAATTTGGGTGAGAAATTCGAACTCACCGCAATGAAAGCTGCTGGAGTGAGTCTTTTCCGAATCATGCGACCATTGGCAATTACTATCGCTTGTATATGTGTGGGAGCCTTCTTCTTTTCTAACAATATTCTTCCTAAATCTCAAGTCAAATTGTGGGCACTTATCTTCTCACTCAAGCAGAAATCGCCAGAACTAGATATTCCCGTAGGAGAGTTTTATGATGGCATTGATGGTTTTAACCTTATGGTTAGAAGCAAAAATGTCAACAATGGTATGTTATATGACCTGACAATCTATGACTATTCAGATGGCTTTAAAAACGCCAAAGTGATGATCGCTGACTCAGGGCAAATATATTTTACGAAAGACAACAAGTATTTGCTCTTACAGTTATACAATGGTGAGTCGTTTGAGAATTTAGATAAAAAACAACAACGCTCTAGTAAGAATATTCCTTATCGTAGAGAGTCTTTCTCTCACAAACAGTTGCTGATAGATTTTGATATGGATTTCAACCGCTACAACGAAGATGTCCTTCAAGATCAACATGTGGCGAAGGATGTAGCACGGTTGATAGAGTCTATTGATTCGGTTCAAGTGCTTGAACATCAGCGAAGTAAAGAGCAGAGTTCGGTGATTGTAACAAAACATTATTTTGGAAGAGAGCGACTAGAAGATCGTAATGTAGATATGTGGGAGGGTGATCCTGAACAGTATCGTCAATATAATGTAGATTCGCTCTATGCCCATTTTACAGATGACGAGCGTTATCGAGCTATTTCTGCTGCGGTGGATAAGGCCAAGGAGAAGAAGGATAAAGTAGATTACAATGCCTTAATGCTAGATGATTATCAGCGATATATACGCAAGCATGAGATTGAATTGCATCGCAAGTTTACCTTGGCATTTGCATGTCTGATATTCTTCTTTATTGGTGCTCCACTTGGAGCTATTACTCGTAAAGGTGGCTTAGGTGCGCCCGTGGTGATATCTGTAGTGATGTTTATTGTCTATTACATTATTGATAATACAGGCTATAAGATGGCACGAGAGGCTTTATGGCCTTGCTGGTCGGGAATGTGGCTTAGTTCCATGATTCTTTTACCTATAGGAATATTCCTTACTTATAAAGCGGCTACAGACTCTGCGCTATTTAACCCCGAAGCGTGGATGAAATATTGGCATCGTTTGAAAACAATAACAATATATATATGGATACAATTGAAAAAGCGATTGAAGATATTCGCGAGGGTAAATTCGTGATTGTTGTAGATGACGAAGATCGTGAAAATGAGGGTGATTTTATTATCGCTGCTGAAAAAATAACCCCAGAGAAAGTTAATTTTATGCTCCAACATGGTCGTGGTGTGCTATGTGTGCCACTACCAGAGAGTCGTTGTGCCGATTTGGGATTGATGCACCAAGTATCTAATAACACCTCGATGCTTGGTACTCCTTTTACCGTGACCGTTGATAAACTAGAAGGTTGTTCTACGGGTGTGAGTGCAGAAGATCGTGCGGCTACTATTCGTGCTTTGGCAGATCCAGCCTCCAAACCAGAGACTTTTGGTCGTCCAGGTCATATCAATCCTTTGTATGCGCAAGAGCGCGGCGTACTCAAGCGTGCAGGACATACGGAGGCTGCGGTGGATTTAGCACGATTGGCTGGACTACAACCAGTGGCAGCATTGATCGAGATTATGAATGAGGACGGTACCATGGCGCGTATGCCTGACTTGGAGAAAGTATCAGAGAAATATGGTCTGAGTCTCATATCAATCAAGGATCTTATAGCCTATAGAATGAAAGAACAGGAGGATGCTACCTCTCAACTCTCAACTCTCAACTCTCAACTCTCAACGGCTCTTGTAGAGCGTGGTGAAACGGTGAGTCTGCCTACGGAGTTTGGCGACTTTATGCTTACTCCATTTCGTCAACTGAGCAATGGCTTAGAGCATATTGTGCTGGTGAAAGGCGAGTGGCAAGCTGATGAGCCTATTTTGTGCCGTGTACACTCGTCTTGTATGACAGGCGATATCTTTGGTTCTAAACGTTGTGAATGTGGAGAGCAACTTCACAAAGCAATGCAAATGGTAGAGAAAGAGGGCAAAGGTATTATTGTGTATCTCAATCAAGAAGGACGAGGTATCGGACTCATGAATAAGATTCGCGCTTACAAACTGCAAGAACAGGGAGAAGATACCGTGGAGGCAAATATTCATTTGGGCTTCCAACCTGATGAACGTGACTATGGAGTAGGGGCTCAGATCCTACAACAAATGGGTGCGTCCAAACTTCGTTTGATGACCAATAACCCGATCAAACGAGTAGGCCTAGAGAGTTTTGGCATAGAAATTGTAGAAAATATACCAATAGAAATCACTCCTAATCCATATAACTTACGCTATATGCGAACTAAAAAGGAGAAAATGCATCACAATCTAAATTTAGTCTAATTATGAAAAAGGTATTATTTTTGCTATTGGCTATTTGTTCTAGTTTAATGATTCCTATCTCGTCTTATGCAGATGAGACCGTCACGGTGACAGCCACATCGTCCGATATTTCGGAGAACCTCGATTTGAAAACCGTAGCAACGCTCTTTGGTCAAGCCAAAGATCTTGAACAATTTGAGCAGCTGCTCAATAACCCAGACTCTGCTTTCTCTAACCTTGATCTAAACGCTGACGGTGAGGTGGACTATCTACGCGTGATAGAAACGGCTGATAACAATCGCCATTTGGTGGTTGTGCAGGCAGTGCTCGCTAAGGATATCTATCAAGACGTTGCATCTATCTTCGTAGAGAAAGACGAGGCTACACAGTCAGTTACCGTTCAGGTAATAGGTGATGAATATATCTATGGCACCAACTACATTATTGAGCCAGTATATATTCACAGACCTCTCATTTACGATTGGTTTTGGGGTACTGCATGGGTATGCTGGCATTCGCCATACTACTGGGGATATTATCCTCATTGGTGGAGACCATACTATTGCGTAGATCCATTCGTCTATTGGAATCATTGCTATTGGCACCATTATCATTATCCTATCTGTTCTTATCGTACAGGGCACCATCATCATCCACACTATCGCCCAATGCATCAGCATGTAGGACGCAATGATTTTGCTACTCGCCATCCTGAGCGCTCCTTTGCTACTCGTAATGCTTCACGTAATATCACCAATGCTCGTGCTATGGAGCAGAATCGAAGAGCTACCATGCGCCAAGCGACTGATATTAATGGAACGCGCACACGCGTGAGTGCACAACCAACAGCTACTCGACAAACTACTACGGCTACCCGTCAGGCGTCTTCGATGAATCGCACTTATGGTAGTTCTAATGTACGTACTGCTACTACTTCTGGTCGTATTGCTAATACTTCTACAGCCACTCGTGTAGCTTCCACATCGACTGCTACCCGTTCTGCTGCTACTCGTGGTACAGCTACCCGTACTGCTACCACGGCCACTCGTGCTACTGCGGCACCTACAGCCACTCGTAGTGTTAGTACAACCCGTACCAATACTTCCGTAGCGACACAGTCGCGTTCTACAACAACAACGGTTCGTTCTACTTCTACGGCTGCCGCTCCTATACGTACTGCAGCGCCAACAGTTTCGCGTTCTTCTAGCACTTCGGTACGCTCGTCTAGTAGTATGAACTCCACCATGCGTTCCTCTAGTGCAGGTAGTTCTATGCGTTCATCTGGTTCTACTATGCGCTCTTCTGGTGGTTCGAGTACCATGCGTTCTGGATCATCTGGCGGTTCACGCACCAGATAATCTATTTGGCACGATATTTGATAAGAATAAAGTGTAGCACAAAGGTGCTGCACTTTGTTTTTATAACTAACCAAGACATTTGTCTTAAACCTAAAACAACTATGACAAAATTTCACTTTGAAATTCCTGAGTTGGGATACCAATTCGGAGATTTGGCTCCTATGATGAGCCAACAAACACTCTCTTTCCACTATGGGAAGCATTTTCGTACCTACGTGGATAATCTCAATCAACTAGTGGATGGCTCAAAATACGAAGGGCTATCATTGAATGAACTAGTCCGCAAAGCCCCCGAAGGACCGATGGCTAATAATGCAGGACAAGTGCTCAACCATATGCTTTTCTTTGAACAATTGACCCCTGCAGCCAACGCCAAACGTCCCTCTGGAGAGTTCTTGTTCTTAATTGAGCAGTCGTTTGGGTCGTTTGATAAAATGTTAGAACAACTCTACAAGGCGGCATCTGCTTTCTTTGGATCAGGATGGACTTTCCTAGCGATCAACAAGGAGGGAGAACTCAAGATTTTGTCTTTACCCAATGGAGAAAATCCATTGCAGTACGACTTGACTCCATTATTGCCCATTGATGTATGGGAGCATGCTTATTACCTCGATTACCAGAATGATAGAAAGAATTATCTGAAGAATCTATTCCTTATTATTAATTGGCATATCGTGTCATCTCGATTACCCTAACACAGTACTTCATACGCCTAAGTACCCATCTATGGAACGTCTATCTTTTTATAAATTCCTTCGCTATTGGCTCTTTGGATGTATCATCCCCTGGAAAATTAAATAATTTTTGATTATTTAGACAAAAATTTATTTATATTTGCTTTTTTTTGGCACGATTTTTGTATTACTATTTGTGGATGCAAAGGCATCAAAATTTTAAGTATAACCTTTTAATAAATAATTACGATGAACAAGAAATTTATTTGCCCAATTTGCGGCTATGTACACGAAGGCGCACCTGCTCCAGAGCGTTGCCCACAATGCAAACAAGTAGTAACATGGAAAGAAGTTGATGAGTCAGCTGGTATCGCATTTGCATGCGAGCACATCATCGGCGTTGCTAAAGATACAGACGAGGAGATGATCAAGGACCTCAATGCACACTTCATGGGTGAGGCGACTGAGGTAGGTATGTATCTCGCTATGTCACGCCAAGCGGACCGCGAGGGTTATCCAGAGATCGCAGAGGCATTCAAACGCTATGCTTGGGAAGAGGCTGAGCACTGCTCTAAGTTCGCTGAGTTGCTTGGCGAGGTAGTTTGGAGCACCAAGGAGAACCTCGAGAAACGTATGATGGCTGAGGCGGGTGCTTGCGACGACAAACTACGTATTGCTAAGCGTGCAAAAGCAATGGATTGGGATGCTATCCACGACACTGTACACGAGATGGCTAAGGACGAGGCTCGTCACGGCAAAGGCTTTGAGGGCTTGTACAACCGCTATTTCAAGAAGTAATCGTTGAACTGCAACGAGATAATAAGAAATAATAAGCACAATTAGGCTAAAAGCCTGTATATCAACAGGGACGCAAGAGATTGTGTCCTTGTTTTTTTTAGACATATCTTTTTTTCTTTGTCAATTACGCGCTATTCACGCTCAATAGACGGACAATACACGCACTATAAACGCACAATTCCTATCACTTCACTGAAGGATAACTATACTATTAATATGTCCAGCGAGATAAACTGAGTTAGACAGGATGTTATCAAAAGAGAGTGTGCCAGATTCTGGCGCACTCTCTTTCTTTATGATAGTATGTTATGTAATGTTTACTTGCTCAGTTTTACGACAATGCTACTGAGTGCAGGGATGACAATCTCCTCTTCACTCAAATCATACGTATCGCCCGTAATCACATCTACGCCTATAGGATTGTATTTACCCAAAATCTCTGCGTAGTGCGCAGTAGGGATGGTACGATTCTCTTCGCTAGCGTTCAGATATACAAACACCGCCTCATTCTCGTTGTAGCGGAAGTATGCGTATGTATTATCGCGGGTAATGAAGTGCATGGTCTTACCCGTGTGAATCACAGGCTCCCCCTTACGCCATTGGAAGAGACGAGTGTGGTAGGCACACATGTCTTGCATTTCTTCGGTTAGTTGCTCACCTTGTGGCAATGGCATGCGTAGGGTAGAGTGACCCAAATTGCGATCAGCAGACTTCATGCCGTACTCATCGCCATAGAACACTTGTGGAATACCACGCATAGTAGCCAAAAGGGTAACCGCTAATTTCACACGGCGTGGGTCTTGGTCTTTCACTACATCCGCAATGCGATCCATATCGTGGTTGCCCAACATAATCATGATATTATTCACATCGGCATAGAGGTAGTCCATCGCTACGGCATCATACACGCGAGTCAAACCATTGCCCCAACCGTTGCCGTCTGTCTCAAGGGCTTGGCGGATAGCCTCCTCTACAGGGAAATCCATCACGGTCTTTAAGTGGCTGTCAAAACCGTTATAGTTCTTAACGCCTGATTGCCAGTACGCTACGGCAGGTGCAGGACGTGTCCAGCACTCGCCTACGATATTGAAGTTAGGATACTCCTCCATGATTGCTTTCACCCATTCGCTGGCAGGCATCATCTCTATATAAGGATAGGTGTCCACGCGCAAACCATCTAAATTGGCGTACTCAATCCACCAGATAGCCCATTGCTTGAAGTATTGCAGCAGGTCTGGGTTCTCCAAGTTCATATCAGGCATTGGACGGTCAAACCAACCACGATTGGACAACTGACGGTCATATTCCGAAGCGTTGATATCGTAGTTAGCAGAGAAGACGTTAGGCGTATTGGTGAACTCCTCAAACTGGTTGATCCAGTTTTGATAAGGTAGGTCTTTCATCCACCAGTGTGTGCCGCCGCAGTGGTTAGGCACCATGTCCATAATAATCTTGATACCCTTCTCGTGGGCTTTCTCCACCATCTCGCGGTAGAGTTCGTTGCTACCACAACGTGGGTCTATATGGTAGTAGTCGGAGCAAGCATAACCGTGGTAGGACCATGCCGCCTCGTTGTCCTCTAAGAAAGGTGTCGCCCAGATGGCAGTAGCACCGAGGGAAGAGATATGGTCTAATGAGTTGATAACACCCTGAATATCACCACCGAATCGTCCGTGAACATTCTCCTTGTTGGCTGGTTCAGCCATGCCTTTTAAGGTGTTGTTGTTTTCATCGCCATCCACGAAACGGTCAGACATAATCAGGTAGATCATATCGCTTGAGTTGAAACCTTGACGCTCACGACTACCCTCACGACGGGTATGGATGGTATAGTCTACATAGGTAGTACGCTTGTTCTTCTTGAGAGTTATTCGGTAGGTACCTGGTTGATTAACAGCGAGATCTACAAAAAGATAGTTTTTGCTCTCTGCATTGTGTTGACCAGTGACTTGGAGACCTGTGCACTCACCTTTCATTAGTTTTCCATTGTGAAGTTGTTGAATCGTCACTTGTGCATCAGCGAGATCCTCCCCCTGAAGCATCAATGTGAGTGGGCAGTTCATCTCTGTCCACCAGCAGAGAGGCTCTGCACGATCAATACGGGGTTTTGCTTGCAAAGAAAAAGCACTCAAAAGTGCTATAAAAAGAAAAAGTTTTTTCATTGTTTGGTGTTGTTTTTGTATAGTGTAGAATTGTATTCAAAAAAATAGCGCGCCTATAAGCCGGGTTCTGTACCCCGTGAGGGGTGTTCATCATTAATCTTGAGTAGCGTATTGCTACGCACTTCTCTTGCTTCCTACCCTCCAACTCACGCGAGCAGCGCTCAGACGTTGGTTTACTTGGAATTGCAGCCCATCGTATGCTCGTATCACTTCCTCTCTTGCGAGATTGTTCGTCGCTTTTGCAGGGACCAAACATTGCTGCCTGACGGCCGTTAACCGCGATGGTGCTCTTTGCTGCCCGGACTTTCCTCGTGATAGGGGATTAAAACCAAAGGTTTTTCTTCCCTTATCTCGCGATGAACCGGCACACTATTTATATTTTATGTTCGCTTTGCTCACGTTGCCTAAATCGCATGCGATTTCTTTGCGACAAGCGAATTGCGACGAAGAGCGGCATACGGGAATCGAACCCGCCTCCTCGGCTTGGGAAGCCGATGCACTACCGATGTGCTAATGCCGCAAATTAGAGTGCAAAAGTACAATTTTTTTTTTATTCACGCAAATATTGTCGTGTTTTTTTTATCTCTTTGATACTTTCATTGGGAAAATTTGCATATGTGAGATTTTTTTTGTACCTTTGCAGGCTGAAATAGGAATTTCATCTAAAGATGAGTAAAATGTAAAAAAATAAGATATATGGCAACAACACAACAAAATGCGGGCACTCTCTATAACGCCCTCACTTCTGGCAGTAAAATCATCGGAACTGTAATTACAGATAGCGATATGCGTATCGATGGCACAGTAGAAGGTGATGTGAAATGCGCTGGTAAACTCGTTATAGGCGAACAAGGAACAGTTAAAGGCACTATTGAATGTCAAAATGCGGAGATTATGGGCAAGATTGATGGCAAGATAAATGTTAAATACGCATTGGCATTGCGTGCAACTAGTAACTTGGTTGGCGAAATTGCGACTGGTACTCTCATGGTAGAGCCTAATGCAGTCTTTAATGGTACTTGCTCAATGGGGGCGAAAAACGAAAAAGCAAAATAAAAGTTCAAAGCATATGAAGATTAAACCATTTAGAGGCATTCGTCCTCCACGTGAATTGGCAAAACAAGTGAGCAGTCGTCCATACGACGTGTTGAACTCTGAAGAAGCACGTCAAGAGGCTGCTGGTAATGAGATGTCACTCTATCATATCATCAAGCCAGAGATTAATTTTGCGCCTGGTACCGATGAGCATGATCCATGTGTATATGCAGCTGCAAGAGAGCAGTTTGATCTCTTCCGTGAGAAAGGTTGGTTGGTACAAGATAGCGAAGACTATTATTATGTCTATGCGCAGACTATGAATGGTCGTACACAATATGGACTTGTGGTAGCTGCTTGGGTAGAGGATTATATGGAAGGTCGCATCAAGAAGCATGAGTTGACTCGTCGCGATAAGGAGGAAGACCGTATGAAACATGTGCGCGTGAACAATGCTAATGTGGAGCCAGTATTCTTTGCATATCCTCACCATGACGAGTTAGATGCTATCATTGCTCGCACTACAGCAGGAGAGCCAGAGTATGATTTTGTGTCTGACTTGGACGGCTTTGGTCACACTTTCTGGGTAATTCGTGATGCTGCAGATATAGCACGTATTACTGAGATTGTAGCTCAAATGCCAGCGATGTATATCGCGGATGGTCACCATCGTAGTGCAGCAGCTGCTTTGGTGGGTAATGAGAAGAAGTTGCAAAACCCCAATCATAGAGGTGACGAGGAATATAACTATTTCCTAGCAGTATGCTTCCCAGAGAATCAACTCTATATCATGGATTACAACCGTGTAGTAAAAGATCTCAACGGTATGAGTGAGGAAGAGTTCTTGGAGGCTTTGAAAGAAGACTTTGAGGTGCAAGAGATGGGTGCCGAGATTTATCATCCAGAGGGTTTGCACGTGTTCGCTTTGTATTTGGGTAGCAAATGGTACAAACTCGTGGCTAAAGCAGGTAGATATGATGACCAAGACCCAATCGGTGTGTTGGATGTAACAATTTCTTCTGACCTAATATTGGATAAACTACTTGGCATTAAGGATCTTCGCTCGGATAAGCGTATTGATTTTGTCGGTGGTCTTCGCGGTTTAGGTGAATTGCAAGATCGTGTAGATAGTGGCGAGATGAAAATGGCATTGGCGCTTTATCCTGTGACGATGAAGCAATTAATTGATATTGCTGACACAGGTAATATTATGCCTCCTAAGACCACATGGTTTGAACCAAAATTACGTTCTGGATTGGTAATCCATGAACTCGTTTAGTTATTAATCAAGAATTTTGAACTGGAATAAAAGAATTAAACATTATGAATAAAGTACAAATTGTAGTAAATGTAGTATTAGCTGCAGCGGTAGCAGCGTTGTTTGTGTTGCACTTTGGTAAGAAAGAGAGTGCTCCAATGGAAATGGATGCTACTCCAGCGGAAGTGATGCCGGTAGCATATCTCAACGTGGATAGTCTATTGGCTAACTATAGTTTTGCCATTGAGGCTAGTGAGCAATTGATGCGCAAACAAGAGGATGCGCGTCTAAAAATGAATACCAAATTGCGCACATTCCAAAATGAAGTGGCTGATTTTCAACGTAAATTGCAAAATAATGCCTTCTTGAGTCGTGAGCGTGCTGAAAAAGAGCAACAACGTTTGGCAAAGAAAGAGCAAGAATTGCAAGAGTTGGAAGCTAAGTTGACTCAAGATATCATGTTGGAGAATCAAAAATTGAATATGCAATTGGCAGATTCTTTGACCAACTTCCTCCAAGTGTTCAATGCAGATGGTCGTTATCATGTGATCTTGAGCAATACTGCTAAAGATAATGTATTGATGGCTGCTGAGCAATATGACATTACCGACGAGGTAGTGGCAGGTATGAATGCGCGTTATAACAAATAAGTAGGGATAAGATAGATGGCGCGTATACGATTCTTCTATAAACCCTATTGGCGATATGTGATAGTGGATGCTATTGCATTGTTGATTAGTGTATGCGTTGTCTTGGCTTGGTTCCCATTATCAACCCAAGTTCCATTTCAGAAGTATAGTGTTTTTGTCTTGATCTTTGCGGCGATGTGGCTTGTGTTTGGCTATATATGCCATCGTTATATCCCCGTTAAGTACATGAAGATGGGCAAAGATATTCGCCGTCTAGCAGCTGCATCTGTGTTGCTATTTGGTGGAATGAGTGGCTATATGATGCTGATGGAGGGGCGAAACTTCTCTATATGGGTACTTCTGACATTATGGTTAGTGATGCTAGGTGCATCGCTAATCATTTTGATTTTTAAGCATGCTTATCGCTATGCTTTGGATGCAGATGAGGTCGTATTGGAAACCCCTAAGCGAGCCATTCAAAACGTTTTGAATGATCCTGCGTTCATTGGTCAAGCAGAAAAAGCATCATTGCGCAAGAGTATTCTTGAGTTTGCTCCAGAGAATGCGTTACGCTATGTGGAGAAGAGTGTGGATCTATATTCGAGCAATACCTTTACTTTGCGATCATCTGAGTTGTATAATATTCAGAAACTACCTAATTACCGCTACGATGTGTTGGTAAACTTTATGCCATTGAATCACATTCGAGGTGTAAATAAGTTGTTTACTACCGTCAATGACAAGTTGCCTGATAATGGAATATGGGTATGTTGCTATGAACCACAATCGGTGACTAAACGCAATATTTTGAGTCGTTACCCGGTGGTATTCGGGTGGTTGTATTATGCTGCTTTCTTCTGCTATAAGCGCGTGTTACCCAAGTTGTTGATGACCTCACGCTTGTATTTTGATATCACCGAGGGTAAGAATCGTGTGTTGAGTAAGGCGGAGGTCTTGGGACGATTGTGCTATTGTGGTTTTGAGATTATTGATGAGCGCAAGAAAGGCGATTTGAGTTATGTCATAGCGCGCCGTAAGTTTAGACCTGAGATTACCTCCAGACGTCTGTATGGTATTTTGGTCAAACTGAATCGAGTCGGTAAGAACGGCAAGATGTTCAAGGTATATAAGTTTAGAACCATGCACCCTTATTCCGAGTTTCTACAGGCTTATATCTACGAACGATATGCTTTGCAAGAGGGTGGTAAATTCAACCATGATATACGTGTGACCACGCTTGGACGATTGATGCGTAAGTATTGGATGGATGAACTGCCTATGTTATTAAATCTGTTGAAGGGAGATATGAAGTTAGTGGGTGTGAGACCTATATCACAACACTATTACTCACTCTATTGCAAGGAGTTACAAGAGCAGCGCGTAAAACATAAGCCAGGACTTTTGCCTCCATTCTATGCCGATATGCCTAAAACCTTAGATGAGATACAAGCCTCCGAGATGCGCTATTTAACTATGTGTGAGAAACGTGGTACACTAGTGACGGATTTTGTGTATTTCTGGAGAATCGTGTGTACAATAATCTTTAAGCGTGCACATAGTGCGTAATGAAAAATTGGACTATGATGAAAAGAGGATTTGTAGTACTGCTATTAGTAATGTGTGGTCTAATGTTTGGCATGGCGCAGAATATACCTGTGCCATTGACGCAGACTAAACTATATGACTATCTAGACGAACTCGTAACTGATGGAGTAATAAGCGTGCAGACGTCTGTTCGTCCTTACACACGTGGGCAAGTCGCGAAGATGTTGGTCGAAGCACAATCTGCAGATTCGTTGTTGAATATTCGTCAGAAAAAAGAATTGATGTTCTATCTCAATGAGTTTGCTTTAGAGCGTGATACGATGGTCAATAACTATGTTCAGTACACGGATCATACTACCTATAATCTTTCTCTAGCAGATCCGCAGTTTAGTTATATGACTAAGGATAAGATGTTTAAAATGCGTCTTCGTCCTATCTTAGGTGCTAATATCCTAGCTAGTAGTAAGGGTGCTATATTGCAACGTTGGTACGGAGTGGATCTCCAAATGGATGTGGCTAAACACTTGAGTATTTGGGGCAGTTTGCGTGATAACTCGTGGAGTGGTAACTGGCTGAATGAGCAATATTATCCTACCAACGATGACCGAAGAAACGGTGCTCGTATTCACTATGGCGCTTCGCAGACACAACCTGCACTATCACCTATTTCTGGTGTACAATACAAAGAGGCTAATTATGGTGGTGACTTCTCTGATTCAAAGGGAGGTATAAGTCTTTATTCATGGTGGGGTAGTATTAGTTTGCAACGTGAGAATATCCGTTGGGGTGATGCGTATCATGCATCGAATATCCTCTCAGGCAGAGCTCCTGCTGCGCCAATGATATCGCTCCAATTGACTCCTTGCAAGTGGTTCCAATTTGATTATTTCCACGCATGGTTAGTGTCTAATGTGGTGGATTCTACTTATTATTATTTGGAAAATACGACCAAACCAGGAGTACAAGACAAGGAGTATCGTCCGCTGAATAAGTTTATGGCAGCGAATATGTTTACTGTGACTCCTATAAAACAGTTGTCTTTCTCCTTTGGTAACTCCATTATTTATGCCGAGCAGAATATTCAAGCGGCCTATTTGATACCGATTGCTTTCTACAAATCCCTAGATCACTTGCTGACGAAAGGAATTGCATCGCAGAATCAGAACTCACAACTCTTCGGTTCGCTCTCTATTCGTCCGGTGGATCATTTGCACGTATATGCATCGGTATATGTGGACGAGTTTAAATTGTCTCGTCTTAAACCATCTAATGCGGAGCATAACCCTGTTTCCTATTTAGTGGGATTCAATTGGTCGGGTTGGCCTGTGAAGGGATTAAGTCTAAAGGGCGAGTTTGTTCGCACCAATGTAGCATGTTATACGCACTCCATAGATGCGTTGACTTGGACAACGAATAGTTTTAATATGGGACATTATATGGGAGATAACGCACAATCTATTTATGCGGAGTTGGCCTACCGTCCGATACGTGGCATGTTGCTGAAGTTGTCCTATACCAATGATACGAAATATAATTCATATGCATATTTACGTGTTTATCGTGGGTCTGATGGGGTGATTCGTGACGGAGGAATATCTGAGACTATCTCGCAAAAACCATTTGACCACTGTATCTATCGCAACGATGAAGTGCGACTAGATGGTTTCTATGAGGTACATCCTAATATGTTTCTAACGATGAGTTTGGGATATAATCATGCTCGTGGTTATGATAATGAGAAGACGGATGCAATTGCGAGCGAGGATATAGGTAATGCACAGTATTATTTGAACAAATACCTCCCCCTTTACTATCAGGGAAAGAATTTTACCGCAAGTATAGGATTTAGTTTTGGATTTTAAGTGAAGTGTAGTGTTGTCATATTGAATTGGAATGGTGAAGCCATGCTTCGTCAGTATCTACCATCGGTATTAGAACATACGCAATTGCCTGAGGTAGAGATTGTCGTTGCTGACAATGGTTCTACGGATGGTTCGTTGGAATACTTACAAACGCAGGATGTACGTCTCATAGTGCTAGACCAAAACTATGGTTTTGCGGATGGATATAACCGAGCTATAGCGCAAGTGGACTCTGAGTATGTGGTGCTGCTCAATTCGGATGTAGAAGTGACTCCTCATTGGTTGGACACGATGCTTGAGTATATGGATGCACATCCTAATGTGATGGCTGCACAACCCAAAGTTTTGTCTTGGAACTCTAAACAGGAGTTTGAGGCAGGTAAGAGAGAGGCTATTCGCTTTGAGCATGCAGGAGCGGCAGGAGGTATGATGGATATATTAGGGTATCCTTATTGCCGTGGTCGTTTGATGACGCACTTAGAAGTGGATCATGGGCAGTATGATAAGGTGCAACCTATTTTTTGGGCTACAGGTGCTTGTCTTCTCACGCGCACGCGTATATATAAGGAATTAGGAGGATTAGATGCCAAATTCTTTGCACATCAGGAGGAAATAGATCTGTGCTGGAGAATGCTCAATCATGCTTCATCTGCCGATAATCAACCGATATTGGTGGCTATCCCACAGGCTGTGGTATATCATTTAGGTGGTGGAACGTTGGGATATGAGAATCCAAGAAAAACATTCCTAAATTTCAGAAATAACCTATTGATGTTGTATAAGAATTTGCCTACTACTCATCGTTGGTGGATAATGTTGGTGCGTTTTGGAATGGACTATTTGGCTGCATTGCAAATGCTATTGACAGGACAAAAGGAGAATGTAAAAGCGGTGGTACGAGCTCGTTGCGCATATCACAAGATGAAAAAAGAATATAACCCTATCCACGATAATAAAATGCGAGGTTTCCAACTCTTGGCAAGAAGAAGTATTGTGTGGGATTTCTATGTAAGAAGGAAAAGAGTCTAGTGTTTTGGGAGTGAAAGTATGAAAGAAATAGTATTGGTAATAGCGGCTCTAGTGCTGGCAATGGTATTGCTATGCGTGAGGATTATTCTCAAGAAAGATGGCAAGTTTAGTAGCCAACATATCTCGGAGAATAAACGAATGCGCGAGGATGGTATCCATTGTGCTACATCACAGGATAGAGCGGCTCGCAGAAATAAGACAACAAAGATTGATGTACGCCAAATGTAAAGATTATGAAGCAGATAGCAATATTAGGTAGTACAGGTAGTATAGGCACTCAGACCTTGGATGTGGTACGCCAACATCCTGAAGCATTTTCGGTATATGCCTTATCAGCCCATCGTAGCATTGACTTGCTTATCAAGCAAGCCTTGGAGTTTAATCCTGCTGTGGTGTGTATAGCCGATGAAACATACTATCGTCCATTGTGTGAAGCATTGAGCGATTTGCCTATCCGTGTATTGGCAGGTGAGAAGGCGTTGGCAGAGATGGTGACTATGCCCGCGATAGATGTAGTCGTGGCAGCAATGGTCGGATATGCAGGTTTGCGTCCAACGATAGAGGCTATCAAAGCCAAGAAAACTATAGCTTTGGCTAACAAGGAGACCCTAGTAGTGGCAGGTGAGATCATCGACCGATTGGCCAAACGCCATAAGGTGGATATCCTCCCTGTGGATAGCGAACACTCGGCTATCTTCCAAAGTCTTGTGGGTGAGGATATGACTAGTGTGGAGAAGTTGCTATTAACCGCTAGTGGTGGTCCTTTCCGCAACTTCACGCTAGAGCAGATGCAATATGTGACAGCTGCAGAGGCTTTGCGTCACCCTAATTGGGAGATGGGAGCGAAGATCACAATCGATTCGGCGAGTATGATGAACAAAGGATTTGAGGTTATTGAGGCGAGATGGTTATTCGATATACCTGTAGATAAGATCCAGGTGTTAGTTCATCCTCAGTCGGTGGTGCACTCGGCTGTGCAGTTTGTGGACGGTAGCGTAAAAGCACAATTAGGCACACCTGATATGCGTATGCCTATCCAATATGCATTGACTTACCCTGAGCGTTGGATGAGCGATGTAGCACGATTGGACTTATTCGCTACCCAGAGTTTGACCTTTGAAGAACCAGATCTCAAGCGCTTTCCTAATCTAGCATTGGCTTATGAGGCAATGAACAAAGGAGGTAATATGCCTTGTGTTTTGAATGCGGCAAATGAGGTTGTAAACCTGGCTTTCCGTGAGGGTAGATGTGGGTTTATGCAGATGTCGGATGTGATTGCAAAGACTATGGAGAAGACTATGTTTATCACGGAACCCACATATGAGGATTATGTGCAAACTGACAAAGAGGCTCGTAAGATAGCCTTAGAACTATTAAAACATTAAAACCTTTAGAACTTTTTAACTTACAGAAGATTATGCAGTGGTTACAATTGATATTAGCTCTTAGTATTCTCGTGGTGATTCACGAGTTGGGGCATTTTTGTTTTGCGCGCTTATTTAAGGTGCGCGTAGAGAAATTTTATATGTTCTTCAACCCTAAATTTTCGATTGTCCGTGCCAAAAAGATCAATGGCAAATGGCAAGTGAAATTTTTTGCACCTAATGTGGAGTCAACCATGGTTCCTGTGTTGGATGCAATGGGTAATGAGAAGAAGGACGAGAAGGGGCGAGTAATTGAGCGCCCCATGACGGACGAGGAGTTGGCAGCCTTGCCTGAAGAGGATTGGCGCCGTTATCCTGATAATACAGAGTGGGGACTAGGTTGGGTTCCATTTGGTGGCTATTGTGCAATAGCAGGTATGGTAGACGAGACCAAAGCGGCAACAAATTTGCCTACTGAGCCACAACCATGGGAATTCCGCTCTAAGAATGTGTGGCAACGTCTATGCATCATCATCGGTGGTATATTGGTGAACTTTGTAGCTGCACTTTTGATCTTTGGTATGATGCTCTTTCATTGGGGTAAGGACGAATTGCCTCTGAGTCAGATCAATACTGGATTGTATTATTCAGATATTCTAGTTGGTGAAGGTTTTCAACAAAAAGATAAGGTATTGCAAATCAACGGAGTAGAACCTACTCAATTGGGCGATATTGTAAATGCCATTATATTGCAAGGACAACGTGATGTATTGGTGTTACGTGGTACTGATACCGTAGCATTGACCATGTCAGAGGATTTGGGTACTCGCTATTTGGCTTTGCAAAATGATTATGATAGAGAACAACGCGAGAAGGAGCGTGCAGATAAGTCGTATGTCAAGAAGAGTTTTGTATTGCTATCTTACTATATGCCATTTGTGGTCGATTCGGTTTTACCAGGTGGTGCTGCCTCGTTTGCCGATATGCAGAAGGGCGATAGTATCGTGGGTGTGAATGGAGTAGTGGGATTGTGTCAAGTGCAGATAGCCAATGAGTTAGCTAAATATCCATGTGATAGTGTGACTTTGGATTTCTATCGTAATGGTGTCCCCATGCAAGCGAGACTCTTTATCGGAGATCAAGCTATGATTGGGGTTACAAGGGTGATGCCATGGGATTATTACAACATTGTGCATACTTCCTATACTTTCTGGGAGGCGATTCCTGCGGGTATAGCGTATGGTTGGGATTTGCTCGTGATGTATGTTAAGCAATTCCGCCTTGTGTTCACCAAGGAAGGTGCACAATCTATGGGTGGATTTGGTGCCATTAGTAATATGTTCCCTAATGTATGGGATTGGCAGGAGTTTTGGCATATGACTGCGTTCTTGAGCTTGATATTGGCATTTATGAACTTCTTGCCTATTCCAGCCTTGGACGGAGGTTATATTTTATTCCTCTTGTGGGAGATTATCACTCGCCGCAAACCAAGTGATAAGTTTCTAGAAGTGGCGAATACCATTGGTTTCTGGATTTTGCTCCTACTGATGATCTTCGCCAATGGTAATGATATCTTCAAAGCATTCTTTTAAGTTATGAATGAATATTTTGTACACGAATCCTCTTATGTGGATGATAATTGCCTCATAGGCAAGGGAACAAAGATTTGGCATTTCTCGCATATTATGTCAGGTTGTCAGATCGGTGAGAACTGCAATATCGGTCAGAATGTAGTCGTGTCACCAGGTGTAGTTTTGGGTCGCAACTGCAAAGTGCAGAATAATGTATCTATCTATACCGGTGTGCGCTGTGGGGATGATGTGTTCCTTGGCCCAAGTATGGTGTTTACGAATGTCATCAATCCTCGTTCGGCTGTAGTCCGTAAAGATGAATATAAAGATACAATCATTCGTAGAGGTGCTTCCGTAGGCGCTAATGCTACGATCGTATGTGGCAATACCTTGGGCGAATATTGCTTGATTGGTGCTGGTTCGGTAGTGACGAAAGATGTACCCGCATATGCTTTGATGGTGGGTAATCCTGCTCGTAGAGTGGGATGGGTGAGCCGTCATGGCGAGAAACTCAAATTTGACAAAGATGGTTTTGCTACTTGTCCATCGACAGGTGAGAAATATCAATTAATCAATGACTTATGTAAATTAGTATGATACAAAGAATTCAAACATTATACCTCCTCTTGGTGGTTGTATTAGGCACCTTATTGTGTGTGTTCTCTCCAGTACAGTTCCTATTACCTGAGGCGACAGAGTATGTTAGCCTTCATGCGATGGACAAATGGCCTATGGCTGTAATGACGATGGCTGTTCCTGTGTTGGCATTGGTGACTATCTTCTTGTTTAAGCGTCGCTTGTTGCAAGCACGTTTGAATATCATGAATGTGATTTTGTGCCTAGGATATTATGCCTTGTTGGCGTTGTACACAGCCTATGTGGTCAAAGGATACGAAACCCTCGGCGATCTATCTATGGCAGGTGCAGATTGGTATCTCAATGTATGGGCAGGTATCCCATTGGTAAATGTGGTATTGCTGATGATGGCTACTCGTCGTATCTTGAAGGATGAGGCACTCGTTCGTGCAGCTGATCGTTTGCGTTAAACCATATTTATGAAACAGACTCTATTAGGTAAAACACTCACAGAACTTCAGCAGGTCGCCTTATCGGTTGGCTTGCAGAAGTTTGCTGGCAAACAATTGGCAGAGTGGTTGTATGTTCGTCGTGCCAGTTCGTTTGAGCAGATGACCAATATCTCGCTCAAGGGACGTCAAGCGCTTGAGGAGCAATACACCATAGGACGTCATGAGCCTGTAGCGGAGGCTGTTTCTAAGGATGGAACCAAGAAGTATCTCTTTAGGTTATCAGGCGATGAGGTGAAAGGTGATGTTTTTATCGAATCTGTCTATATTCCTGATAATGACCGTGCTACCTTATGTGTTAGTACACAGGCTGGATGTAAGATGGGATGTAAGTTCTGCATGACAGGTACCTTAGGTTTTCATGGACAATTGCCTGCTAGCGAGATCTTAAATCAGATTTTTTCTATTCCTGATTCGGACCAACTGACCAATATCGTCTATATGGGTGAGGGCGAACCGATGGATAACATTGACCATGTACTTCGTTCTCTGCAAGTGATGACAGAACCTTGGGGTTGCGCATGGTCTCCCAAGCGCATAACCGTTTCTACGGTGGGAGTCGTTCCTGGATTAGAGCGTTTCTTGAAAGAGAGTGAATGTCATTTGGCAGTATCCTTGCATAATCCTTTTGGTGCTGAAAGACAGGAGATTATGCCGATAGAGAAACGTTATCATTTGACGGATGTTGTGGCCATGCTCAAGCAATATGATTGGCAACATCAACGCCGAGTTAGCTTTGAGTATATTTGTTGGCACGGACAAAACGACACGCTTCGCCATGCCAATGAACTAATACGGTTGTTAAAGGGATTGCCATGTAGAATGAACTTGATTCGTTTCCATGCCGGAGTGGATCAAGCATTTGCTAGTAGTGATGAAAAGCAGATGGAATGGTTGCGTGATTATCTATCTGATCATGGTATCACCACCACTATTCGTCGCAGTCGCGGCGAAGATATTTTAGCAGCCTGCGGAATGTTGGTTAATGCGCTTAGCCAGAAATAAGGTAGGCTTGTCGCCTAAACGTGCCCCAATGATGGTGTGGGTGTCGTTCTCTTTGATTTTCAGTTTTTTACGTAGTTGCTCTGGAGTGAGCGGATAGTTGCGTGTGAGAATACTTGCATGGGTATTCTTTGCGTCTTTGATATTGCTCTCTAGGATTTGCCACACACGACCTGGAAAATCTTCCACGAACTGTTGGGATAGGTATAGATGGGTGTTGGGTGCCATTTTGCATAAGCCATATCGTTGGGCGACCAACTTGAATGCACCTGCTTTGATGATAGCCGCATTGGGTTCGTAGATATACACTCCAGGAGCGGTGAAATGTTGGAGGGAGGTATCAAAGTGTTGGCAGGTTGCATTATGTTCTTCGTCTCTCGTGAACGAGAAGATGCAAGGGGAGTTTGTGGTTTGATGTGTAGCAGGTAGGAGGTTCGTTGCATATACTCTTCCTTCGGTCTTCCTTCGGAGTTCGTTCGGAGTTCCTTCGGTCTTCCCTCTGAGTGGTAACGGAGTGGTATCGGAGTGGTAACGGTTAGGACAGGATACAAGCAGTACTTCCTTGACCTCGTTTTTGAGTGCCACAATATGTACATCCCATGCTCCTTGTAAGGAGTGAAGCGCTTGGGTGATGTCTAGCATGGGGCTCAGTTTGATGATGATGAACTGAGATTTATTACGAAGAGTAGGGAGTATCTCTACCACATTGGGTTCGCAGTCTTCCAAACGGAACACCTTGCCACCATGTTGATCTCGTCGAGCAGGATCGAGATATATGACATCGCAGGATGGCATGTCTTGTAGGTAGTGAATTGCGTTTGTATTGTGTATATGTACTTGAGGACGAGTAGTTTGGAAGTTATGTGCAACGATCTTACATAAGTCCTCGTTACGCTCCACATAGTGGGCTTCACTCGCATGCTCGCTCATGAAATAGGTGTCCACACCATAGCCGCCAGTGAGGTCGGTGAGAGTAAATGGAGTAGGGGGTATGAGGGATGATTTGTATCGTGCAGTAGCCTCGCTAGAGCATTGTTCGCATGATAGACGAACAGGATACCACCAATCCTGTATGGTGGCAAAGGTGGGGAGTTTGTCTTTCGTTCGTTGGTATCCATCTACTTGCTGGAGCATAAAACGAAACTGCTCATCGGTGAGATGAGCAAAGCGTTTGCGCTGTAGAGCAAGTTCGTCTGCGCTTAAAGTAATAGTATGTATATCAATTGTTTTCAAATCAACCTAAAATGCGTATATCCTTGATAAACTGTGCATTAATGGCTTGATTGAGTTTTTTGATTACGTCGTAACGACATTCAAAGAGTTGTTGTCTGAGTGCCGCAGAATGGATATGTACAAAGAGGGTACCATTCTTCATCTCTATCTCTCCCGTTAGGTTGGCAACCATGGGACCCATGATTTCAGGCCATTTCTGCACAACTTGTCTTTCGAGTAGCGACTTTTCTAGTTCGGTACCTTGTATAAATTGTGCAATGAGGTCTCCTACGGATTGTGCTTTGTGCTTTTTATTCATAATTAGCGCAAATCTAATCGTTGAACGGTGGTCAATGGAGTACCATAAGGAATACCATTGAGTTTGTATAAACTCTTGACTTTGATACCGTATTTTTGTGCTATATGCCAAGCATCTTCCCCTGGTTTGAAATAGTGGAAAGGTGTTTTTCGACTAGCTTTGTTTTTCTTGGGATAGATGTATATGATGTCTCCAGGTTGGAGTTCTCGTGTGTCAAGGGCATCGTTGTACTTGCGTAATGTGCGCTCGTACATATTGAGGAATACGGCTAAAGAAGCAAAACTCTCTCCTTCGTTCGCAACAATGTATCTAACTCCATTGATGCGTCCAGATTGGTGATTAGCAAATACTTCAATATGATCTTGAATGGCATGTGTCTCTTCAATCGTTGTTTCGATCAAATGGTCTGTTTCGACTCCCTGCCAAGTAGTATCTTTCGTGCTCACTAATCCTGCCTGTTGCAGATCCTTATCTAGTGTAAGCGATTGCAGATTATATTGCTCTATGATCCGAATCAGTTTGTCAGCATATTTAGGATCTGTCGCGTAACCACATGCTTTCAGTCCATGTGCCCATCCCTTGTAATCCGCTAGAGGTAAGGCAAATAAGCTCTCATATCGTTTGCGTTGGAGGAAGAGGGAGTGATCCTCATAAGAGTCAGCTGCTGAGGCGTATTGACGAAAACATTCGTTTTTCGTCTCATCATCATGGGTATAGGTTCGTCCTACCCAATCCGATGCACATTTGATGCCAAAGTGGTTGTTTGCTTTGACTGCAAGTTCGGATTGTCCAGCACTAGATTCTAATAGTCCTTGTGCCATAGTGATAGCCGCCGGAATACGGTGTTTGATTTGTTGCTCTATTGCCATTTCGCGGTATTTGGCAATATAAGAAATATACTGTGGATTTTGGGTCTGTGCAAGTAGGTTGATGGCTACAACCAATCCACCGAGGATAAAAAAGAGTCTATTCTTCATTTTTTTTGCAATTTGGGTGCAAAGTTACAATTTTTTTTTCATATATGCAAATATCTTCTCACTCGCTTGCGTAAGTCAAAAATAATTTGTACCTTTGCAGCATGAAAAGAGTAATGGTCTTTTTTCTCTATCTTTTGTCTATGACATCGCTGTCATGGGCATGTACGTCGTTTATCATAAGTGGTAGTGCTACTCCTACGGGCCGTCCTATGATGTTCAAACATCGCGATACGGGAGAACTCAACAATCGTATTGTGCATTTTAAGGGACCTAAGTATCGTTTTATTGGTTTGGTCAATTCCCCTAAGTTGGATGGTGAAGTTTGGGCGGGAATGAATGAAGCGGGCCTTTGTATTATGAATACGGCTTCCTATAACTTGCGCGAGGATAGTTTGGATTGTCCGATGGACCGCGAGGGGGAGATGATGTACCATGTGTTGGGCAATTGTGCTAATTTATCTGAGTTTGAGGCTTGGTTGGATACCTATCCACGCCCTTGGGGGGTAGAGGCTAATTTTGGTCTTATCGATGCCCAGGGTGGAGCAGCTTATTATGAAATGAACAACCACAGATGGATCAAATACGATGTCAATCAAGAACCATTAGGCTATCGTGTGGTGACTAATTTTAGTTTTGCAGGCCGCTACGAGGAGTATGCTGGATATGAGCGCTATCTCACGGCTAGTGCGATTATGAAGGGGGCTTTTTCTGCCATAGATCCGATGACAGCCGTAGAGGCTATAGATATATTTTCTCGTCAATATCGCCATGAACTGCTCAACCTGAATTACACCTCTGATAATGCGCCGCAATATGTTGTGGATCAAGATTTTATACCTCGTCGTTTGACCTCGGCAGTGGTGGTATTTGATGGGGTTCCCCAGCAGCAGGATCCACGCCATACATTGATGTGGACCGTCTTGGGGTATCCGGCTTGTGCGGTGGCTATTCCGCTTGTGTTACATCCTGATTATCTGCCTCCGTATATGCAGGCTCGTGATAAGAATGCTACAGAAGGTCAGGGCTTGCATAGCGAGATGTGCGATTTGGCTATGGCAATAAAACAGCAATGGGTATTTCCGTTGCATATTAGTAATGGTAATCGATATATTGCTCTGCAGAATATTCTCTGTGACCAACCTCATGCTCCATCTCTCTTGTCGTGTGTACATAGTGTGGAAAAGAGCATTGTTGCCGCTTTTGAGCCATTGTATGCAGCATGGTGCCGCGGAGAAATCGCGGATAAGGACTTTTACCAACAATACCAACGATTAGTTTCTTTATGGATGGAAGATTACAAAGAAACTTTTGCCAACTATATTCCATAAACCATGCAAGTACTATACGAGGATAATCATATCATAGCGGTTAGCAAGACCTGTCATGAGATTGTACAGGGCGATAAAACGGGGGATATACCGCTCTCGGATATAGTCAAAGCCTATATCAAGGAGAAATACAACAAACCAGGAGAGGTTTTTTTAGGGGTTACACATCGTTTGGATAGACCTACCACAGGAGTGGTGTTGTTTGCACGAACAAGCAAGGCCTTGACTAGACTCAATGAGATGTTTAAGTCCCATGAGTTGATCAAGAAAACCTATTGGGCCATTGTTCCGACTAACCACCAGTTGCCTTCTGCCTCTCGCTTGGAGAATTACTTATGGCGCAACGAGAAACAGAATAAGTCCTTCGTCGTCAAACCAGGTACCAAGGATGCCAAACGAGCTGTGTTGAGTTATCAAACCATAGCCATTGGTGAGCGATACTCATTGCTCGAGATCAACTTGGAGACAGGGCGTCACCATCAGATACGCTGCCAGTTGGCTGCCATAGGATATCCTATTAAAGGCGATTTGAAGTATGGTGCCAAACGCAGTAATCCCGATGGAGGAATATCCTTGCATGCTCGTAAAATTGAGTTTATCCATCCTGTGAGTAAGGAGTCTATTTCCATTACCGCTCCGGTGCCAGAGGATACCCTATGGAGATCATTAGAACAAGAAATACAATTATAATCAATCCTATATGTTAATTACATTGATTGCAGGAGCGCGTCCCAACTTTATGAAGATCGCGCCGCTCATCAAAGCTATTCAGAAAGCATCTGCCGAAGGACATAACATCCACTACCGACTCGTCCATACCGGTCAACACTATGACAAGAATATGTCCGACACATTCTTTGAGGAACTTGGCATACCTATGCCTCATGTTAATCTTGGTTGCGGTGGGGGCACACAAGCCGAACAGACTGCCAACATTATGGTAGCCTTTGAACAAGACCTGATGCAGCACCCAACAGACCTTGTGCTCGTCGTAGGCGATGTGACTAGCACCATGGCTTGCTCCATCGTGGCTAAAAAACTCAATACCAAGGTTTGTCATGTGGAGGCAGGTATCCGCAGTTGGGATTTGACTATGCCCGAGGAGATCAACCGTATGGTCACCGATGCCCTAGCAGACTATATGTTCACTACCTCTGAGATTGCCAATAAGAACCTCCTGCTGGCAGGAGCCTCTTTGGAAAATAGTGCCAACCTAGTCAATCTAGATGGACTAGACGCACTAGGTAATCTAGCCAAACGCCAATTGCCTGAAGAGCAGTATGCATTCAAAAGAACGCCACAACGTGTATGGTATGTCGGTAATGTGATGATTGATACCCTTTTAGCTAATCGTTGCCGTTTCCGCAAACCAGAAGTGTATGACGCCCTTGGACTAGAGGATAAGCAATACATTATGATGACCATGCACCGCCCAGCAAATGTGGATGAGCAAGAGCACCTCAAGGCACTCATGGAGCAGATCATTACCAATGTCCATGGTTTGCCAATCATTTTCCCTATCCACCCACGTACTGCCAAACTCTTCTACAACCTCTGGGGCGATGAGCAACAACTCTCCCAACTCTTCCCTAATCTGCATATCGTAGATCCTATGGGCTACCTTGAGTTTAACTACTTAGTGGAACGTGCCAAAGCCGTAGTGACGGACTCCGGTGGCATCACCGAGGAGACTACCGTTATGGGGGTACCTTGTATCACCTTGCGCGATAATACCGAGCGCCCAGAGACTTGTACTGTAGGTACCAATATGCTCATTGGCACCCAGCCTCAGGCCATCAAACCCGCCTTGGATAAACTCTTTGCAGGCGAGTGGAAACAAGGCGCTATACCTGCCCTCTGGGATGGTCATACCGCAGAGCGTATCGTTGAGATTTTGCTGAGTTTGTAAGCTTTCGCGAACAAAAAAACATAATTTACCCCCCAAAAAACAAGGCGTTGAAGCTAAACTTCAACGCCTTTGTTATATGCTTGATTATCAATAGCGAATTACTTGCTCAATATTTCTACCAACTCCTCTTCGCTAGCATTGCGAGCCACAATCACACCATTGCGGTCAATGAGTAGGGTAGTAGGGATGGCAGAGATACCGTAGATGTCACAAGGATTGTATGGAGCCTCGTGTGTGTCGTGTAGTTGAATCCATGGCATTTGCTCCTCCTCGAGTGCTTGGTGCCATTTCTCAATCTCACGATCACAACTGATACCTACTATTTGCAATTTGCCAGTTGGGTTGTAGGTTGCGTAGATCTCTTTGAGTACAGGAATCAATCGGCGGCAAGGACCACACCATGATGCCCAAAAATCAACCAAAACATAGTCGGCAGTACCTACCACTTCGCTCAGTTTCATGGAGGTACTATCTTGCTTGAGTGCTGCGATGTCAGTGTATGGTTGTCCAGGGGCGGTACGCAATTCGGCTTGATACTTTTCAAACACTTTTTGCATACCTTCTGTCTCCCAACGCTCTGGTGCCACCTGAGCAAACACTTCCTCTTTTTGCTCTGGTGTGAGCATATAGTAGAGGTCAATGATGATAGAATCGGTTTCTACATCGGCTAGATTCTCCATTAGGAGTGCATAAGATTGTTGCACATAACTATCTATGAGCGAATCTACAATCTCTCTAGATGCAGCAGTCTCCATTTGAGCAATGGTGGACTCTGTGAGCTTCTTGTACTGATCCAAAGGAGTCTTGGTACATGCTACTAGACTTACTAATGCCAGTAGCGAAATGATGATCTTTTTCATGGGAGGAATGACTTACTCTGCGTTTGTTAATGGACTCGCTTGGGTATATACACGGGCAGCCAATTCTTGATCCAATTGGTACAGACCATAACCGTTGTCGCCAATCAGGCGCAATTTGTGTACGAGGTCGGTAGCGTTCTCTTCTTCTTCTACTTGCTCATCCACGAACCAGTTGAGGCGACTTTGTAAAGCAAAATCCTTCTCCTCTACGGCCAAAGCCATGAGGTTATTGATCAAGGATGTCACTTTACCCTCGTGTGCAAGTGTGTGCTCAAACGTTGCAAGAGGCGAAGCCCACTCGGTATCCACTGCTGCAATAGGCTCCAATAATACACGACCACCGCGACTTTGGAGATAGTTAAACAGGATCATAGCATGATCTTGCTCCTCTTTAAACTGAATAGCATACCAGTTAGCCATACCAGGAAGACCGGCGTCTTGGCAGTAAGCTGACATACTTAGATACAAATACGCCGACCACATTTCGGCATTGATTTGGGCATTAATTGCCGCTTGAAGTTTTTCTGAAATCATAAGTGTATAGTTTTATTTGTTTTTACTAGCCCTACCTATCTATAGTTATTTCCCTACAAATTCCATGCCAACGCTTATGGACAATCCACTTGCGTAGCCACAGCCTTGTTTTCGCCTTCCTGGGTAAGGATGTAGCAGGCGCTTTGAGTAGTCTTAATATCCTCTGATTGGTTAGGATGGCCCGTCCAACCTTTGCCTTTCTTGAAGATGATGTTTAGCGATCTCTCGTCGGTAGTATAGACATACCACTCACCTTGGCGGGTGGCACGGAACTCGCCATTGAGGGCATCATTCTTAGCTTCCCAAATATAGACATATACATCGGTTCCCCATGCAGCAGGCACCTTGGCCTTGACTACGAGTTGCTCTTTTTGAACAAAAGTGATGCTATCCACTTGAGCGAGTTGGTACTCGACCTTCTTACCATCTTGCCATATATACATGACCCACGACTCGTCCACAGATGGAGTAGGGTCGGTGGTGTTGTTATCGTCATTATTATCATTATTATCGCCTCCCCATTGCTTATTGAGCCATTCGGCATTCTTGCGTAGGCGCTCGTTGATCTGGGTGATACGTCTACTAAGGTCTGCATTGCCGTTGTAGTCTGGCCAGCGTTGTGCATCAACAGCAGCAGCCGTCTTGAGCAAAGTGAGTTGGTCAGCAGTGAAGGTATAGATATCGTTGAAGCGGTTAGGATAAAACTCCTTCCAGATGGTCTTGACATGCTGCATGAAAGCAGGGAACTTGCAGATCTCAGGGATCCAATGGTTGTGCCATACATCGCCTTGGAAGAGATACTGCGATTTGTCGCGGTTGAAAGCACTACCGAAATCCCACACCGGACCAAACTTCCACTTCGCTGTGTCGCCCATATCCTTGTATAGATAACAACTGCCGTGGAAAGACTCGTAGTTATCGGTAATCTCCTGCACAATATAGAAACGTGCCAGCGCGTCCATATCGAGGTATTGCCAAAGTTCGTCAGAGTTCTTGTCGCCATAGATGAGGTTATCCAGGAGTTGGATCTGTTGAGTGAGGTAGGTCTCTTGCTCAGAAGAGAGCACCTCAGGACTCTTATAGGTCACCCACATGGTGGTCTTGCCGCCTTCCTTGATGGTGACATGTGGATCCTCGTCGTAGTTATCGATCTCCACGAGCCATCCGCCTGTGATCTTCTGTGCATCGGTCTCTTCGTCCTCTTGCTCCACGATATTCACGCGGTCTTTATCCACACGGATATGTTCGGTCAAGAAGTACAAACCGATATAGTCGCCATTCATTACCACCTCTAGCGGTCTAGCATCCGGAGTCCATGCTATACCTAGCATCTTGCTGAGCTCAAAGCCTGCTGCATTGCGCATATAGCCCTTTTTGTCTTTGGCGTCATCGGCATGTGCTAGCAGATTGAAGTGCTTACTTTTAACCATACCCAGCAGGGGTTGTTTGTCGGTCAGTTTGAGGCGGTAAGGCTTCTTGTTAAAACCCGTCCAAGAATAGTTGCCGCGACCTTTGATCTCCATGGTCAACGGCGCAGCAGCGCTACCAATATTCTCGTAACCAACTATACCCTTGGCATCGAGGTAGTAGGTGGCATTGAGGTAGGTGTCCTTGCTCGTGACAGGAGTGTTGTTCTCCGTGGTGATATACAACACAGGCAATGTGCCCGAAGGATTTACAGCGTATACTATGCCTATAAGGCAGCATAACCAAATAGTCAAAAGTGTTTGTTTCATTGTTTTAGCATATATTTGAGCACAAAGGTAATAAAAAAAAAGCGAATATCCAAACGGATTGCACATACGCGTAAATTATTTTGCTAAAATATGCTTCGAATGAAAAAAAATCGCGCATTTGCGCGCGAGCGCTTGCGTATATCAAAAAAAAGTTGTACCTTTGTCGGTTGTATTGTGTATATGCTCCTCAACAAAATGCAAGAAGTGATTGAATACATTATCCAGTTTTTGCTCTATGGCAACGAACAAGGTGCTAAACTAGTAGGCTATACTGCTGACGAGAGTCTGTGGCCTAACTACCACGTAGTAGTAGTCCCTAATGGTCATATGGGGCAGCAAATCATACTACCTACCGAGGACGATCTAGCACTGCGCATTGAGAAGCATGGTAATATCCATGTGGTTTATACCGATGTGATATACAACACTTTCTTCTATATCTCGCGTGCCGAGGAACTGCTCGTGAACGATCGCGATGAGCATGGACGATTCTTAGCCAAGCACTCGATGCTAGGCAAGAAAAATCGCCTTATGATCCCGCTCATCGATGAGTACTCGCGTGCGATGATCAAGCTCCTAGACCTACCGTTGCCCGAACCAGGGTTTAGCCACATCTACCTCACACACGATGTGGATTCAATCGCCTACTACCGTCACCTGCGTGGCGCTATTGGGGGCATACTTCGGGGCAGAGCCAAACAGGTGCTCGCTGCTCGTCGCGATATACACAACGATCCTGCATACACCTTCTCCTGGCTTGTGTCGCAAGACAAAAAGGTGGAGAGTGCACAGTCTATTTACTTTATCAAAGACACTCTTGGCAAAGGGAAAGACTATCCTCAATACCCGCTTCATAGTGCCGATTTTGCAGAACTGAAGCGTTTGCTAGAAGGCAGTGGTGCACAACTAGGATGGCACTCTAGCTGCTATTCCATCACCTCATCCCCTCATCGCCTTATTACCTCATCGCCCGATAGCCTCACGCTCCATCGTAGCCACTACCTTTGTTGCTCCATAGAAAAGATGCAGCAGCTAGTGGATATGGGCGTGAAGCACGACTTTACGATGATGTTTGCCGACCAAGTAGGTTTTCGTTTGCAGACCACTCGTGCTGTGCGTTGGATCAATCCGATGACCTGGCAGCTGACCGAACTGACCCTGCACCCTATGGTCGCAATGGATTGTACGCTGAGCCATGCGCACTATATGGGGTTGAACGAAGATGAGGCGTATTTTGAGTGTCAACGATTGCTGGAGAAAGTGCACCAGAACGCAGGCGAAGTGGTGCTGCTATGGCATAACACAAGCATAGATAAGCAGGGGTATCATCGAAGTTTGTATGAGAAATTGATAGAGATGTTGCGTTAAGTACGTTTTTGAATTATGGGTAAAAGAGTCCTGATATTATGTGAGGCGATAGCTCCGCCAGCGTATTCTCCACGTATTATTACGATGGTTCATTATTTGCGTACCCGAGGATGGCATTGTGAGATAGTGACAGAGATGAACGATGATATACCATTTTTATCAAATGCCTGCAAAATCCATCAAATGCCTACTTATCGAAATTTAGTGGCTGACAAATTATTGGGTTGGAAAGAAAAAAAGTTAGCCCGATATTGCATTGATCATGTGGATGTATCATCTTTTGACCTTATACTATGTGCGAGTTATTATTACTTTCCATTACAAGCAGCATATCGATTAGCCAAACGCTTTAATCGTCCTCTTGTAGTTGATCTGCGTGATATAGCAGAGCAATGGGGTGGCTTGGATTATTACACACGTAGTTTGACAGGTATTGGTTGGATAGATAATATTGCCAAAAGATTGTACACACGCATTAATATGCACCAGCGCAATCGTGTGCTTAGATATGCTAAAGCAGTTACTACTGTATCTGTTTGGCATAGAGATATGCTATCAGCATACAATGCTAATACGAGATTGATTTACAATGGGTATGACCAATATTTATTTAGTCCGTTGGCTGTCAAATCAACGACCTTTGATATTAGTTTTATAGGAAAATACTACGCCCATTATCAACATTGTCCACAATTTTTGATGGAAGCTGTACGACAATTGGTAGCAGAAGGAAAGGTTTCTAAAAAAGATGTACGTATCAAATTTTACACCAATAAGTTAGGGCAAAAATCCTTTGCCCAATTAGCTACCACGTATGGTGTGGCCAAGTTGGTATCCGTATATGACTATATTCCTCGTGATCAAGTAGTAGCCACCATGCATCAGTCTTCCATATTGATGGTCATGACTCTTTCGCATCATAAATATAATACGCATGGTATGATGGGAACCAAATTTTATGAAATCCTCGGTATCGAAAAACCCTGCTTGTGTTTGAATTCCGACGAAGAGTGCCTAGCACAAGCTATCTCAGATACTCATGCAGGATTAGCTGCCACCAATGTAGAAGAAGTGAAGGCTTTTGTCCTAGAGAAATACCAAGAGTGGAAAGCGAATGGGTTTACCCATCAAGAAGTAGTGAATAAAGAACAATTTACTCGTCAACGACAAACTGAACAGTTTGAAGAATTATTTGTCGAATGCATACAATAAGCATCATAGTACCTATCTTCAATGCTGGGTCATACCTGGCCAAGTGCATTGAGTCGCTGATTCATCAGTCATATACTGCTTTGCAGGTCATATTGGTCAACGATGGTTCGACGGATGATAGTCTATCTATTGCTCAACAATATGCAGCCCTAGATGACCGCATCGAAGTGTATACCCAGACCAATCAAGGGCAATCAGCGGCCCGCAATCTAGGACTCCAACACGCCACTGGCGAGTGGATCTCTTTTGTTGATGCAGACGACTATATAGACCCCGATTTCTATACCTATCTCACACAAGAGATAGGCCAACTTGATTGCGTACAGATCGGTTACAGACGCGTCACTGATCAAGGCAAGGTCCTCCTGCAAAAACTACCCAAACACTTCCACCAGTTTACCTCACCCTGCATGCGACTCTACCGCCGTGACTTGTTTACTCGACACCAGCTCACTTTCCCCTCTGGCATGATTTACGAGGATGTGGTATTCTCCTTGGATTTCTGGGCTTGCAAACCTAGTTATAAGATGCTACCATATATGGGCTACAACTATCTTGCCAACACGCACTCCACCACTGCTATCCGCAACCTAGTTGCCAAAGAGGTGTTGTTTGCTACCCTGCGTGAGAAGAAACAATATGCTCCCAATCTCCGACACAAACTACTAATTCTATATACCATCATCCGACTCAAATTCCACTTCAAGCGTTATGACTAACCAACAACTACTAGATCTACTCCACAGTGAGGTTATTCCCGCTATCGGTTGCACCGAACCCATAGCGGTAGCACTATGCGTGGCGCGTGCCAAGGAAAAACTCGGAGCCGAACCCGACAAAATCCATGTCTGGCTCTCCAAAAATGTCTATAAGAATGCACTTGCCGTAGGTATTCCTAACACCGGTATGACTGGTCTGCCTATAGCCATTGCCCTGGGCGCCACAGTGGGCCGTTCGGAGTATATGCTTGAAGTCCTACGCGATGCGAATCAGCAGGCAGTAGAATATGCCAAAGAGTATATGCAGCGAATATCCATTGAAATCAATATTCGCCACAATGCCCCAAGTATACTTTATATACAAGCTATCGTGGAGAAAAATGGACAACTAGCAGTGGCTACAATACAAGACGAACATACCAAATTCGTCGATGTACAAATAGCCAATCCAGAAGAGTCTAACCAACATAACCCATCGCTGGAAGATGACCAACTCACACTCAAACGCGTATACGATTTTGCCCAATCCGTGGATATCGACCAGGTGAACTTCCTCCTAGAGGGAGCCGAGATGAACAAGCAGGCGGCAGAAACCTCCTTTGCCAACGAGTATGGTCACAAACTAGGACGACTACTGCATACCAATACCCTCCAACAGTCATCCCACCTCCAACAACTCTTTGGGGATACCACCTTCACCAAGATTATTAGCTATACCTGCGGCGCCTGCGATGCGCGTATGTCTGGCGCCATGGTACCTGTGATGAGTAATTCTGGTTCGGGCAACCAAGGTATATCTTGCTCTGTGCCCGTGTATATTTATGCGCGGGAGAACAATGCCACCTACGAACAAACCCTCCGCGCACTGGTACTCAGCAATCTCACCGTTATATATATTAAGCAGTCTCTCGGTCGCCTCTCCGCCCTCTGCGGTTGCGTGGTAGCGGCTACAGGTTCCGCGGCAGGTATCACCTATCTCATGGGAGGTAACTACGAGGAGATTACCTTCGCCATCAAGAACATGATCGCCAATATCTCAGGTATGATCTGCGACGGAGCTAAACCTGGTTGCGCACTCAAAGTCACAAGCGGCGTTTCTACCGCTATATTCAGTGCCTACCTCGCTATGCAACACTCCTATGCAGACTCCACCGAGGGCATCGTGGAGGACGATATCGATCGCACCATACGCAATCTCACACGCATCGGACACGATGGTATGCAAGTCACCGATGACCTCATTTTAGACATAATGACACACAAACAATAATATGAACAAGTTCAAACATATCCAAGCATATAGATTAGGACCACTATTACCTATTATTGATATCCTTATCATGTTTCCTATTCTGGCATCCATGAAGCGCAAATCGGCCAAATCGCTTGAGTTGCAGTATCATGGTGATCGCAAACTCATCGAACAGGACATCAAACATGGTGCTTTCTTTATGACCAACCACCGCGATATCTGTATGGATTCAGCATGGTTGACCTACCTGCTGTTCTTGCGCTATGGTATCCATCCTTATATTGGTATCGGCAACAACCTCTTTGGCAAATGGTGGATTCAACATGTCGTGCGCTCACTACGCGCTTTCGTGGTCGTACGCAATGGCAATTTTCACCAGCAAGTCGAAAATGCCAAACTCCTCTCCGAGTATATCCACCACCTGCGCCAACGCCGCAAATCCATCTGGCTCGCACAACGCGAAGGACGTGCCAAGGATGGCAATGATGTCACTCAACCCGGCGTGCTCAAAATGCTAACCATCGATTCCGATAACTTCTTCGAGAGCATCAAACAACTCAATATATGCCCCGTATGTATATCCTACGAGTACGACCCTTGCGATTACCTAAAGGCGCGCGAGATGCAACTCAAACGCGACAAACCCAACTGGAAAAAATCCCGCAAGGATGACCTCGTCTCTATGTCGGTGGGCATCAAGGAGCAGAAAGGGCGAGTCATTTACCGCCTTACACCATCTATTAATCATGAGATAGATGAAGCATTGGCCCAAAATCCCGCATTGCTCCAACTCTCACGCAACGAACAGATACAGTTCGTATGCAACCTCATCGATCGCCATATCCACGCTGCCTACGAGATCTACGAACGTGGCGAGGAGTTTGATCGTTACATAGAAGGACAACTCGCCAAAATCAACCTCTCCAACAAAGACGAGGACTTCCTGCGCGAGAAACTCTACGAGATGTACAACAACCAAGTCAAAAACTACGAGAAAACCCAACTAGTATAACTAGCCCTACTAGCCCTACTAGCAAATAATTCAACGAATATATGATTACTATCGAACAACTCAAAGAACTACAACAACGTGCCGACAAACTCAAGCAATACCTCGCTATTGATGAGAAGCGCATCCAACTAGAGGAGGAAGAACTCCGCACACAAGACCCAGGCTTCTGGGAGGATGCTAAAGCGGCCGAAGCACAAATGCGCAAAGTGCGTGGCATCAAGAAATGGATCGAGGGCTACGAGGGCGTACGTGCCGCTACCGAAGAACTACAATTGGCTTTCGATTACTACAAAGAGGAACTCGTCACCGAAGACGAGGTGGATACCGCCTATGCACACGCCATGAAAGAGGTAGAGGACCTCGAGAAGTCGGATCGTAGCCATGTCGT
>JAZQTO010000049.1:0-2797 GCA_045630805.1 Paludibacteraceae bacterium
TTCCTAAGACCGCTTGGCCTCCGACTTTGGTTAGTTGCAATAACTCTCACATTATTAACCTATTACATAGTAGAAAATTTACAAATGTGAATTTTACTCAATCCAAATTAGCAGTTGTTTAATGTGTTTATTTTTTACGACAATTAGTGTCAATTAAAAACTGTCAATTATAGTCAATTCGAGAATACTTTTTGCTTGGGTTGGAAAAGCGACAGTAGCACCCCAAAACGCTGGCGTTTTCGGGGACCCCGCAGTGTCGCTAGCAACCCAAACAAAAAATTTTAATTCGTGATATCTATCTTAATATCAATTCTCTGTAACTTGGCGGAGATCAATCATCAACTCATCCAATTGCTTTTGATCCACCAAGCCAGGAGCACCGAGCATCACATCACGACCTTGGTTGTTCTTAGGGAACGCAATGCAGTCACGGATGCTATCCAAACCAGCGAACAAGCTTACGAAACGATCCAAACCATATGCCAAACCGCCGTGAGGAGGCGCACCGAACTTGAAGGCGTTCATGAGGAAGCCGAACTTGAGTTGTGCCTCTTCTGGAGTGAAGCCAAGGATCTCGAAGGTGCGTTGTTGCAGCGCCGCATCGTGGATACGGATACTACCGCCACCAACCTCTACACCGTTGATTACCATATCGTACGCGTTGGCACGTACAGCAGCTGGATTAGTGTCCATGAGAGGAATATCCTCTGGTTTTGGTGAAGTAAATGGATGGTGCATAGCCATCAATCGTTGCTCCTCTTCGCTCCACTCGTACATTGGGAAGTCCACAATCCAGAGGCAAGAGAACTTCTTAGGATCACGCAAACCGAGTTGCTTGCCGACCTCTAGACGAAGCTCGCAGAGTTGTTTGCGGGTCTTCATCGCATCGTCGCCAGAGAGGATCAAAATCAAGTCGCCTGGTTGAGCGTTCATGGCCTTAGCCACCTCTTGGAGTTGCTCTTGGGTGTAGAATTTATCTACGCTAGACTTGACGTTGCCATCAGCCTCTACGCGTGCATAGACCATACCTTTGGCGCCAATCTGTGGGCGTTTAACATAATCTGTAAGCGCATCTAGTTGCTTGCGGGTGTATGTCGCGCAACCTGTAGCGCAGATACCGCCAATGTATGCAGCTTGAGCAAAGACGCTGAACTTCTCCTCTTTTTGCTCCTCGATAGCGTGGAAAATATCGTGCAACTCCACGAACTCCATGCCGAAGCGTGTATCTGGCTTGTCGCTACCATAGTACTTCATAGCGTCTGCCCATGTCATGCGTGGGAAATCATCAAGCTCAATATTGAGAATGGACTTGAATAGGTGTTTAGACATGCCTTCGAAGAGTTGGAGCACGTCCTCTTGCTCTACGAACGACATCTCGCAGTCGGTCTGAGTGAACTCTGGTTGGCGGTCCGCACGGAGGTCTTCGTCGCGGGAGCACTTCACGATTTGGTAGTAACGGTCAAAGCCGCTGACCATAAGGAGTTGCTTGAGGATCTGTGGCGATTGTGGCAAGGCGTAGAACTGTCCTGGGTTCATACGGCTTGGCACGATAAAGTCGCGTGCGCCCTCAGGGGTTGAGTTGACAAGTACTGGTGTCTCAACCTCGAGGAAACCCTTCTCGTCCAAGTAACGGCGTACCTCAAATGCCATCTTGTGGCGGAGTTCAAGGTTCTTGCGAACGCAGTTACGGCGGAGGTCTAAGTATCTGTATTTCATACGAATATCATCGCCACCATCGGTCTCGTCCTCGATAGTGAAAGGAGGAGTCACGGCTGCATTGAGGATATTCATCTCGGCTACTTTGATTTCGATTTCGCCAGTAGGAATTTGCGTATTTTTGCTTTGACGCTCAATCACTTCGCCCGTTACTTGGAGCACGAACTCACGCCCTACCCCATTGGCTTTCTCCAGCAAAGCGTCTTGCTCTGCGCTGCCATCAGATTGGAATGCGAGCTGCGTGATACCATAGCGGTCACGAAGGTCAATGAATGTCATACCGCCCATTTTGCGGATTCGTTGTGCCCATCCTGCGAGGGTCACTGTTTTGCCTGCATCGGCGAGGCGAAGCTCGCCACAAGTGTTGGTTCTAAACATATTCTTAGTGGTTCAATATAGTTCAAACTTGTTCAAATTGGTGCAAAATAGTTTAAGGATTGCTACCCCTACTCTTTTCCACACAAAAAAGCGCGCAAAGGTACAAAAAAATACGCACATACGCAAGTAAACGAGCATATTTTTTGAAAATTGCACTCAGTATAGGGATTGGCTTGAAGCATATCCTAAATAGAATTGCTATTTATAAGGTATAAGTTCTTGCGTATATAACAAAAATTTTGTACCTTTGCACTCGCAAATAAATTAGATACATTATGCCACAAATGATTATGTTGGGCAGTGAGATGATTCGCATCAACCCTGCCAAGAAAACCATTGAGTATTCCACCTCACAAGGACGCAGTTGGTCCACGCGATACAGTAGTAGTTCCTGCGGCGAGTTTATCGACCTCCTACCCTACGGCAATGAACTGCTGGCAGTTACGAGCAAAGGGATATACTACTCCACCTCACAGGGACGCAGTTGGTCATCGAGATATACGAGTAGCTCCTGCGGTGAATTTCAATGCCTGATGGACGGCGGCAAAGAGGTACTGGCACAAACATCCAAAGGACTGTACTACAGCACCTCCAGCGGACGTTCGTGGTCAAAGAGGAGATAACATTATGATATATTTCGATAGCGATTATATGGAAGGTGCGCATCCAGATGTGATGCGCCGATTGGTAGAAACGAATCTGG
>JAZQTO010000050.1:0-36967 GCA_045630805.1 Paludibacteraceae bacterium
TGGTTAGGTCCTTTAGCTACTTGGCACATTTCCTGTACCTCTTTGCTGTAAATCATGTTAAGTAATAATTAATAGTTAATAATTAATATTTCGGACGCTTTGTTAAACAACAAAGCACATTATTCCATTTTCGGGTGCAAAGGTACAAAAAAGTTTGTGAACACGCAAGTTTTTCAAAAGAAAAAGTTGAGAGTTTAGGGTGTAAAGTGCAAAGGCGAAGGATATATTTTTATTTTTTAATAAAAAATTTGCGTATGTGAAAAAATTGTTGTAACTTTGCACACTCTTTGGAGTGTTCCTGAATTTTGAATTAAGAAACAACAAATAACACAACAATATGAAACGATTATTCACAATGTTTTGCATGGTTAGTACAATAGGACTAACGATGTTATGGAATGGGTGTACCGCGGACGTTGACTTGGACAACATCGACACAAGCGTTGATGTGGAAGCCAATGTGGCTACACCTATCGGTTCGATGACCGCCACTATTGATGATTTTGTAGGCGATGGCACATGGGGTATCTTCATTGATTCCGATAAACACAGAGGCGTAATTACCTTCCGCGACACATTTAGTATTGCACGCGACTTCCACAAATTGGATTTGAGCAAGTACATAAGTCGCACCCAACTCAAGATGAACATCTACAATCAGGTAGGCGGTAATATTCAAGGTAACGGCAAGCAAATTGAGTTGAAATATCCACTCACTTTAAAGTTAAAAGGCATCAATCAAGACATTGACGCGCAACGTATCGATAGCGCCTTGATCAAGAATGCTAGTTTCACCAGCAAGATCACATCCGTTGGCAACTCACCGATTAAGTGGGAATGGATCGACAAGGTAGAAATAAATTTAGACACTACTAACTTCTATCGCCCAGCAGGTAATGTGGTCACAGTATATCAAAAAGGTAACGGATATGGATACAATCAAGACATTCCAGTCAACATCGATGAGTTCTATATCAATTTGATGAAGAATAAAAATCCACAAAGTTGGAAAGACTATATCAATAACGTAACTGATTCCTGCACGTTTGACATCACTGTATTTGTTACAGTTCCAACCTCAGCAGGTACCGCATCTATTCCTAGCACTGCTGCATTCCAATATGATTTAGGCGTACAATTTATCGACTACCACGCAGTATGGGGAATGTTTGAGCCTAGCAAGGACATGAGCGGCGAGGCAGTAGAGGCGATTGCTACCTACTGGTCACCATGGAACACCTTGCAAGATTTGCGTTTGCCATTCGCTGAGCCAAGCGTAGATATGCAAGTGACTACCCAAGTGGCAGGTGCGATGATTATGGAAGGTGATTATCTATTCACCGAAAACGAAGAAGGAGAGAGAGTTTATGCCACTTTTGATGATGAAGGCAAAACGAATTTAAAAGAGGACTTTTATAACAAGTACCTACCTCTAGACAGTGAGATTGGCGATTCAGTCACTATGCACGCCCTATTCGATAAAGACCCAAAGCGTGGTCATATCGATCGACTATTTGCTATTCGTCCAGACAAGATAGGATACAAGTTTGCAGTTAAGTTCGACGAGCAAGAAACTCCACAAATACGTTTGACCAACAATACCTCTATCAAATTGGACGCTGTATGCAACTTGCCTATGATCCTCAACGAGGGTGTATCTTTGGGTTATACCGACAAGATCACAGGTATCGATTTGAGCATGCTCGATTTGGATTCGCTATTGAAAGATGTAGAAATGATTGACACCTTGGAAGAGGCAAGTGCCAAATTGGTTATCAAATTTGAGAACTCTATTCCATTGCAATTCAAGGGTATGCTGAAATGCTTGGATGAGAATGACAGTGTGATCATCGATCCTAAGACCGCGCAACCATTGCTCCTCACCGAGAATGATACCATCTTGATCGCTGCACCAGAGTTCAAGGAAAATGAACAGACTCACAACTGGGACCCTACTCCACTGGAGAGTGTAGAGGTGATCAATGTGGATCGTGAGGACTTGGAGACATTGCGCCAAATCAAGACCATTGAGTTCCACGCTTGGATGGACGATGAGTCGCTAGACGGAGCATACGAAAAGGGAATGAATAATATACAATTGAAAGACAACAACTACCTCAAAGTGAAGATTGCGGTAGGTGCCAATGTAGAAGGTGTATTGAATTTGGAATTTTGATTTAAAAATTAGGAAAGATTATGAAAACAACTTTGCGTAGTATATTTGTAGGAATCCTCCTAGCGTGCACCTCGTTGGTAAGTGCACAACAAGTGAACACCTTGTATTTCCTAGAGAATGCACCGATGCGTCATACGATCAACCCTGCGTTCCAACCTGTAAGTAACTTCTACTTGACCCTTCCTGTGGTAGGTTACACCAGTTTATGGGCAGGCACCAACGGTTGGAACATGTCGGATTTTATATTCAAAGGACCTAATGGCAACACCATCACTCCTTTGCATCCAGATGCTCCAGCCAACTGGTTGGAACAACAACCTAAGAAATTTGCATTCGACATGGATTTGCACACCAATATCTTGGGCTTTGGTTTTAGAATCAAGGAAAACAGTTATCTGCACATCAATGTGTCCGAGCGCATTAGTGCAGGTGTGAACTTTTCTAGTTCAATCTTCGGTATCAACCACATCAGCGATGGTGTAGTGCTAGATTCAGTTGCATTAGGTGTGAACGCATTGGCATATACCGAATTTGCATTAGGTTTCTCACACAACATCACCCGCAAGTGGACTGTCGGTGGTAAGATCAAGGTGCTAGTAGGTCAAGCAGATGCAGCAGTAAACTTCGATAATTTGGCATTCAGCACATCGTTGGATTCATTGCGTATGACTGGTATTGGTACCATGCGTATGGCTGCTCCATTGAACTGGAGCTCGCTGCCAACGAATCCAGAAGAATTGGCGGATTATGATGTAGCAGAGTTATTCAGCAACTACAATGGCGACATCATGCAACAAGTAAAGGAGGCTATCAAACCAGCAGGTATGGGTGTAGCGTTTGATTTGGGTGTAACCTACAAACCTATCAACAACTTGCAACTCACTGCCGCAGTTACCGACTTAGGTTTTATTCGTTGGCATCGTTATGCCAAAGCAGCAGTAGATGTAGATGCTACCTTTAAAGGTATTGATTTGGACTATAGCGACTACGGAAGTGTAAATCATTTTGATGACGACAAACTCGTGGACGATGTGACCAACGAGTTGGAAGGTTATTTGAATGAGATCAAAGTATCAGAGATAGAAAAGAGTTTCCCTTATATCCAAATGTTAACCGCCAATTTGAATGTGGGAATTGATGCTAACTTTTGGAAGAATCGCGTAGGCGTAGGCGTGTACTCGCGCACACGTTTCTATAATTCATATATAACAGAAGAGGTGACCTTTGGTGCAGCATTAAGACCAGTAAACTGGTTTAACTTGGCTGCTTCATACTCCTTCATCAATGGTCACTGGAGCAATATTGGTGCAGCATTGTCTATTGCCCCATACGATGGTTTGATGTTAACCGTAGCTACCGACTATATACCAACCAGCTACGCCAAAGCTTCTGCAGAAAAAATAGCACTTCCATACAAGACGTCTGGTGTGAATGTGATGTTTGGATTGGCTATCGTAGCAGGAACCAACAAGAAGAACAAAGACAAAGACAAAGATGGTGTATGGGATAAACTAGATGTATGTCCTAACACTCCTCTCAATGTCCTTGTAACCGAATTAGGTTGTCCTGTTGATTCTGACGGTGATGGAGTACCTGATTATCTAGACGAATGTCCTCTCACTCCATCTGCTGCATATGGATTTATTGACTCAGTAGGTTGTCCTATCGACACTGATGGCGATGGTGTGCCAGATTATCGTGACGAATGTCCTAATACACCAAAAGAGGCACATGGTTATCTCGCAGTAACTGGTTGTCCATTGGATAGCGATGGCGATGGTGTATATGACTACCTCGACCAATGTCCTAACACTCCTGCCGCAGCATATGGCATGGTAGATACATTAGGTTGTCCTATCGATAGCGATGGCGATGGTGTATATGATTACCTCGACCTCTGCCCAGGCACTCCTGCCGCAGCCATCGGCATGGTAGATCAAAATGGTTGTCCATTAGATACCGATAAGGATGGTGTATATGACTATATGGATCAATGTCCAGAGACTCCTGCAGAGGCACGTAATTTCGTGGATTCAGTAGGTTGCTTCCTTGACACCGATGGTGATGGCGTATATGACTACGAAGACCAATGTCCTACTATCGCTGGTGTGAAAGAAAACTTAGGTTGTCCTGAGATCAAACGAGAGATTCGCAACTTGCTCAAGAAGGCAATGTCTGGTATCCAATTCGAGAATGCGAAGGCAACTATCAAGCCTAATTCATACAAGATCTTGAATGATATTGCTAAGATCTTCATTGACAATCCTACTTACATCGTTGAGGTACAAGGTCATACCGATAACGTAGGTAAGTACGACTACAATATGGATCTATCTGAGCGCCGTGCTCAAGCGGTTCGCACCTATTTGATCAACCAAGGTGTACCAGCACAGCGTTTGACTGCACATGGTTATGGTCCTGACCGTCCAATCGACGACAACAACACCAAGGCTGGTAGAGCAAAGAACCGTCGTGTAGAATTCAATATCACCTTCGAAGAAGTGACATACGAAACAGTGTATGATCGTGTACAAAATAATAATAATCAACAATAAACATAACTTTATAATATAGGAATTATAATATGGGAAGAGCGTTTGAATATCGCAAAGCGACCAAAATGAAAAGATGGGGTCATATGGCCCGTGTATTTACCAAACTAGGCAAAGAAATCACCATGGCAGCGCGTGATGGTGGTCCAGATCCAGATAGCAACCCACGTCTCCGTACATTGATGCAACAATGTAAGAAGGAGAACATGCCAAAGGAGAATATCGAGCGTGCGATTAAGAAAGCTACTGATAAATCATCTGAAGGATATAAGGAGATTTGCTACGAAGGATATGGTCCTCACGGTGTGGCAATCTTCGTAGAGACCGCTACCGATAACAACATGCGTACCGTGGCTAACATCCGCTCATACTTCACTAAGCATGGCGGTAGCCTTGGTACACAAGGTTGCTTGCAATTCTTGTTTGACCGTAAAGCATGTTTCACAGTATCTGCCAAAGAAGGTGTTGACTTGGACGAACTTGAGTTGGAGTTGATCGACTTCGGTGTAGAGGAACTCGGTCACGATGAGGAAGAAGGCACTATCGTTATCTATGGTGACTTCAACCAATACTCACAAATGCAAAAATACTTGGAGGATAACGGATTTGAGATCCAATCCTGTGAGTTCGTTCGTATTCCTAATGACACCAAGACCCTCTCTGACGAAGAGATGGAGTCTGTACAAAAACTCATCGACCGCATTGAGGAAGACGAGGACGTACAAAACGTGTTTACTAACTTAGGTTAAGGTGATAGGACGCCTCGTTGAGGCTATAGGTTATAGGCTATAGGTGATAGGCTATAGGCGAGAGGCTATAGCGAGAGGCAGAGGTTAGATTATGAATATCAATGAATTTGATAAAGCTGGTGTAGAAGTAGTCAAGGGACATTTTCCCTTGACTGCTCTACAAATAGAGCAATTTACGAAGTTAGGTGAACTCTATCGTGATTGGAATTCGAAAATCAATGTCATCTCTCGCAAGGATATTGACAATCTATTTCCACATCACATCATTCACTCCTTGGCGATTGCTAAAGTACTGAACTTCCAACCTGGCACCACCCTACTCGATGTGGGCACAGGCGGAGGTTTTCCTGGTATTCCTTTGGCTATTTTGTTTCCTGAATGCCAATTTACACTGGTAGATAGCATCGGTAAAAAAATACTCGTTGCCAGCGAGGTGGCTAAATCACTAGGACTACAGAATGTTCGATGCATCAAAGAGCGAATAGAAGAAGAGAAAGGACTATATGATTTTGTCATCTCCCGCGCGGTTATGCCAATGGGAGACCTAGTAAAACTAGTGCGCAAAAATGTGAGCAAAAAACACCAAAATGCTATGCCTAACGGCTTGATGGTATTAAAAGGTGGCAAACTAGAAGGAGAACTACACGAATTCAAAAAATACGTAGAACAAACACCTATCACGGACTTCTTCAAAGACGAATGGTACAAAGAGAAGTATGTGATATATTTGCCGTTGTAGGCGAGAGGCTAGAGGCGAAAGGTTAAAGGCGAAAGGTTAAAGGTTAAAGGTTAAAGGTTAAAGGCGATGAATATAGAAACATTCTATTTTAATCCCTATAGGGAGTGTACTTATTTATTGATCAATGATGAGCAAAAAGCCGTCATCATTGATGCGGGTATGTACGAGATGCGCGAGCAACAACGCTTTGCGCAGTATATCCAGTCCCATCAATTGACACCCGTGGCATTATTGATTACCCATGCCCACCCTGACCATATATGCGGGCAAGAGTTCGTAGAAAAGACCTATGGTCTTACTGCCATCATTCAACCTGCAGAAGGCAATCTGCCAATAGAGGGTTTTGATATCCAAGTTATCCGCACCCCTGGACACAAAGAGGATTGCGTATGTTATTATATACCAAACGAGAATATCCTCTTCACAGGTGATACTCTCTTCCAAGAGTCCATAGGTCGTACCGACTTGCCAGGTGGAGATATGGGGGAACTCATTCGTTCGCTGAAAAAACTCATCGTACTGCCAGAAGAGACCAAAGTGTATCCTGGACATGGCTATCCCACCTCCATCGCGCACGAACGACAGTATAATCCGTATTTTTAAAAGACCGCTTCGCTGTTAGAGGTTAGACCACTGCGTTGTTAGAACGCTACGCTGTAAGATTTAGAATATATATATGCAATATTCCGTTGTACATCTGAAATATTCCTTTGCTCAAGAGTGGGAACAAGACTTACTTGAGCAAGCGCTTTGTGATGTAGGTTTCGAAGTTTTTGACGGAGAAAACGCCTATATACAGACTTCCATCCTAGAAGACAACCAAGAAGCCATTGAGACCTTGATTGCGGACACAGAGGGCGTTGAGTTGCTGAGCATCGAACTATGCGAAGACATCAATTGGAATGCACAATGGGAAGCAGATCACGAGATTTTAGAATTGCCTCTCGGTGTGCGGATTACTCCACATTGCGCCTTCGGGGCAGGTCATCACGAGACAACGAGCATGATGATTGAAGCCCTGCTACAGGCTAAAGAACAGGATTGGTTTGCCCCTAATCGTAATGTGCTGGATATGGGTTGTGGTACAGGAATTTTGGGCATCATGGCTAAAAAATGTGGCGCAAGTCAAGTGGTAGCTGTAGATATTGATGACAAAAGTGTGGCAAACACGCTAGAAAATGCCCAATCAAACGCTGTCGAGTTGGATGTGCGATTGGGTAGTACCCCACCCGATGGCGAATACGATTTGATACTCGCTAATATCCATCGCAATATCCTCATAGAGCATATGCCAGCCTACGCCAAGAACCTAAGAGAGGGCGGAGAACTATGGTTGAGTGGTTTCTACAAAGAGGACATCGCCTATTTGACCCAAGCAGCCGAACAAGTAGGATTAAAACATACAGAAACAAATTGCCATAACGAATGGCAATGGTTAAGACTGAAGAAATGAATACTATTTGCGCCATATCAACCCCATACGGAAGCGGTGGAATCGCTGTTATCCGTGTGAGCGGAGAGTCTGCCATTCCAATTGTGGATAGCCTTTTTCATGGTCGCAAGTCGCTATTGGAAGCCGCAGCATATACTGTACATTATGGGGAGATAAGGCGAGAGATTAAAGGTGATAGGTTAGAGGTTAAAGGCGAGGATGATATACTGGATCAAGTGCTAGTCAGCGTATTCCGTGCACCTCATTCCTTCACAGGAGAAGATGTCGTAGAGATAGCCTGTCACGGTAGTTTGTATATCCAACAGACCTTACTTCAGTGGTTAGTAGATGCTGGTTGCCAATTGGCTAAAGCAGGCGAGTTTACCCAACGTGCTTTCCTCAACGGCAAGATGGATCTCACAGAGGCAGAGGCAGTAGCCGACTTGATTGCTGCACAAACCAAAGCAGAGAAAGACCTCGCACTCAGTCAGTTGCGCGGAGGTATATCCAACGAGTTAGCGGCATTGAGAGAGCGATTACTAACAATCACTTCGCTCATTGAACTAGAACTAGACTTTGCCGACCACGAGGAATTGGAGTTTGCCGATCGCAGTCAGCTGAACGAACTAGCACAGGAGATTGATACTAAAATCGGTCGTTTAGTGGCTTCGTTTAAGACGGGTAATGCTATCAAACAAGGTATTCCAGTAGCCATCATAGGTGCGCCCAACGTGGGCAAATCTACCCTACTCAATGCCCTTTTGGGCGAAGAGCGTGCTATTGTAAGCGATATCCAAGGTACCACTCGTGACACGATTGAAGACACATTAGTCATTGGTGGCATGCTATTCCGTTTTATTGATACCGCTGGTCTTAGACAAACCGAGGATACCATCGAGAACATGGGTATAGAACGTAGTCGTCAGGCAGCACAAAAAGCAGCCGTGATTATTCACTTGCAAGATGCGACAAAGCCTGTGGATACCCTATCTGAACTGGAGGATATAAGCGAGAAAAAGATTATCCAAGTATATAATAAGGTGGATTTGTTAGGCGAAAGGCGAGAGGCGAAAGGCGAGGAGAGGATTTTCCTCTCTGCCAAGAGTGGTGATGTGGAAGTACTAAAAAAACAATTAATCACCTATGCCACAGAGCAATGCGATATGCGCAATGCGGTAACCATCAGTAACACACGTCACTATGAAGCATTGGTTCGCGCCCAAGAAGCTATCAGACGAGTGCAAGAGGGTTTACACATGCAGGTTAGTGGAGAGTTCCTGAGCATGGATCTGCAAGACTGTCTAAGTGCGCTCGGAGAAATCACAGGACAAATTTCCTCACAAGAGGTTTTGAATAATATTTTTAGCAAATTCTGTATCGGAAAATGAGAAAAATCATCAATCTTATATTAGGAGCACTGATTGCTGTGCTGGCAGGATGCAAAACGCAACAACAACCTGTTAAACAGGACCGCCGACCTACGGTTATGTATGGTCCACCTGCGTATTTCCAACAACAAGCACAACCTAACGACACAACACAAAATAACATAGAACAAACTCAAAATTCATAATTCTTAATTCATAATTATGATATTCTCCATGACAGGCTACGGCAAAGCAGAGTGCTTGGTAGCCAATAACAAGAAACTAGTCGTAGAAATCAAGAGTCTCAATTCCAAATCGCTTGACCTCGGTGTACGCATTGCTCCCCAATTGCGCAGCAAGGAGTTGGAGATTCGCACTCTGATAGGACAACGCTTAGAGCGCGGAAAAATAGACCTCAGTATCTACTACCAAGATGCGGCAAGTGCGGACCAAACAGTGGCATATGCTCCTATCAACCGCGAGGCCTTTGCGTATTATTATAAGGAGTTGACCGCGCTACAACAAGAACTAGGTTGGGCCAACAATCAAGACATTGTAGGTGCAATTCTGCGCATGCCGGATGTAACTAAAATACAAGAATCCAACGAGATAAGCGATGAGGAGTGGGCTGTAGTGATTCGAACTATTGAGGAGGCTATTAAGCAGTTCAATGCGTTTCGCGAGCAAGAGGGTTTGTCGCTCTACCAGATGTTCTGCGAGAAATTGGATGCCATTGCTACCCTACTCGCGGAGGTAGAACCTTACGAGCAAAGTCGTGTAGAGAAAATTAAAGCCCGCATTGAAGCGAACTTGGAGCAGTTGTCTGCTACCACGCAACAAGCCATTGATCATAACCGATTGGAGCAAGAGATGATATTCTATCTTGAGAAACTAGATATCACCGAGGAGAAAGTACGCCTGACTAATCACTTGAAGTATTTCCGTGAGACCATGGATAGCGAAGGAGCTGGTGTGGGCAAAAAACTTGGTTTTATTGCACAAGAGATGGGTCGCGAGATCAATACACTCGGCAGCAAAAGCAACCAAAGTGAGATGCAAATCATCGTAGTGAAGATGAAAGATATCCTCGAGCAAATCAAAGAGCAAGTGTTGAATGTGTTGTAAGACAAGGGATACAAAAATCAACGTAAGTTTTATTATCGCCATTTATGCCCTATGCATAGATGGCGATTTTTATGTACCTTTAACCTAAAAAGTACTTTTATTAAGATTCCACTTCTTTGTAGTTACTTTGTAGCTTAGCTATAAAAGACCAAGGATGAACCAAGGAACAACCTAGGAACTTCCAAATACAAAACATATCAAATCTTAAGATTCGTAATTTTTCTTTTGCATAATTCAAAATTATTTTGTACCTTTGCAGCCGCAAGGGTCACTTGACCTAGAAATACCGTCGCTCCCCGACGTAAAACAGGAGGACATATTATAAAAGCGTTTATTAGCGCTTGTTTTGGCATTCTGAAACTTGGAAACTTTCAACCTATCCAAAACAAGAAGGCAATAGACGCCCTTTGGGATATGTATATCCCGCCCGCAGAGCGTCCTTCGGGATTGCTCTGTTTGGTGGCATTTCATATTCGGCGTGGGCGTTGCTTGCTTATTCTTATAGGAAAGGTATTCCAAGACCTCAGAATGGAGAATAAGCAAAGGTAAGGTTCCACGCTTTTTGTATTTATTGATGTTCTACAGCGGAATCATGTAGGCAATAAAAGTTGTTCCCGACACAATTAGGGAGAGTTTTTATGAAAAGTTATATCCCTTCTTTTCTTTTTGGAGTATCTGTACTCGTGTTTAGCAGTTGCCAAACGACAAGTTTTCTTTCCACTACCACACCTAATGTTCCCACAAAGAATACAGAAACAACTGTTATGGGCAAACAGACAAGCGTAACAACCACTCAAAAGCAAACGATTGTTACCCAAACACAGCCCGAGCCAATAAATGAATATTCATTCTATTATCAAGAGGCAACAGCAAACTACTCAAATCCTAATCGAAGTGAAACATTTATTTTTCCTAATGTAGCCGACTTAGAAGTGACTCCTACGAAAATTACATATAGCCAAAACTTTAGTACAAAACAGCAAATGACTGCATCACAACACAAAAAGTTTGAGGAAGAATTTAAACGCCAACTAAATACAGGTGTCGAACCAGCATTTGTTAAACAATGGAAAAGTCTAGTTATTGCAAATGCTGCGGTTAAATATCAAGCAGATGAAATTGTTGCACCTATCTTTATCATCACACCTAATGCCAACAAAACAGAAGTAGAAGTAAAAGTGACAGGTTATGTAGGAAAGTATAAAAATTTCCGTAAAGCGACAGAAAAAGATATAAACTTCTTGAACACATATAATAGTGCAAAATAATCTCAAATAACCTAACAATTTAATAATCAAATATATGAAACGATTTTTAAATATATTGTATTTTGTGTCCTTATCTATGTTAGCATTAGGACAAAGCACTCAAAGTGACTCTTTTTTCTTTATGTATGGAGGTGTAAATGAAATAATAGTAAACGAGCGAGAGATAAAGAAGGACACGATAATAGTTATTCAAAGAGACACCTCAGTAGTGTATGAACAATTAGTTGATGAAGGTAATTCATCTCAAGTTCCAATGCTTGTTCAAAACTCTGCACAAGAGCGACGTTTATTTGGCATGAAGAAGTATTCTTATGGTGACACTCAAATGGATGAAAAAGCCCTTGAAATATTCTTCCGTAACAACAACCGAGAGGTATATTTAAAATATATGAAAAATAAAAATATTAAAACTGCTGGATGGTCTTTGTTCGGCGGTGGATTAGCTTTGATTTTTACTGGAGGCATGTGCAATTTACACGAAGATTTTATGGAATATTATGATGCTGGTGGCCATTATCACTGCTGGTATGAGCCATCAGACGAGGGTATTATAGCAGGATATGCATTATGGCCTATTGGTATTGTATCTGTAGTTACATCTATTCCGTTGCTTTGTGTAGGATATAATAATAAAAATGTCATACAAACTTTTAACGATAGTAATTCTCGCCCAGCAATTACATTAGGCTTAACCAGTAGCAAAAATGGTATTGGTTTAGCATTGAATTTCTAAAATAGTTGAGAATTATCCCTTGGGGATATACCTTCATTTTGGCTACCCTTGCGCTACCTTTGCGCAAGGGTAGTTTTTAATTCATTAAGCTTCGCTCTTCCTTCGGAGTTCTTTCGGAGTTCTTTCGGTAAAGGTTCAGAGTGGTAACGGAGTGGTATCGGAGTGGTAACGGTATTACAAGGGTATTGTATGACCCCGTGGGTGTAAGGTGTAGGGTGTAAAGGCAGGGAGAAATTTTGAATATTCTTGCATATCTCAAAAAAAAGTCGTACCTTTGCAAACAAATTGTAAATAGTTAAATAGTAAATCCCTATGATTATTATTCTCTGTGCGCCTAGCGGGTCAGGCAAGTCAACTATGGTCAAACACTTGTTAGAGACCTACCCTGGGCAATACGAACTATCTATCTCAGCCACTACTCGTGCTCCACGTGGGCAAGAGCAACACGGCAAAGAGTACTACTTCATCTCCCGTGAGGAGTTTGAACAACACATACAAAACAACGATTTCATCGAATACGAGCAAGTATATGAAGGCTTGTACTACGGCACATTGAAGTCCGAGATTGACCGTATTCAGGCGGCTGGCAGAACTATCGTATTTGATATTGATGTGAAAGGTGGCTTGAACCTCAAACGTATCTTTGGCGATGAGGCATTGGCGATATTTGTAGCACCACCATCTGTGGAAGAATTGTCCCGCCGTTTGCACGGACGTGGCGACACCAGCGAAGAAATGATACAAACACGCCTCGCCAAAGCCGAAATAGAAATGGCTGATGCACCCTATTTTGATCACATTGTTATCAACGATGATTTGGAAAGCGCCAAAAGAGAATTAGACCAACTCATTCAATGAAGATAGGAATTTACGGGGGATCGTTTAACCCGATACATTTTGGTCATACGGGTTTGGCTCAGTGGGTGGTAGAAAACACCGATTTGGATGAGGTATGGCTCATGGTATCACCCAATAATCCATTAAAAGATGCATCTATTTTAGCTGATGAACAGAAGCGTTTGGCAGCAGCCAAAGAGGCTATTGGCGATGGGCGATTGGCTAGTGGCAAAAGGATAATAGTGTCAGACTTTGAGTTTACCCTCCCCCGCCCTAACTACACAGCCAACACATTGAGGGAACTGCAAAAACAATATCCACAACATGAATTTACCCTCATCATCGGCGAAGATAATCTTGAGATTTTCCCAAAATGGAGAGAATATACCTATCTACTAGAAAATTTTAGGATTCTAGTTTATCCACGCAAAGGAAGTGGCAAAAGTGTAGAACAAATGATGCAAGAGTTAGGAACTGCGCATATCAAAGAGGTACAATTATTAGCGAATGCTCCATATTTTGAAATTTCTTCTACAGAATTGCGAAAAAATTTGCACAATTGAAATATATTTTGTACCTTTGCAAACGAAATGACATTCAAAGTCTCTAATTCGTAGCAAAATAATTTATAAAATATTAACTATTAACAAAATAAGTTACTATGATTCGCACAACATTCAACAAATTGAGAGAAGTGAAGGATAGCCTTCCAAAGGGTAGTTCAGCGGTTATCGCTGAAGAGTTAGGTATGACCGCTGACGATGTTCGCGCATATTTCAACGGCACAGCCACAGTAGGTTATCATATTGAGCAAGGTCCAGACGGCGGTATCGTCATCTTGGAAGATACAAAGATTCTTGAAGTGGCATTACGCCTCGCATGGGCTACCAAAAATGCACTTTGATGAGCAATTTGAATAAATGAAAAGAGTAATCATCATTTTAGCACTAGCGCTCATCGGCGTTAGTGCTTTTTCTTTCAAAGCCTTCGCTGGGGATACAGATCAACCCAAGGAGATAGGCTTGTCAATAGAAGTGGGAGCTGATGTAGTCAGTTCGTATCTTTGGCGCGGACAAAATCTAGGTGGCATGTCTATTCAACCATCTGTAACCTTGGATTGGCGGGGATTATATGTATCTGGTTGGGCAAATATCGGCGCTTATAATTGGACCTTTGAAGAATTGAACCCAGAGTTGGATATTACCATCGGATATGACAACTATGGTGTGCAAGTGGATTTAACTCACTTGTATTATTTCAATGACGAGCCTTATTTCCCAAAAGGAGGATTCCAAAACAATGTAAGTCCAGATGATTTGAGTACAACGATGGAAGCGCACGTAGGTTTCCACCTTGGCGATTTGATTGAAAAGGTGCCATTGTCGCTAGACTGGTACACCACTATCTATGGTGCGGACTGCTACCAAGACGAGAACGACGAGTGGAAACGCGCTTGGTCCACCTATATCCAAGTGGGATACACATTTAATCTGCCATTAGGTATTGACCTACAGACTAATATCGGTTTTACCCCTTGGTTAGGCATATACTCTGGCTATGAGGAAGTATGGAAAAACGCTAAGACTGTAGCCATCAACAACATACACCTTAGAGCAGAACGCTACTTCGAACTGAAGGATATTGAGTTAGGTCTGTGGGCAGAGTGTATGCTCAATTGCTATGGCATTGACAAAACCAATGTAACCACAGAACTCAGCAACAAATTGGATCAGCGTTTCAATTGGAGCATAGGAGGTTGTCTATACTTCAGCACCGAGTGGTAAGACCACTGACTATTTACCATTGACTATTTACAAGAAAGCGTAAGAAATGAAGAAGTGGACGGCTTTGGGATTTGCAATAATAGCAGCAGTCATGCTGCTATTATTGCCTAATACCCCTAAAACACAGTATTACCATAACCAAGGTAAGATTTTCGGCACCTATTATAATATTCGATACGAAGCGACCGAAGATTATCATGATAGCGTTATGGCTGCCCTGAAAGCGGTAGATGAATCGCTCAGCATATTCAATTCTAATTCCGTCATCAGCAAGATTAATCGTAATGATAGCGTGGTTCTAGATTCATTGTTTATTACCATGTTCAATGAGGCACAAGCTATCAGTCAACTATCTGACGGTGCATTTGATATAACTGTTGCCCCTCTCGTCAATGCTTGGGGGTTTGGCACAAGGAGCCAAGAGCCAAAAACCAAGAACCAAGATATTCATTTAGACAGCATCAAAGCATTAGTGGGATATCATAAAGTGCATTTAGACAATCATTGCCTACTAAAAGACGATGGACGTATCACCTTAGATGCCAGCGCAATAGCTAAAGGTTACGCTTGTGATGTTGTGGCTAACACCCTCCGCAGACAAGGTTGCGAGAACTTGCTCGTGGATATCGGTGGCGAAGTAGTACTAGAGGGTGTCAATAATAAAGGTCAACCATGGCGCGTCGGTATCAGCAAACCCAAGATAGACGCAACAGGCATGGAAAAAGAATTGCAAGAAGTTATTGCTAGTACTAATCTTTGCATGGCCACATCAGGCAATTATCTACAATACTATATTGTAGGCGATGAGCGTCGTAGTCATACCATTGATCCACGTACAGGTTATCCAGTAGAACATTCTTTACTTAGCGCTACAGTGATCGCTAGCAGTTGTATGCGAGCAGATGCTTTAGCTACGGCATGTATGGTATTGGGCGAAAAAGAAGCACTCAATATGATTGAGTGCATTCCTGATGCTGCTTGTTATTTGATTATTGCTCAAGCAGATTCGTTGCGTATATCAACCTCTTCGAGGTGGAAGGTAGATTAACCTAGGTAGTTAGGCACTATCCTTGCTACTGTTTTACGCACATTGTTCATCGCAAAATCGCGTTGCATGGCTATCTCCAACGGTACTTTCTCTTCCAAAATAGGATAGATACCCGCGAAACCCATTTGCACAAGACTATCACACATCTCCACACAGCCACCTATGGCTACCACGGGGATGTGTTGTTGTTTAGCACGGTTGAGTACGCCCGCTGCAGTTTTCCCCTTGGCTGTTTGGAAGTCCACCTTACCTTCGCCCGTAATTACAAGATTGGCACCCTGAATAGTCGTGTCAAAATCAATGGCATCAAGCACCATGTCAATACCTTTTTTAAGGGTAGCCCCTAAGAAAGCACGAAAAGCACCGCCCATACCCCCAGCAGCACCTGCGCCAGCCACAGGAACAATATCTATCGCATACTTCTCCGTAATTACTTTGGCGAAAGATGCCATACCTTCGTCCAAACGTTTTACCATCTCAACATCTGCACCTTTTTGAGGAGCAAAGACAGGAGCGGCTCCTTCTGGACCACAAAAAGGAGTATCTACATCGCATGCCACAGTGAACTGTGATTCCTTGACCGCTGCACTCACGAGGCTATCGTCAATACGTGCGATGGAGCCTAACATACCTCCACACCCCTGCGTAATGAGTTCGCCGTTGGCATCATAAAAACGAAAGCCCATAGCTTGCAACATCCCCACACCTGCATCATTAGTAGAACTACCGCCAATTCCTACTAAGAACTTACGACAACCACGTGAAATCGCATCCATAATCATCTCACCCGTACCTAGCGTAGAGGTAGCCCAAGGGTTGCGCTCTTCAACTGTGAGTAGTGGCAAACCACTAGCTGCTGCCATCTCTAAAATAGCCGTCTCACCTGCAATACCATAACTGGTTTCTATCTTACGCCCCAGGGGGTCGCTCACTTGGACTTTAACAATTTCTCCTCCTAGGGCATCCACGATGGCCTCAACAGTACCCTCACCGCCATCGGCAACATTGACAGGAACAATCTCTGAGTCAGGATAAACTTCAATGACACCCGCACTAGCTGCAGTAGCGACATCCAACGAACTCATCGAGCCCTTGAATGAATCAGATGCAATAACAATCTTCATATCTCTTAACACTAAATTCTAAACGAACAAATACATGGCTACACTACAAATAGTCAATACCAAACCCACGATAGACTCATAAGGTATCAGTTTCAAACGCTCTTTTACGCTCATACCCATTGAGCCACCAGTAGCATGGAAGAACGACCCATGTGGCAGGTGATCTAGGATAGTAGCACCCGCATTCACCATCGCTGCGCCCCAGATTGCAGTCACTCCAGCAGCAACAATAGCATCAGCAAAAGAAGCCGATGCAATAGTAGCACCTGCGGTAGTAGAAGCAGTTGCGGCAGACATCAATGCACCTGCGATAGGCGCCATTAGTGTACCGCCATTGCTCCAACCCGCTAACATACCTACTAATACATCTTTGATTGCCGAAGCCTTGATCACACCAGCCAAAGTGCCTGTACCAACTAATAGGATGGCGATACCAGACATTTTATCCAAACCATAGGATAGGCATGCGGACATATTTTTCCAATGACCAGTGGCTATAATACCTACCACACCACCCACTGGCAATGCTATCATAGGATCCACTACAATGCCCGCAATAGGACGTAGAGCTAACAATAAAATCGTCACAATTGGTCCGATTAGACTACGCCATAATGCAGGTAGTTGTTCGTCTTTCTCCTCTTGGAGTTCTCCCTCCATCAACTCACCTTTGGGCATAAGAGGTATAATCACGAACACTGTCACCAATAAGCTGACTATTGCAGGAAGCACGCCCGCTGCCATCACAGATGATAAAGGTGCATCAAAATTCTCGGCTGCAATAATAGTATTAGGGTTAGGCGAGAGAATATTACCACATTTTCCTCCACCAATCATAGCAAGAAGCAGTTTGAACTTAGATAGTTTCAAACGATTACCCATGATGATTGCAATCGGCGCTATGGTAATAACTGCTACATCAATAAACACTCCCATCGCCGTCAACAAAAGCGCGGACAAAGCCAATGCTAAGTAGATATATTTTTGTCCAAGAGCCTTGATAATACTGCGAGCAATAGTAGAAGCAGCACCCGTTTTGACTAACATGCCTGTCAAAACACCCGCCGCAATGATACGAACAATAGCTGGAGTTATATCCTTAACACCTGAGATCATTTGCGCAACCGTATTCTCCAAGCCCCAACCGGCTAACAAACCACCCACTAATGCTCCTAGAATCAAACTATATACAGGAGATAATTTTCTTATTATCAAGACTATTGATAATACTAAGCCTATCAAGGCCGCCAAAGCACTATTCATGATACTAACATTTTAATATTTATGGGTTGCAAAGTTAATATTTTTCCTGCACATAGACAAATTTTGAGCAAATTAATTGCATTTATTTGCAAATATCAAAAAAAATCACTACCTTTGCAGGCTGATTTTGTATATTAACATTATTATGCCCAATAAATGAAATCAAATTGGTATAAAATAGCGTTTTTATCTTGTCTAAGTATATTGATACTTGGTTTCTCTTCTTGTGGAGAGTATCAAGCTATACTTAAGTCAAAAGACACCGAGTTAAAATACCAAAAAGCCTTGTCGTATTTCAATGACAAGCAATACATCAAAGCCCAGACACTTTTAGATGAAGTCACATCATACTATCGAGGTACAGATCGATCACAAGATGTACTCATCTACCTTTCTCGCTGCTATATGGGACAGAAAGACTACTCTGGCGCAGCAGAATATTATCAAGCATATATCCGTAACTACCCTAAAGGACGTTACATCATAGAAGCTCGTTTCCAAGTGGGACACTGTTACTACTTGAATGCCCCAGATGCAAGATTAGATCAAACAGAAACTAAAAAGGCTATTGAGTTTTTTACCCAATTCGTAGAATTATATCCTGATAGTCCTTACGCACAACAAGCATACCAAGAAATGAACGAGTTATATGATAAATTAGCTTACAAAGAATATCTTAGTGCCAAGCTTTATTATAATTTGGGAACATACCTTGGTAACAATTATTTGAGTGCTGAAATTGTTGCAAAAAATGCAATGAAAGACTATCCAACGAACAAGTATCAAGAAGAACTTAACTGGTTGATCCTACAAGCCAAATACCAACAATTAGTTAATTCATTGGACAGCAAACGCGAGGAACGAGCACGAGACACAGAAGATGAGTACTATAGTTTTGTGACTCAGTACCCTAACTCCAAACATCGCGCAGCCGCAGAAAGAATCCATAAGGATCTCAATAAGATATTGTTGCAATACTAACGAAATCAAATTTAATATAACAGATATGATCGACTACAAAAAAACTACTGCCCCTAACAACACTATCACTAGGGACATGAACGAACTCACAGAAAACGTAGGAAATGTGTATGAAACAGTTGCTATCATCGGTAAACGTAGCAACCAAATCAGCACCGCCCTCAAGAAAGAGTTGGATGCAAAATTGCAAGATTTCTCTGTACCTCAAGACTCTATGGATGACACCTACGAGAACTTGGAGCAAATTGAAATCTCAAAAAATTACGAGGCTCTTCCTAAACCATCTTTGATCGCAACTCAAGAGTTCATTGATGGCCAACTCATCTACAGAGGAAGCAATAAAGACGAAGCGCTGAAGTGATTCTTCAAGGCAAACATATACTCGTAGGAATCAGTGGAGGTATCGCAGCATATAAGATTCCAGAACTGATTCGTCAGCTACGTAAAGCAGGTGCTATAGTGAAAGTGACAACTACCAAGAACGCCTTGGAGTTTGTCACTTCTCTTACCTTGCAAACGGTTAGCGGAAATCCTGTATATTCGGATGTGTTTGCCGCCATTAACGAACACAGCACAGAGCATATCTCCCTACCCGATTGGGCAGACCTCATGCTCATCGCGCCTGCTACTGCCAATCTGCTCTGCAAAATGACACATGGGATAGCGGATGATGCGCTCACCACCACATTTGCTGCTATGCGCAAGCCAGTAGTCATTGCCCCAGCGATGAATACCAATATGTATGATTCCCCTGCCACACAACATGCGATACACCAATTAGCACAATGGGAGAACATCACTATGCTAGATGCAGCTAGTGGCGAACTGGCATGTGGCACTAGCGGCAAGGGACGCATGCAGGAGATTGAGGTATTGGTAGCAGCAGCAGAATATGCACTCACCCCAAAAACTCTACTCGGCAAACAAGTCCTCATCACAGCTGGTCCCACCCACGAGGCTATTGACCCTGTTCGTTATATCACGAATGCATCAACAGGGAAAATGGGTTACGCGCTCGCGCGTGCGTGCCTTAAAAGAGGTGCAAATGTCACACTGATATCAGGTCCTTGTCAAGTTTCTTTGCAAGCATGGCAAGCTTTTACTCCATTAACCGTTGTACCCGTCCAATCTGCTGCTGAGATGTGCCAAGAAGCACTAAAATCATTTGATGCGGCCGATATAAGTATTCTATGTGCCGCTGTAGCAGATTTCACACCAGCCAACAAAGCAGAGCAAAAAATCAAAAAACAACCTGGGCAAACAAGCATGACTATTGAGATGACCACCACTACTGATATTGCTGCGACACTTGGTCAACGTAAACGAGCAGACCAACAATTGGTAGGGTTTGCACTCGAAACGCATGACGAGATGCATAATGCCCAACGCAAACTTCAATCCAAAAACTTGGATATGATCGTACTCAACTCGCTACAAGATACAGGTGCAGGTTTTGGTACAGATACCAACAAGGTAACGTTCCTTTACCCTAATGGTACAATAAAAAACCTCCCCCTTATGTCTAAGGAGGAGGTAGCAGATGAGATTATCTCTCACTTATAGTTTATCCCTTCAATTTATTCAAGATACTACCTAAGATTGACTTATCCTCAGTCTTCTCGTTTTTGGTCTCCTCAGGAGCAACAGTTTCTTCGCTTTCTGGGGTCCACTCTTTGCGTTCCTCAATAGCACCTAGTTGACTTTGAACAAAACCGATCACATCATTAAGTCCCTCTGTGAAGTGTGCAAAATCCTCTTTATACAAGAACACTTTGTGCTTCTCAAATTGTGGTGGTTCTGCCTCGCCTGTTTGCTTACGTTTGCTCTCTGTGATACACAAATACAAATCCTCATTGCGAGCTTTCTTCACATCTAAATAATAAATACGTTTGCCCGCTTTTACCGAACGAGAATACACGATTTCTGGTTCGTTCTTTCTTTCGAATCTACGATTTTCCATCTCTTTATAGCTTTCTTTGTTGTTTATTAGCAATTCTCATGCAAAATTACAATATTTTTTTGAATTGTGCAAGTATTACATATATTTTTCTCTAAAAACCTTATTTACTTATCTCTTTAAATAAATCACTCATAGAATCAAACACTTTATCAGCACCTGCTTGCATAAGATCTTCCCGAGATAATATCCCTGTGTTTACTGCGTACACTTTCAATCCTGCCGCTTTGCCTGAGCGCACTCCCAAAGGTGCATTCTCTATCACAATACATTGCTCTTTGCTCAAACCTGAACGTTCCCATGCTTTGAGATAGGGTTCTGGATCTGGCTTGCCTTTCACCACATCAAAAGCAGTAATCATTCTCTCTTTTGCAAAAACCGCAGGAAGAACCTTATTGAGATTATCTAGCAAGCTACGCATACCACTACCCGTAACCACCCAAATATCATTACCACAAGCATGAATATACTGCAGTACATCCGCTACACCAGGCACAGCAGGTGTACCACCAGCCTTTTGCTCTAGCATCGTAAAATACGCCGATTTCTCTGCGTATATGGTTTGTATCTCCTCGGGTGTCGCATCGCGATTGCGAGCTTTCCACATCGCTTCACGGATCACCGATTCACCAGTACGCCCCTCGTTGACATAACAGTCATAAGCACTGAAAGGAAGGTTATGTTGTTCCATAACCTTCCCCCATGCTATGGCATGATGAGGCATGGAGTCAAATAGAACACCATCCATATCAAAAAAGTAAGCCTCTTTCATACCTATAAATCCTTCTACTTCACTTGTGATCCGTGAGCATTGTACGCCTTACCATCACGGATAATCACAAGCTGACCATCAATGATTTGTTTGCGGATTCCTTCAATATTCACATTGATATTTTCAAGACCAGTAGCTGTGCCATCGAAGACGATATGCACCTCCACACCATAAGAGTTAACTGCATTCACTTCCAAATATGGTTTACCATCCTCTGTCTTTGTCACCTCTACGGTTCCATCAACCAGCAACCACAATGGTGTAATCAATGAACCATCTTCCATCATGCGAGCATAGAACGATGGCCATACGCCATCACCTTGTACGCCAGGGTTAGCTTGTACGGTACCATACTCCTCTGATGCATCGATTGGGTACATACCTGCAGGCACAATGATATCCTCGTCTGCCTCCTCTACAAAGAAGAAGAACGCCGCCATATCCGAACCATCTGCAGCTTCTAATGCTAGATAAATATAACCATTCTTTTCTGTTTGATCATCTATCGTCACATAATCATCCGTAGTATAGGTACGATCAATAATCTCTTCTGGCTCATCGAAATCAAGATGCACATTATACTCCGAAGTCATCTTCACATGATAATATACACCATTGCGGGCAATAAACTTAGCCTCTGCGGTAATGGTGCCATCTGTGGCATGTTCAACCACCAACTCACCTTTCTCGATAGTATAGTTTTGCCACTCTGACTCTACATAGATAAAGGAATTTCCACTATAGAAATCATAGCGACCACCGTCAGCACCAAACTTACCAAACATACCGTCATTGATAAAGGTACCACCTACTTCTCCATCAGTCAAAGGACTCAACGAGATAAAGATAGAATTATCTGGCGTATAAGAAGACAATATGTAATAACCTTCCTGCAACGCATTGGTAAACTTAACTGGCATCTCAATCTCTACCGTGTCAATAGGGGTAGGTACAACATACCAGAACTCCACATCGTATTGTACCGCATTGAAGCCAATATAGCTAGCATTGATAATGGTGGTATCACCACGTTGGTTCAGCACACCTTTGATATCTGCAATCTCTACACTAGACTCCACGGTCCAATCATAGAACTCGGTATAATCCATCAACACTTTCTCCATGTCAAATGATTCACCCAAACCCGTATTATAGATAGTGATAGAAGCCTCATAATCATCCGCATACTGAATAAGTTGAATCATATTCAATTGATCGGCACGGAAGCTAGCCAAAGCACTTTCATCAAACGCTACTTTCACTGTTTTGGTTGGCTCTGGCACTTCATAATTCATATCAATGGAGTACCAATTATAATCGTCGCAATATGCCTCGATGTTTGCCTCCCAACCATCAGCAGTTTCTTTCAAAGTTAATGTACCACGGATAGAAGAACAATCTAGCCAAGTATTCTTATCTGTTACTGTTAAGGCTATGTTCTCATACACACCCGCTTCTGCATAGAAGTCCTCGTACATGGCAAAGATATCATACTCTTTGTTTGAACCACCTATCATCATCAGGCCCTGATTGGCAAATGACTCATCTACAAACAAGTTATGACATTCCACCTTAATCGTATCTTTCGCTGCTGGCAATGGCACTGTCATTGACACTTTGTGCAATACGGTATCTTGATTGTAGAAATGCAATGCAGCCTCATATCCCAATCCACCATTATCTAAGTCGCTTAAACCAATCATCATATTGGCCTGCAACATTTGTTGCTCCACACCTTTATACACGATCTTTGTTTGATTCATATCAAAACTAGCTTTGGTATATTCGCCCTCGATAATGTCAGAGATGACACCCAATTTTACCGACAAATCATTATTGCGACCTTCCAACACATAATATCCAAAGTCCATAGTCACCGTGCTGTTGTCCAATGTACTCTCTACTGTACTTTTAGGAGTAAAGGCATTGTGTACTGAATGCACCTTGTAAGTACGGTCATTGGTGTCCAAGATAGTCGCATCTAGTACAATTTGCTTGAGACTTCCTTCTACTTTCTCAGAAACAGTCATGGTCACATCTTGGAAATAAATCTCGTAGAACATATCTGCTGATTGATACCATCCCCATGAGTAATCCATACTCATATCATCAAACGTATAGGTTCCGCAATAGTTATCTTCATCGCCGAACCAGCACAAGCGGAAAGTATACCCTTGAGCCTCTAATGCAATATACCACTCGCCCGTAGCTGCTTCATACTCTGGTCCCACAAGGAAGCCCTCTCCATTGAGTAGAATATCCTCAGCAGTGACTTTCTTCATGCCCAAAGCATGTCGTTTGCTGAACGATTTCTCTGCCACTGCGGCAGGATTAGCACGTTTGGTTACATCTTGATTTATCAAACGTAAAGCGCGTTGCTCATTGACAGACAGAGCAGACGCATCAGATAATTTCTTGATTTGTGTAGCAGGCGCAGCCATAAGACCAATCGCCACAAAAGCTAACAAGAAAAGAGAAAAAAGTTTTTTCATAAGCTTGTATGATTAGTTAATTATTTATTTCGACACCTAAGATGGTATATTCCTTACCACTATGATTAATTATCAAACGACCATCACGAAGCACCTTATTCGAGCTCGTCTGTGTATGCTCTACATTTTCTACATCAGTAGACTGCGCATCATATACAATATGCACAGGCACATCGTAGGAGTTGACTGCCTCTACCTCTAGTCTCAACTTACCATACACTTTTTCTACCTTCACTGTGCCATCAACCAGGAAATACAACGCATCCAAATAGCCATCTGTCAAACTAGCATACAAAGACGGAGATACGGTATTATCCTCATTAGCACCCGTACTTGACAACACAGTACCAGCCATCAACGAATGATTTATCGGATATACTCCTTGAGGAATAATCACCTCACTATCCACCTGATTAGCAAAGAAATACAGCACCAACATATCTGATTGATCATGCGCTGTGGCTTGGAAAATGATATAACCATCACGCTGCGTATGATCTTCTATTACGACATCATCCTCTGCGCCATACACACGCTCCACAGCACCATCCTCTGAATCAAAATCCAAATGAGGACGCTCGTACTTAGAATACATAGTAATGCGATATAACTTTGCATCCTCGCCTACCACTTCCGCACGCGCCGTGATGATGCCTTCCGCAGATAGAGTAACAACCAGTTCTCCTTTCTCTATGGTATAGGTATCATACTCTCGAGTCTTAGGATTCCATTCCTGAATATAGGTATAATCATTAAAGAAGTCATAATGTCCTTCTCCAAATCGACCAAACATGCCATCATTAACGAATGTGCCTTCTACCTCATGGCTTGCAGGTGTAAAGGACACCATGCGTGCTTGATCCTCCGTATAAGCAATCAACTGATAGTAACCTTCCTCCAAATGGTTAGTAAAAGGCACATCGTTGAATGTCAGTTCTACGGTATCCGTTGGCGTAGGTACAGCATACCACAACTGCACATCATATAGTTTCGCATCAAAACCCACCATCTGCGCTTGCACCCAAGTCGTATCTCCGGACTGATAAATCATACCTTCCACTTGTGCCAACTCAATATCCATCTTCAACGCATCATCGGACAAAGATGTGTAGTACTCCCCTATATGCTCCATCGTAAATTCACCTCCTAGTTCTGCACCAACTACATTAAGATTCAAAGTGTAGCGGTCGTTGGAATTGATGAGCAATAGGTCGTTGTTCATCTGTGGATAATAAGACGCACGAGCTGTATGGTCAAAGCGCAGGGCTATTGTATCGGTAGTCGCAGGCACCACCCATGCTAAATCAAAGTTATACACCACATTATCCGTACAACGTGCCTCGCCATACACTGCATATTCGCCCGCATGAAGTTGCTTTACATATACATTGGTAGTCAACGACTCCACTTGATTACCCGTTTGTTTATCCGTCACATACACCTGTGCCAGTGCTTCTGTATATGTACGCTCACGCAGAACATTATCCTTATACATTATTTGCAGATCATACTCATCGTTAGACGCAGCAATAGTCATCATATTATACACCTCTGCATAAGTGTCATCGATCCGCATATTCGCACACTTCACATCTACTGTATCTATTGGAGCAGAGAATGGCACGGCCAATAGCATATGATAAATCACCGTATCATTACCCAGCATATTACACTGCGCCATATATGCCAACACACTATCCGTCAAGTAACCCACACCCACTTGTGCTTCTAATTGCAACGGAGTAATAGACTTGCCTTGATATACAAAGCGCGAAGCAGAGAGATCAAAGTAATCTAATGCTGTATAACTGCCAATAATAGAGGAACTATTCACCTTGAGCGCAATATCCCAATCCGTATTCTTACCCGAAATAGTATAAGCATCTTCCTCTGTCTCTATAGTAGCATCCAATATAGATACATCTATCTCATCCTTGGCATTGATCACCTCATGGGTGGCATGCACCTTGTAGATATTACCATCCGTACCGGTTATAGTGGCGTTCAATTCTATCTGTTCAAGCATTGGACTGATTTCCTCCACTGCGATTGTCATGATGATATTCTTAAAGTGAATGCCACCATTCTCGCGATTGTCAGGTGTGAATATGTAAGAATAATCGTCCAAGAACTTATTCATACGGAATGTTCCGCAGTAATTATCCTTAGGAGCTTTCCAATTGAGATACACTTCCCAATCCTCCTCATTCTCTAGTACCACATACCAATCGCCAGAATTGTAGTACTTAGGACCTTGAGAAAAGTGGTCAAACTCCAAATAAATTGTATCCATTGCTGCATACACTCCCTGCATGCAGAATACAGACAAAAGTAAGAAAAAAATCTTGCGCATAATAGACTATTTAATAAAACTCTGCAAAGGTAATAAAAAAATTGCGAATATACAAATTTTTACTTTAGAAGTTCAGTGGTACATCTCAACTCTCCCCTTATTTTCCCCTTACTTGCCATCTATCCGCATAGGGACTTCATAGGAACTTCATAGGAACTTCGCCGAAAGAATACCGAAGGGATACCGAAGGAAGAGCGAAGCATTATCGAACCTTGTCGAAATGGCAATAAACAAAAGTAGGTGTGTCATCATTCTGACACACCTACTTTACTTCTTCTCGCCTTTCGCCTATAGCCTATAACCTATAGCCCGAAGGGCGTCTTATATCTTACTTCACTTGTGCACCTTGTGCGTTGTAAGCCTTACCATCGCGGATGATGATGAGTTGGCTATTCTTAATCATCTTAACAGCCTTCATCTCAGCCCCTACGTTGTCAAGACCAGTATCATCACCTTGCGTTGCCTCATATACGATATGTGCAGGCACGTCGTAAGAGTTGAGCGCGTCGATAGTTACCTTCAAGTGACCCTCGATATTCTCTACCACTACCTGACCATCTACCATAAAGTAGCAAGGTACGCTGATACCACCTTGTGGGTGCATTACGCCATAGTAAGAAGGATAAATGCTACCGTCTTGTACACCTGGACTAGCAAATACGGTACCTGTAGCAGCAGTATTGGTGATAGGATATGTACCAGCAGGGATGACGATTGCTGGGTCTGTTGCTTCTACCAAGAATGCAACAGAGATCTTGTCGCTACCGTCAGCAGCAGTGATGTCGAGATACAACTCGCCATATTGTGCTACATAATCGGTAATGAATTTTACTTGGTCGTCATCGCTGTAGGTGCGCTCTACACTACCCTCAGTCATATCGTATTGCAAACCTTGTTTGGTGTTGAGGTCATACTCGCAAGTGATGAAGATAGGCAAGTTGTTAGAGTTAACAGCATCTACATAAATGCTCAAGATACCATCCTTCTCGCTAACTACTACTTCGCCACCTACCATGAACCAACATGGTTCAACAATGTAACCTTCTTCATCCAATGTTGCATACAATGAGTAGGTCAAACCTTGTGCACCCATACCAGTACTTGCCTTTACGGTGCCAGGCTCACCGCTATCATTGATTTGATAGGTACCTGTAGGAATGAGAGTGCCATCAACTGGACCATCTACCCAGAATACCAAGCCCATCAAGTCATTGCCATCAGCAGCCTCAACGTCGAACATGATATAGCCGTTAGCGGATTGGTCGTTGATAGTATAGATGTCCTCTGTGGTGTACTCGTCCATAAGGAAACCTTCGGTAGCGTCATATTGCAAACCTTTGTCTGCTACATCTACCTTGGTGCTAACCTTATACAATACAGCGTCCATACCGGTCAACTCAGCCTCGAGCAGTACGATGCCTTCCTCTACTGGAGTTACTACTGCCTTAGCGTCAGCAATAGTTACAACAGTGGTATCGCCATCGATTACGCCCAATTGGGTGTAATACAAATCAAAGTCTTCTGCGGAGTACTCACCCATGAGGTTGCCTTTCTCCTCGAAGATATCCAATGTTACGATATAGTTCTCGTTTTGATTAACGATATAGTAGTCTGCAGAGCTTGAGTAGTACTCAGCTGTTGCCAACTTATCAAATACCACTTGTACGGTATCAGTTGCCTCTGGAACTACATAGCTAAGATCCATATTGTAGAGTACATTATCGCTACCTACTACCTCAGCCTTGATAACGCGGTCACCGCCTTCGCCAGTTACGGTAGCAGAAATCTCGGTCATAGCAATTTCTGCCATATCAGATGTGCGAACAATACCGCAATAGCTTGCATTGAAATCCTCAGTTGCGTATTCGCCTTCTTCAAGCGCGATGCTCAAATCGAATGTTACTTCGTACTCATCATTGCTTGCTGTTGCCTTGGTGAATACCATACCATAGAACTCAAACTCGTCGATATACAAGTTAGTTGCTACGATGTCGATAGTGTCAGTAGGATCTGGCTTGGTGTACGACATAGTGATGTGGTACATGATGGTATCACTACCCAAAACATCTGCTACGAGGCTGTAGGTCTTACCCTCTTTGGTTACTACAGCGTGGAGATCCAAGAAATCGATGTAGGTTGTATCAGCACCCTCGATATGAGCAATGTAGTTGTAGTAAGGATCGTACATATCCACAGTCTCATACTCGCCCACTACTTGATCGCTATAGATAAAGATAGAGGTATAGTAGTCATTCTCAAATGCGCTGAATTGGAATGCACTGCTGCTCAATGTAGCATCCACCAACTCTGCATTAACATAAGCCAACTCTACGGTTGCTTTTGGCTCTGGCAGAGGAGCGATGTGTGCATCTACGATGTAAAGCACATTGTCGGTGCTCAACAACTCTGCGTGCAGAGTGAGACCGTTCTCGTCGTCGGTTACAACGATGTCAACCTCTGTAAAGGTTACAATGCTACGGTTGCCTTCTGCATCGTAGATGTACAAACCTGTGTAATCCATAATGCAGTCAGATTCGGTGAAGGTACCTGCTTGTGTGTCAGAAACGTAGTCCAACTTGAATTCGTAGGTCTCGGTAGCATCAATGAGTGTAGTGTACCAGTCGTTGTCAGACTCATAATACTTCCATACCCATGTGGTGGCTACGATCTCCACGGTGTCAGTTGCCTCTGCTACTTGTGCAGCTGCTCGTTGTTTGTTGTTAACTACTGGGAGGGCTTGCTTTTGAGCAGTAGCCACTGACATTGCCTCAATTTGGCGAACCCCCTTGACTGCCATTGGAGCAACAGCTTTGGCTTGGCGTGCCTCTACCATTGCATGACGAGCCTCCTGCTTGTCCACTCTCACTGCCTTAGAGGTCTTCTCTACAGGAGCGAATTGCTTCTCCATTTTTGGAGTATTCACCTTAGACAGATCCATTCTTTCTGCTACAGAGAAACTAGGATTAGCCATGGTGCATAGCGCTATTCCTAACGCCATAAGAACTGTAAAAATCTTTTTCATACAGACTAATTTTTTGTTATTAATTATTTATTGTTATTTGCTGTTTACAAGCAAAAGTATATTCGTTCATTTCAAATCCGACGCAAAGGTAATGTATTTTTTTGGAACTTACAAATATTTTGTTAAAAAAATATGTTTTTAAGCACTTTTTATTGTTTTTTCAACAATTTGGCACCAAAACAAGCAAAAATTTAGCATTTTATCAGCAAAAACCAACACATCGAAACAAAATGAAAAAAATACAAACCCAACCTCATAAACAAAAAAGTTCCTACCATGACAATATAGTAGGAACTTTTGTTAATTGCGCAATGGATTACTCTCGTACGCCCAAGATATTATACGCCTTACCTGCACGATGAATTATCAAACGACCATCACGTATAAACTTAGAATATCCCTTTGAAGAAGCATTCACATCTTCTACGCGCGTACTCGTAGGCGCATACACAATGCGCACGGGTACATCATAAGAATTATAGCCGTTGACCTCAAAGTGCAACTGACCATCCACATGCCTTATCTCTACTGACCCACTTACTAAGAAATAGAAAGAAGTAAAGTACTCGCCATCGTGGGTAGCATAGAAAGTTTTACCTAGACTGCCATCCGCAGCAATCACAGACCAATAATCACCAGAATCATCTATTGTATACTCCCCTTCTGGAACAACAAGCTTATCATCCACATATTCCACATAGAGCCACATAGCCAACAGATCTTTGTCTGTCATAATCTCCAAGAGCACCTTATCAGCGTCCTGTTGCTCCACAGTAAGTTGAGTACCCGCCTCATATACGCGCTCCACAGCGCCCTCCATTGAATCATCAACGATGCGAGGCTTATCCACCTTGGTAGAAAGTGTCACTTTATACTCCACGCCATTCTCGCCCACAAAGCGACCTTGCAGACGAACATTCTGATCTTCATCCATCTGTACTGTTGCTTCGCCTTTCTCTATAGAAATAATGTCATAATCCTTTTTACCTGCGTTCCATTGAGCGATATAAGTGGTATATTGTCCGCCTATAAAGTGCAAGAAATCATATCCTCCCCCACTAAAACCACCAAATAGGCCATCATTGACATACGTTCCGGGAACATCCTCTTCGGTATTACCTAATAGCGAAATGGCAAACTCGTACTGCTTGTCAGCCGTAGCGCCCACCAACGCAAAATAACCATCACTAGCCAATTCGTTATAGAATGTGGCATCGGGGATATGCAACTCTACCGTTTGTGTTATTGCAGGAACGGCGTACCACAAGTGGATATCGTACATTACAGAATCAAAACCAGTGACCATCGCACTTAGGTAAGTAGTGTCGTTTGACTGCCAAACGCGTCCTTCTGCAGCGGCTATCTTGATAGTATCTTGCGTTTGTTTGTTAGCAATACGACAATAACTAACATTCAAGTTTCTCTCCGTAAAATTCTCACCCATAGGTACTTGCACTATATCTAAAGCTATATCATAAACTTCATCTTCGTTGGAGAGCATAAAGTCATGGCCCAAGTCAGGATAATATGCCACCCACGATGATTTATCAAATGCAATTGTCACCGTATCTTGAGTTGTCGGCGTTTGCCAAGACAAATCCAAATTGTACAAGATATTATCCTCGCCTAACATTGCTCCCGTTATGGCACAATTTCTATTTTCATCCACCTGTAGATCAATACTTACGCTAACTGCAGGTATCTGCTTACCTGTAGCAATATGCGTTAAATCCATCATACAGTCTGTATAGGTACCAGGTGGGATAGAATCTGCTATAATAGCTCCTGTCAGTTTATAGTCGTTATTATTAGCGAATATATATGCCATACCAAACAAACCGATAAAGTCGGTATTGAGTTGTAAATCATAACAAACCACATCTACCGTATCAATGGGGGTAGTTTGTGTTTTGGCAGACATTGTCAAGGCTACCACAAGAGCCATTAAAAGTATAATTATCTTCTTCATATACTTAAATGCTCAACACTTGGATTGCTTCCCATTTTTCGTCTTTGATATCCTTCTTCTGCTTAATCGCTTTGCTCAAAGGAACATAATCTATTTCGCCATTCTTGACACCCACCATCACATTTCGTTGATCTTCAAGCAGAGCTTGCACCGCAGCAATACCCATACGAGAAGCCAATATACGATCATTCGCGGTAGGCGAGCCACCACGTTGAAGGTGTCCCAAAATGGTTACACGTGTACTGAACTCAGGATGTTCATGCTCCATCATCTTTGCCACCGCTTGAGCACCACCCTCTACGGCGTGCTCTTGCACAAGAACGATACTACTATTTTTACTCTTACGCTTACCATGTCCAATAGCAGCCTCTATCTGCTCAATAATAGTAGCACGCTCTGGGATAATAGCCGCTTCGGCACCTGCTGCAATGGCTGCGTTTAAGGTCAAGAAACCCGCATCACGTCCCATCACCTCCACGAGGAATACACGCTCATGACTCGTAGCCGTATCACGCAGAGTATCAACACAATGCATAATAGTATTAAGAGCCGTATCATAACCAATAGTAGCATCAGTACCCCAGAGATCGTTATCAATAGTACCAGGAATACCTATCACTGGTACATTATACTCTTGTGCGAAGATACGGCCACCCGTAAAAGTACCATCACCACCGATAATAATCAACGCCTCTATACCTTCACGTTTCAACGTCTCATATGCTTTCTCACGTCCCTCTTTCGTTGGGAACTCTGGGCAACGAGCAGATTTAATGATGGTACCACCACGTTGGATGATACCACTCACGTTTTGAGAAGTAAACTCTTCCACTTCGCCGTCAATAAGTCCCTTATACCCACGATAAATGGCCTTCACTTTTATGCCATTTGAGATAGCTGCTCGCGTCACGGCACGAAGCGCAGCATTCATTCCAGGTGCATCTCCACCAGAGGTAAGCACACCAATTGTTTTAGGTTTAAATTCCATATACGTATTAAGTTAAATATTCAAAGTTTTCAAAGTCCTAAGGGTGCAAACTAGTTTCCTCAACACGAGAGCGAATCTGCTCCATCAACCATTTGGGTGTAGAGGTTGCTCCACATATACCCACCCTCTCCACGGAATGACAATTGCGGATTATCTCATCCGTCAAATCTTCTACACTACTAACAAAAACTGTGCTAGGATTAACCTCTAAGCAATGTTGATATAGTACTTTCGCATTAGAAGACTTTTTTCCACCCACAAAAATCACCACATCATTACTTCGAGCAAAATCTTGCAACCGTTTCACACGATTAGCTACATTCCTGCAAATGGTATCATGGTATTCAAACACAGTCTCTGGTCTTTCGCCTTTCGCCTCATCGCCTAATAACCTTTTTACCTTGATAGCCTCAACAATAGCTTGAAACCCCTCTACACTTTTTGTTGTTTGTGAGAACAAATAGATAGACTTAGTATAATCCAGCATATCCAAATCAGCCACACCTTCAACCACAATAGCCGTATTATTTGTCTGTCCCTCTAGTCCTATCACTTCAGCATGACCTTTTTGTCCAAAGATTACTATTTGAACATCCGTGCCATGATGTTGGAGATAAGTTTCACGAATACGCTTTTGCAATTTCAATACTACTGGACATGACGCATCTATAATCTCAATATTATTTTGTTCCGCTATTCTATACGTGCTAGGAGGTTCCCCGTGTGCACGCAGGAGCACACGCACATTACGTAAGGTACGTAAATCATCATAATCTATCGTAACCAATCCCAGTCTGTCTAATCGCTCTACTTCTTGCCCATTGTGCACAATATCACCTAGACAGAACAACGGTCCCACCTTCAGTTCGCGTTCTGCGGCATCTATAGCAGCCGTCACACCAAAACAAAAACCTGAATATTCGTCAATACTTACGGTCATCTCTAAACACTAAACAGTAGTACAGCGTCCTCTAAACACCTCTATAATATACTGCATCTGTTCTTCACGGGTCATTTCGCCATTATCCACCACTACAGCATCTTCTGCCTGGCGTAATGGACTCTCGGCACGATGTGTATCACGATAATCTCGATCATTCACATCTGCCAATACGTCTTCCCATACAGGATTTTCACCCTTAGTTTGTAATTCCAAATACCTTCTTTTGGCTCTTACCTCAGGCGATGCAGTCAAAAACAATTTCAGTTCAGCTTGAGGAAATACCACGGTACCTATATCACGTCCATCCATCACAATTCCTTTTTTCTCCCCCATAGCTTGTTGTTGGGCTACCAAGAAAGCTCTAACCTCTTTGATAGTCGAGATCTGTGAAGCCAAATTACCCACTTCTAAAGTACGGATATAAGATTCTACATCTTCATCATTGAGAGTTACATGTTGTCCATCCACGGTTTTGATAAAATCAACACGAATATCCTTCAACATTCCCTCTATATCGGACAAATTATTCTCTATACCCGCACGCAAAGCATAGAGCGCAACCGCTCGATACATTGCTCCTGTATCCACATAGGTATATCCCGCATACTTAGCTAAAGCTTTTGCTATAGTAGATTTTCCACAAGATGAATAACCATCTATCGCTACAATGATTTTATTCTCCATGACTGACTTACTTCAAAAAACTATTTATATCTGTTGACAATGACACTTGATAGGTGAAATTACTCGCCGTATATTGACTCATCGCAAAACCTAATCTAAACTTATACAGTTTCAACCCTGCACCAAAAGCGAAACCTGCCATACTACGCACACCTGACATTGACATTTCTGTTTGGCGACGATGATTGTAACTAACCGTCAAATAAAAACGCTCGCTCTTAGGCACAATATCAATTGCCCATACGGTATGTCTAAACAACATATCATACCATGTCACTTCCGTATTCATAGGGGCAATATTCCAACACTGCAAATTATGCAAGGTCATGCTAAATCGCAATGGCGCATGAGGCAAACGATATGACATACCAAACTCTAGATTCAAAGGCAACATCTCCGTGTGCTGATCATAATCCTCCTCATAAAATCCCTTCAATTGCCAACCTATATTACGCAGAACCAAACCCATCTGAAAAGTTGTATCCTTAGTTTGAAAATGACCACCCACATCTGCACCTAGTGCAAAACTACTATAGCGTTCATATATGCTAAAAACAGGTTTAATTGTAGCACCGACTCGGAAAAATGGGCCTAACTGACGAGCGTAACTCAAATTGACACAGATGTCTTTCGCTGTAAAAGTACCGCCCGATAACTCACCCTCTTCATCCGCATAATCCATCCTACCATAATCCAGATAATGAACACTCGCAGCAAAGTAATTATCACCCCAGTTATGACCATACATTGCACTACCAAACATTGTACCCGCCAAGTAATAAGCATAATTCAACTGCAACACCTTATCTGTTTGACTAGTCAACAATGCAGGGTTAAGCACAGCCATACTTACATCGCCATCTGCAATAGACACATTTTCTCCTCCCAAAGCATTCAATCGTGACGAAGCTGGCAATCCCAAAAAATGATAAACACTACTACCAGCACCTTCTATTTGCGCATACAAAGGAGTATGGAGTAATACCAACAGCAACAATATATAATATTTTGTTCTCATCGTTTACTTTTAGCCAAAATTAGCGTGCAAAGGTAGTAAAAAAAAAGCAATTACGCAAGTAATTTTAACGAAAGTGCAGATTTATCATTGTTTTTAGCATATTTTATATTTTGCAACACATTTTGCCCAAAAGATTTGGTCACATCGGATATTTTTCGTACCTTTGCATGTTGATTGCGTAAACTAGGCAAAAAATACAATAAAACAATAATAAAAACAACAAAAATCAAAAAACTTATGTGGTTAAAAGATTCATCTATTGGCCGTAAATTGGTGATGAGTATCACTGGTTTGGCTTTGGTTTTCTTCTTGCTTTTCCACGGCGCGATGAACCTCGCGTTGGTGTTCTCGGAGGAGGCCTACAACGTAATCTGCTCTATTCTTGGAGCTAACTGGTATGCATTGATCGCAACTGCTGGCCTTGCTTTCTTGGTAGTGTTGCACTTTGCTTACGCACTTTACCTTACCATTCAAAACCGTATGGCTCGTGGTAAAGATCGCTATGCTGTTACCGCTAAACGCGAAGGCGTTGAGTGGGAGTCAGAGAACATGTTGGTGCTCGGTTTCGTCGTTATCGGCTTCCTCGTTCTCCACATGGCTAACTTCTGGTTCAAGATGCAGTTCACCGAGATCATGCACATCTTGGGTGCGCACGACTTCTCTGTGTCTGAGTTCGCTCCAACCGATGGTGCTGGCCTTGTTAAGGCACTCTTCACCACTCCTATCTGGGGTCAAGTGTACTGCGTGCTCTACCTCGTATGGTTGGTTGCATTGTGGTTCCACCTCCGTCACGGTGTATGGTCTGCTCTCCACACCATGGGCTTCAACAACCTCGTATGGATGAAGCGCGTTAAATGCATTGGTGCTATCGTAGCAACTCTCGTAGTAGGTCTCTTCGCTGTAGTAGTTCTCTACTACCTCGGCGTTGGTATCGGCATGCTTTGTGCATAATGTTAAATTGCAAATAAATACACAACAATATGACTAAAGTTAAAGAAACTGCGCAGGTAATCACTCCTGAAATGGCGAAGATTCCTGCTGGTCCATTGGAGAAAAAATGGACTAACTACAAAGACCATCAGAAGTTGGTCAACCCTGCCAACAAACGTCGTCTTGACGTGATCGTTGTTGGTACTGGTTTGGCTGGTGCATCTGCTGCGGCATCCCTCGCAGAGATGGGCTTCAACGTTCTCAACTTCTGTATCCAAGACTCTCCACGTCGTGCACACTCTATCGCTGCACAAGGTGGTATCAACGCGGCTAAGAACTACCAAAACGATGGCGACTCTGTTTATCGCCTCTTCTACGACACTATCAAGGGTGGTGACTACCGTGCTCGTGAGGCAAACGTATATCGTCTTGCTGAGGTGAGCAACAGCATCATCGACCAATGTGTGGCTCAAGGTGTTCCTTTCGCTCGCGAATACGGCGGCTTGCTCGACAACCGTTCTTTCGGTGGTGCGCAAGTATCTCGTACTTTCTATGCTAAGGGTCAAACAGGTCAACAACTTCTCCTCGGTGCTTACTCTGCACTCAGCCGCCAAATCGGTAAAAGTCGGAGGCCAAGCGGTCTTAGGAAGACAAATCCCCA
>JAZQTO010000051.1:0-16369 GCA_045630805.1 Paludibacteraceae bacterium
CCCAGAGTACATCCAACGCGACCAGTACGGCTTCAGCAAACAAACCAAGTACACCACTTTGTGGGGCTATGTCTTCAACGAAGTGTATCAGTCTTGGGAAGGGTAATTTAATGACCGGCTGCGCCTGAGAGACCGCACCAAAGGTGCTGAGAGACTCATCGATCACTCAGCGAGTGTAACGAGCGGTCTCTCAGTGAGCAAAGCGAACGGTCTAGCAGTGAAACGGTCCAATTTCCAGATTCTATGAAACACTTCCAACTCATCACCGCTACTGCATTGTGCACCTTCGTCCTCGCGTTCGGCAATTTCGTGCATTGACCGACAGTCGTCGTTAGGGCACTCAATGCCTCCGCTCTCCCCACGAGATCACGTATCTCGTGGGGACCCCGTGGAGAAAAACTTAGTGAAATCATGAAAAAGAACTTCCAATTAATTGTAGCTATTATGCTATGCGGATTTGGGTGCCTGCTATTGTTAGCGGGCTTCGTCTGCCCACCATTGGGCGAGATCCATCACTCAGTCCTCATCGCCTTTGGCGAGATACTCACCTTCAGCGGATCACTCATCGGCATCGACTACAAGTACCGCTACAAAGAATAATTTAGCTCCTAGCCCTACGGGCAGAAATCTAAATAAATCTTATTAGCGAGGTCACCTTGCAAGCAAGATTATATGGTTCTCCGAAATCAATTACCACCGCTCCTCATATCGCCTGAGCGATACTCGTGCGCTGAATCTTAACTGCAACGTCTCTGATTGGTCTCTGAAATGTGTACCGCTACATTTCATAAGATTAAGCGGATGAGCGAAGCGAATGCTAGCGGTGGTAATGTATTTCGGAGAACCATGGAAAAGCGAGGGATAAGCGTAGCAATAGATTTAATAAGATTTCTCGAGCCGTAGGCGAGTAGGAGATAATAAAAACACCTAGAAAATTATGTATATACGATTGATTAGAAATAAGCCGCAAGGCAATGCCATTACAGGTCGGCTCAGCCTGGATAATGGGCAGTTGACTATGGACACCCTCGAACCATGGCAATACGCCATCCCCGCTGGCTGCTACCGCCTGCGCCTCACTTACTCGCCCGCTTTTCAAGAGATCCTGCCCCTGCTAGATGGCGTACTGGGCTATGCCCGACTACCGCACAACGGCATCCGCCGCACAGGCATACGCATCCATGCGGGCAATACCATAGCCGCCTCACGCGGATGTATACTCGTCGGTTCTATCGATATGGGCGATAAGGCGAGATTGTTATCCTCGCGCAAAGCGCTCAATGAGCTGCGCGAGTATTTGTTGAACTATCAAAAACAAAACCCTAATGAAGAGATTTATATCGAGATTACTGAGCCTCGCGTTCGGTAAGCGGATCGCATTGACCAACGACCCCGTCGTCGGTGAGGCGACCACTACCTTCGCTCTATCCTCGAAGCTACAGGCTTCTCGGATGTTCTTGCGAGGGATCATGTGCTGCGCACTAGTTATTGTCTGTGTAGGCTGCAAAAGCGTTGAGGTCGTTGGTCGTTCAGAAGTTCAGGATGTTCAGAAGTTCAGGAGTGTGGATACCGTTGTGGTGCGGGATAGCGTTTATCGCCACGACTCCGTCATCTACCGCGAGCGCACCATCCTCGATACGGTCTATATCACCAAAGAGGTATATCGTGATAGGTTAGAGGCGAGAGGCGAGAGGCAAAAGGCGGTGAGAACCGACACAGTCGTCGTGACGGAGTGGCGGGAAAAGGTCATTGAACACCCACCAGAGCGCTATATCCCGCCATTTTACAAGCGTTGCACTTTATTCTTTTGGCTTATACTCGTCACCAGTGCGCTATATATGATTGGCAAATTCTACCTCAAACGCAGACTCTAAATCTCGTGGGAACAAAATCAAACAAAAGACATCGATAGGATTTCCTACCGATGTCTTTTTGTGTTTTGTATTCTCGGCTAATCGCCGAGGTTTGTGCCCTTAGGGGGCTGGTTGTGTCGCTTTTGCGAGGGCGGGCGATTAAGCGAACAATTTGCCGAAGTCCTCGTGGCTGATCTCTTTCTCCTCGATCTTAGCTACGCCTTTGAGTGCCTCGTAAACCTTGTTGTCTGCTACGCGCTCAACGATGCCACGCAATTGCTTCTCGTCCTTGAGGATTTGCTCAGCATAGTTAGCCAAGTAGCTATCCTCTACGTGCATCAAACCATATTGCATGAATTGCATCTTAGCCACTTGCTTAGCATATGCTTCTACATCCTCTTTCTCTACTTGGATGTTGAAGTGCTTGAGCAATTGGTCTTTCGCCAAGTGCCAACGGAGCTCATCCACCATAGCTGGGAAATCTTTCTCAAGTTCCTCCTCGGTGATCTTCTCGTTGGTAGCTTTTACCCAACGTTTCAAGAATGCCTCAGGGAAAGCAACTTTAGCCATCTTCTTCATCACAGCTTCTTTAGCGTCCAAACCGAACTTGTACTTAGCGTCCTCAGCCATGTTCTCTACGATCTCAGCTTTGATGCGTGCACGGAAGTCAGCCTCGTCTGCTACATTGTTCTCGCCGTACACCTTAGCGAAGAGCTCGCCATCGATAGCAGCAGCTTGGTGACGGGTAATGCCTTGGAGCTCGAAAGTGAAGTCGCTGGTCAATGCCTCTGCCTCCTCTTTGCTGATGCCGAGCATTGAGCTAACCTCTACAGAGTTGCCGTATGCTTTGGTTGGGTTGAAGGTGATCACATCACCCACCTTAGCGCCAGCGAACAACTTAGCTTGCTCTTTGTCTGACATATATGCTGGAGTCAACATACCGTTCTCTTTCACGATGCCGTTCTCTTTTTGCTCGGTGAGAAGACCCTTCACTACATCGCCTTCCTCTACAACCTCAGCTTGTACATACTCGCCAAAGCGTTGCGCATAACTCTTCACTTGGTTGTCAACCATCTCGTCGGTAACGGTGATGGTGTAGTTTGTGATCTTGTTCTTGCCGTTGAGCAACGCGTCGAACTCAGGAGCTACTGCGATGTCAAATGCAAAAGAGAAAGTGTCTTGTGTGTCGAAGTTTACCTCTGGAGTGAGCTCCTCGTTTGGCAATGGATCGCCAAGAAGGTTGAGGTTGTGCTCCTCGATGTACTTGTTGAGACCTTCGCCGATAACCTTGTTGATTACCTCAGCGAGGATGCTCTTGCCGTACATCTTTTGCAACATACCCTTTGGTGCCATACCTGGACGGAAACCTGGGATGTTAGCTTTCTTACGAATTTGGATAAGTTCTTTTTGAACTGCCTCTTGATAGTCTGCTGGCTCCACTGTGAGCGTGATAACCGCGGTGAGGTCTTTGATTTCTGTTTGATCGAATTTCATATCACTAAAATTTTAAATTGATTTCTTTTTTGAGTCAGGATTCGGGAATCGAGCGTCAAGATTTGTTTGCGCGTTTGCGCTCGAGTTCATCGAGGATGATCTTGCGGATACGCATATAGTTAGGGGTTACCTCTACATACTCATCCTCCTTGATGTACTCCAATGCCTCTTCGAGGGAGAAGATTACAGGTGGTGGCAATACCGCCTTGTCGTCTGCCGACTTCGAACGCATATTGGTCAGCTTCTTTGACTTGGTCACATTAATGACAATATCGCCCTCTTTCGAGCTCTCACCCACTACTTGACCCGCATACACCTCGTCTTGTGGCGAGATGAAGAATCGTCCACGGTCTTGTAGTTTATCCAAGGCGTAGGCGTAAGCTGTTCCACTCTCCATGGCGATGAGCGAACCATTATTACGTTTCACGATCTCGCCTTTGTAGGGTTGGAACTCCAAGAAACGGTGTGCCATGATCGCCTCACCTGCAGACACGTTCAGCACGTAGGTACGCATACCGATGATACCGCGGCTAGGAATCACAAACTCCAGTTGCACACGGTCGTTGATCATCTCCATACGAGTCATCTCGCCCTTGTGGGTGGACACATACTCGATGATCTTACCCGAGCACTCCTCTGGGGTGTTCACAGTCAGTTGCTCCACAGGCTCGCACTTCACGCCATCAATCTCTTTGATGATGACTTGTGGTTGTCCTACTTGCAACTCGTATCCCTCACGACGCATGGTTTCTACCAATACGCTCAAGTGTAATACACCACGTCCAAACACATTCCACGATGTCTCATCCGTACCACGCTCCACGCGGAGAGCGAGGTTCTTCTCGAGCTCCTTATTCAAGCGGTCTTGGATATGGCGTGAGGTCACAAATTTACCGTCCTTGCCAAAGAAAGGCGAGTCGTTGATGGTAAACACCATTGACATCGTTGGCTCATCAATTGCAATAGGATCAAGTGCCTCTGGATTCTCGTAATCGCAGATAGTATCGCCAATCTCAAAGCCTTCAATACCGATGAGTGCGCAGATGTCGCCTGATTTCACTTCCTCCACTTTCATGCGACCCATGCCCGAGAAGGTGTGTAGCTCTTTGATCTTGCAACGCACTTTGCTGCCGTCTTTCTTAGCGAGAGTCACGTTCTGACCATTCTTCAAGGCGCCACGGTGTACGCGTCCCACAGCGATACGTCCCAAGTATGGACTGTAGTCGAGACTGGTGATGAGCATTTGTGGGGTACCGTCCAACATCTCTGGCGCAGGCACGTGCTCGATGATGGTGTCCATCAAGGCAGTGAGGTCGGTCGTTGGCTTATGCCAATCGGTGGACATCCAGCCGTTCTTGGCTGAACCGTAGATGGTTTGGAAGTCAAGTTGTTCCTCGGTTGCATCTAGGTTGAGCATGAGGTCAAATACTTCCTCTTGTACCTCATCAGGACGGCAGTTGAGTTTATCTACTTTGTTGATGACTACGATAGGTTTGAGATTGAGCTCAAGGGCTTTTTGTAGCACGAAGCGAGTCTGTGGCATAGGGCCCTCAAAGGCATCTACCAACAGTAGCACGCCGTCTGCCATGTTGAGTACGCGCTCTACCTCGCCACCGAAATCGGCGTGGCCCGGAGTGTCAATCACATTGATCTTGCAGCCCTTGTATTCAATGGCTACGTTCTTCGCCAAGATGGTGATACCGCGCTCGCGCTCCAGTTCGTTGTTGTCGAGGATGAGCTCGCCTTTCTGCTCGTTCTCACGGAAGAGGTTGGCGGTGTACAACATCTTGTCAACCAAGGTTGTTTTACCGTGGTCAACGTGTGCGATGATGGCTATATTTCTGATGTTTTGCATATTCTTTGTAGGTCGCTTGGCGACGTTATTTGTGGCTCTGCCACGTTGTTTGCTTTAAGCGTTTTATGCTTCGCGTTTTGTGCCCGAAGCGAGCGTTGGCGTGTGCGCACATTGCGCATATTACGAAAAAGCCCGCAAAGGTAGTGAATTTTGTTGATATATGCAAGCAAATACGCACAAAACTTGCATATTCCAAAAAAATACAGTACTTTTGTCCCGTCAAATTGCCCATCTAATATTCTCATACTTCCAAATTCTTGAGAAAGAAATATGGGCAATCTTTTCAAAAAATATGTTCGCTCATTTGCATATGTGCATATTTTTGTGTACCTTTGCGCTCGCTATTCAATAGCAAAACATTAAACCTAACGAACGAACTGAACAAACAAAATCATTAACCATATTAAACAACCGAATTATGAACGATTTTTTTAAGACCAAAGGCGTCATGAGTATTGTCATCTTTTTGGTACTCGTGGTATGTTGCAGTATTTTCGTGCGTTGCACACGTGTAGATTCCTCTGAAGTAGGCATCAAATTTAATAAACTCTCCTTGACCGAGCAAGGTACTTTGGATGCTACTCCTGTGACGGGTTATGTGTTCTTCTGTCCGATTACAACGGATGTGTTTACTTATCCTATCTTCGTGCAACGTGTAGATTATCACCCATTTAATGTCAATACCAAAGATGCGGCTATCTTTGAGATGGACCCAACGATGGCGTACTATCTCAATCGCGATAAGGCAGTAGATGTATTCTTTAAGTATCGCCGCTCGCTTAGCGATATTGAGGAAGGATATATGCGTACTGTCATCTATGATGCATATCGTGTAGTGGCGAATAATTACACCTCTGACGAACTGATGGCCAACCGAGCAAGTTTTGAGAGTGAAGTGCGCATCATGCTTGACTCTACTTTAACAGCCGAAGGTTTTATTGTAACCGAGTTTACATCGCAAATTACCCCTCCAGAATCCCTTCGCCAAATGATTGACGCCAAGAACGCTGCCGTACAAGCTGCATTGAAGGCGGAGAATGAGGTGAAGCAAGCCGAAGCAAATGCTAAGATTGCCATCGCCAAAGCCGAAGGTGAGGCACAAGCCATGAAGATTAAGGCGGATGCAGAAGCATACTACAACCGCACTATCTCTGCATCTTTGACCCACAATATCGTGCTCGAAGACTGGATTGAGAAATGGGACGGCAAGATGCCACAAATCCAAGGCAGCAACAATATGATGCCGATGATTAACTTTACGAAGTAATGCTTGTCATAGCCTATGTTCTAGGAACATCTGAACTTCTAAACTCCTTACCTACAAAAAAGAAGACTCCGCTGCGGAGTCTTCTTTTTTATTGTTACTTCACCGGGTTGTCTTGCAGTCCCCATCCCGTGATTGTGGCGATATATGGGATGTATGCGTAAGCGAATTTTTGGTGTCCCAAGTAGTTAGGGTGGAAATTAGCGCCTTGGTCTTCGTCTGTATTTAGATATAATGCAGGTAGAGTTGCCAAGAAATGCACATTAGGCATTGGGCAGGTGTTGACTAACTCACGCATATAATCTAATAAGGTGCTGTGCGATTTGCTAGAAACGCAGAGCACAGGGTGGTCCTCGCCATAGTAGTCTTTGATGGAACGGATCAGTCTCCAATAACCATCGCGGAACTTCTCATAGGAGGGTTGCATGGATACCGAGAAGTCATTGCCACCCAAATAGATAACACTAATGTCAGGTTTCATACCAGTACCCTCAGGACTCCAGCGGATAGTAGAGTCTTCGTCGAAAGTTTGTAGGTAACGGTCTGGCATATGGTAGCCGGCAAACTTAGAATTATAGTTACGCGCAGCGCCCATACCAGAGTGTGCGATAACCATATAATCAGCATTGAAATAACGCGCCAAGATGGCAGGGAAACTGCGAGAAGCGTTCTCGGTTTCAGGAGTGAACTTCGCCTTGCGACTAGTGTCATCTACGCCATAACCGCAGTCATAACTTGCGCCGATAAACTCCATTTGGCGCTCGCGCAATGGCTCTGCGGAATAGAAAACTCCCTTGGTGTCGGTGGCGAACTCGTGGATAGTCACCTTGCCTTGTTCGCCCTCGGTGCGCTTTTGGATGATGACTTGGTGCGTTTTGAGTTTGGATTTCTTGAGGTACTGAGGATCAATGAGTTCGTACACAGAGTCTGCGCCCGCCACCTCAATGATACGATGAGGCTCAGCACTCATAGGAGCATCAATCCAAACATTGAAATAGGTGTGTCGGGTAGCTGCCAACTTTGGATCGGCGTCGTATTTGACATCTGATGCACGCATGGTAAGGCTCTTGCCAGAGAAAGCGATGCGGCAATAGACTGCGGTCCAGTCAAAAGAGACATCGGTGCCTTGTACATGAATACGACCAACGAAAGTGAGACGAGTGTCTGATGCGGGGATGGTTTCGGCCTTAAGGCAAAGAGGCGATAAAGCGAGGAGGCAAAGGATTGCCGAGAAAAAGATTTTTTTCATGATATGGAATTATGAATGAATAACGCTACAAAAGTACTACAATTCTGGCATATACGCAAGTAAATTTTACTAAAAGTAAACTTTTGTGACAAATATTTGCATATCTCCGTTTTTTTTAGTATCTTTGCACGCTATTTGATAAGAGAATATAAAAATACAAAATCATGGATATACTACAACAAATGCTTAAACGTGCGCAAGCTAATCCTCAGCGCATCGTGTTGCCAGAAGGTGACGAGCCTCGTACTTTGGAAGCAGCTAACTTGCTTTTGAAAGACAAAGTGGCTAAACTTATCCTTATTGGCGATCCTGCTGTCATTCGTCAAATGGCTCAGGAGAAGAATTATGAATACATCCTCAGCGAGGAGAGTGAACTCACTATCTTGGATCCATTGACCGATCCTAAGATGCCAGAGTATGCGAACCTCCTTTTTGAGCTCCGCAAAGCAAAGGGTATGACCCTCGAGCAAGCAACAGAGAAGGTTAAAGATCCTCTTTACCTCGGTTGCTTATTGATCAAGAATGGCGATGCCGATGGTGAGCTTGCAGGTGCTCGTGGCACGACGGCTGACACTATCCGTCCTGCTTTCCAAATTCTCAAGACCCGTCCCGGCGTACATATCGTGTCGGGTGCGTTCTTGATGTTTACCCCTGCTACTCATTTGGGTGAGGGCGGTTTCTTAGTGTTTGCGGATTGTGCGGTTAACCCTTGTCCTAACGCACAAGAGTTGGCAGAGATCGCCGTGACAACCGCGGAGACTGCTAAAGCGCTCGGAGGTATTGAGCCACGCGTAGCGATGCTTAGTTTCTCTAGCAAGGGTAGTGCAAAGCACGAGCTTGTGGACAAAGTCGTTGAGGCTACTCGTATTGCTCATGAGATGGCGCCAGACTTGGCATTGGATGGCGAGTTGCAATTGGATGCGGCACTCGTGGAGAGCGTAGGTGCGCAAAAAGCGCCAGGTTCTGCGGTAGCAGGCAAGGCGAATGTACTTGTCTTCCCAGACTTGCAAGCAGGTAATATCGGTTATAAGCTCGTAGAGCGTTTTTCTGGAGCAGATGCGGTAGGTCCAATTCTCCAAGGTATCGCTGCGCCAGTCAACGACCTAAGCCGTGGTTGCAAGGTGCAAGATATCGTACAAATGGTGATCATCACCGCCAACCAAGCGATTGGCATGCACTAAGCGCATGCGGGACGGTCTTTGACCTATAGGACGCTTCGCTATAGGACGCCCTGCGGGCTATAGGTTATAGGTAAAGGAAAAAGAATTAACCAAAAAAACACAATAAAAACATGAAAATCTTAGTATTGAACTGCGGAAGTAGCAGTATAAAGTATAAACTTTTTGATATGGATACCCGCGCTGTGATGGTATCGGGTGGAGTAGAGAAAATTGGTTTGCCAGACTCTTTCTTGCAAATTAAATTGGCTAACGGCGAGAAAGTGAAGATAGAGCAAGCGATGCCAGAGCATACCGTAGGTATTCAGTTGATTTTGAATAGCCTCGTGGATGAGAAGATTGGTTGCATCGCTTCTTTAGATGAGGTGCAAGCAGTAGGTCACCGTGTGGTACACGGCGGCGAGAAGTTTAATAAGTCTGTGCTTATCACTCCAGAGGTGAAGGAGATGATCGTTAAGTGCATTGAGCTCGCTCCTCTTCATAACCCAGCTAACCTCAAGGGTATTGAGGCGATTGAGCAAGCGCTTCCTGGCGTTCCTCAAGTGGCTGTGTTTGATACGGCTTTCCACCAAACTATGCCAGATGAGGCATATATGTACGCTATCCCTTACGAGTTGTACGAGAAATATGCTATTCGTCGTTACGGATTCCATGGAACTTCTCACCGTTATGTTTCTGCTCGTGTGTGCGAGTACTTGGGTGTAGACCCTAAGACCACCAAGGTTATTACTGCTCACATTGGTAACGGTGGTAGCTGTACGGCTGTACTCAATGGTGAGTCTGTGGATACCTCTATGGGTCTTACTCCACTAGAGGGCTTGATGATGGGTACTCGTGCTGGCGATATGGACCTGGGTGCAGCTACTTATATCATGGAGAAAGAGAACCTTTCTACTACCGAGTTCTCTAACTTGATGAATAAGAAGTCTGGTCTTATGGGCGTGAGCGGCGTATCAAGCGATGCTCGTGATATTGAGAACGCTGTGCAAGAGGGTAACAAGCGTGCAGACTTGGCTCGTCGTATGTTTATCTACCGTGTGAAGAAGTATATCGGCGCTTATGCTGCGGCAATGAATGGTGTGGATGTGATTGTCTTTACCGGAGGTATTGGTGAGAACGATGCCTATGTTCGTGGCGAGATTATCAAGGGCTTGACTTACCTTGGCGTGGATTTTGATGAGGCTAAGAACAAAGTGCGTGGTGAGGAGGCGCTCCTCTCTACCCCAGAGAGCAAAGTGAAAGTATGCGTAATCCCTACCGATGAGGAGTGGATGATTGCATCTGATACACAAGAGCTTTGCTAAAAATTGATTGTTGAACCAAGATCCAAGAACCAGGAGTAAGGACTGATTGGTCTTTGTTCCTGATTCCTGGCTCCTGACTCAAATTTTTATAGAACCTTGAAACCAATTATTTATCAATTATTACCTCGTTTGTTTACTAACTACAACGAGACTCGTCGTCACGGCGGTAGTATTCAAGAGAATGGTTGTGGTACCCTCAATGGTATTACTTCCAAAGCTCTGCGTGCTATTCGTGATTTAGGTGCTACCCATGTGTGGTACACAGGCATCATTCGCCATGCGACTGCTATGTATAATACCCCAAGTATCGTCAAAGGTCTTGCGGGGAGCCCATATGCCATTACCGACTACTATGATGTACACCCTGACCTTTGCGAGGACAAGCGTCACCGTATGCAAGAGTTTACCGACCTTGTAGAGCGTAGTCACAAGGCAGGATTGGATGTAATCATTGACTTTGTGCCTAACCATGTGGCGCGTGAGTATCACTCTACCGCCAAGCCTCGTGGTGTACAAGACTTAGGCGCTAACGATAATCCAGAGTGGGCATTCTCTCCGCTCAATAACTTCTACTATATTCCAGGTCATAAGTTTGCTCCTTATGTCAATATAGCTGACTACGAGGAGTATCCTGCTCGTGCTACAGGTAACGACTGCTTTAGAGCAGACCCTTGTGTGAACGACTGGTTTGAGACCGTCAAACTCAACTACGGTGTCTTCTACCAAGGTGGTGGCGAGAAACAGTTTGATCCTATCCCTGATACATGGCACAAGATGCTGCATATCTTGCTCTTTTGGGCAGGCAAAGGGGTAGATGGTTTCCGTTGCGATATGGCGGAAATGGTGCCACAAGAGTTCTGGTCTTGGGCGATTGAGCAAGTCAAAGAGAAATATCCTAATATCCTCTTCATTGCCGAGGTGTATAACCCAGGTCTCTATCGTGACTACTTGAGTGCAGGTTTTGACTACCTCTATGATAAGGTAGGTATGTATGACTATTTGCGCGGTGTAACCAGTCATAACTGGCCTGCGGAGGGTATCACCCACCAATGGCAACAAGTGGATGATATTCGTGATAAGATGCTCTACTTCCTAGAGAACCATGACGAGCAACGCATTGCTAGTGGTTTCTTCTGTGGACGTGGTATGTGTGCTGAACCTGCGATGATAGTGGCAGCTACCTTGGGTACCAACCCTGTGATGGTATATGCAGGACAGGAATTGGGCGAAAAGGGTATGGATGCCGAAGGCTTTTCAGGTATTGATGGTCGTACTACAATCTTTGATTATTGGGGTGTAAAGTCTCTCCAAGCATGGGCTAACCATGGTAAATTTGACGGTGCGGGTCTAGACGAAGAACAACAGACATTGCGTGCTTTCTATCGCCAATTGCTGCGTATCGCTCGTTCAGAGAAGGCTATTACCCAAGGCGATATGTACGACTTGACCTATGCACAAGGCGAAGGATTCAACAAACATGAGCAGTATGCTTTTATCCGTAAGTACAAGAAGCAAACCTTGCTCGTAGTGCTCAACTTTGACGACCGTCAAGTGGATATGCAGGTGCGTATTCCTCAAGATGCATTCGAGTACCTCAAACTAGAGGAAGAGTCATTGGCTAAAGCTGAGGACTTGCTCACAGGTACGGAATATACCTTCCCACTTCATCCGCATACACCCATATGCCTCACTCTTCCAGCATGGAAAGGTGTGATCTTGAAGATTAAAGGGTAAAGGCTATAGGTTATAGGACGCCCTTCGGGCTATTGGTTATAGGCAAAGAATATATGAAACGATTAGCAGAGAAAATAAAACCCTATCTACAACTCCTTCGTGTGGGCAATCTAGCCTTTCTGGCTATCTTGCTGTATGTGATGGAGAAATGGGTGACAGTACCCTTGTTGCACCTAGAGAAGTTCCCTGAGCAGATGCCTTGGTGGGTGTTAATGCTACTTATCCTCAGTGTGGTATGTATTGCTGCGGGTGGATATGTGATCAACGATTATTTTGATGTCAAGATCGATCGTATCAACCGCCCTGATGATATGGTTGTAACGCGTGTTATTTCTCGCGAGGCAGCTATGAACTGGTTTTATGTGCTAACTGCTATCGGTATGGTGGCAGGTTTGGCAGTTGCATGGTGGGCGAGGAGTTGGAATCTGCTGTTCATTTATATCGTTATCCCAGGACTTTTGTGGTTCTATTCGGCTAGTTATAAGCGTATGTTGCTAGTGGGAAACTTGATTGTGGCTTTTATCTCGGCACTAGTGCCTTTGTTGGTAGCCATCATCAATGCGGACTATCTCAAGCATTTGTATAACGAAGCCTTGGCTTATACGCCGATAGTGGGACAACTGTTTGTGTGGTTAAGCGGTTTTGCGTTGTTCTCTTTTCTTTTGACTTGGGCACGTGAAGTGGTAAAGGATATAGAGGATGTAGAGGGCGACCGTGAAATGGAATGTCGCACTATGCCTATTGTGTGGGGAGAAAAAGCAAGCAAAGTGGTGGTGACATTGTTGGTGATTGCCACGATGGCTTTGATAGCTTATCTTGCTTACTTTGTATTGCCATTCCCAATGGAGTGGAGTACATTGACAGGTCGTTTTGTCATCTTTGGCGTAATGGTACCCTTGGTTTGTGTGTTGGTGCTCCTGTGGTTTGCTCGCTCCAAACGCGAACTGCATACCGTACAACAAGTGCTCAAGTTTGCTATGTTCTTGGGCACTATGTTCTCCTATGTGATTTACATCAACTTAATGGCATAAACCCTTAAAACTCTTAAAACTTTTGAAACCTTTAAAACCCAATATCATCCTCGGAAGCCAAAGCCCTCGTCGTCGCGAACTAATGGCGGGTTTGGATATCCCTTTCTCTTGTGTTACGATTGATGCCGATGAGTCTTACCCTGCCGATTTGAAGGCAGGCGATATACCTATGTATATATCCCGCGCGAAGGCGCGCGCGTACGTGAGCGAGTTGCAAGATAATGACTTGCTCATCACTTCCGACACCATTGTTTGGCTTAATGGTGAGATGTTGGGTAAACCTCAAGATGAGGAAGAGGCTAAGACTATGCTCGCTCGCCTCAGTGGACATACCCACGAGGTATATACTGCCGTATGTTTCGCCGATAAGAATGGCGAACTAGAAACTTGGGTCGATTGTACCAAGGTGACCTTTAATAACCTATCTGAGGAAGATATTGATTATTATGTCAGTAAATACCGCCCACTAGATAAGGCGGGCGCCTATGGTGTGCAAGAGTGGATTGGCTATGTGGGCGTCACGCGCATGGAAGGTTCCTACTTCAATGTCATGGGCTTCCCTATCTGCCATGTTTACGAAAGACTGAAAAAGTATTTGAGATAAGATTATTTCTACGCCATTTATGCTTCGAACATAAATGGCGTTTTTTATTAAAAGTACTTTTATTAAGATTTGAAGTATTATTGGGAACTTGGTCGTGATAACCCCCTTTCTATCCCCTGCCATTTATGCAAAATTCGCATAAATGGCATTTTTATTTGCGCTTCTCTTGCTCAATCCAAAATAATTGATTACCTTTGCACCGTGAACCTGCGTTGGGGATGTCTGTACATCATCGGCGGAGGGTAGCAGACATAATTGAAAAGCGTTTATTAGCGCTTGTTTTGGTATCACGAAATCTGGAAAATTTCACCCTATCCAAGACAAGAAGGCAGTAAACGCCCTTTGGGATATGACTATCCCGCCCGCAGAGCATCCTTAGTTGGATTGCTCTGTTTGGTGGCTTTTCATATTCGGCGTGGGCGTTGCTTGCTTATTCTTATAGGGTAGGTATTCCAGAACCTCGTGATAGAGAATAAGCAAAGGTAAGGTTCCACGCTTTTTTTATACATTCACGGGGCGTTTGGAGCCAACTTCCCACAAACAACAAAAACATGAAAAAAATAGTTCTATTTTCAATGCTCATGACAATTTGGGTCCTTTCGTCATGTTCGTCGGCTTCATTTTTAGAGGTTTCTGGAGTTGGATACCAGACTCTACAAATGCAAGAAAGTAACAAAGATTTCTCCGACCAAGCAATCAAAAAAGCACAAATTCTTGTGTATTGTTTGGTAGATAGAAATGGAGAAGTAGAAGTAATGGTCGAGAATAATAGCGATCAAATGATGACTATTGACAGAACAAAGTCTTTCTTCCAAAATCAAAATGATGTTGCCCAAATGTATTATGACCCTACGGTACAAACTAATACAACATCTGTTACTCATGGAAGTACAACGGGTGTAGGAGTAAATTTAGGAAGCGTAGCTCGTGCTGTGGGTGTTGGAGGTATTTTAGGAACAGCATTGTCTGGTGTAAATGTTGGAGGTAGCAATTCTACAAGCACAACAAATGTAAATACAACTTATACAATAGATCAACCAAAAGTATCTGTACCACCACATGGCAGAATCTCTATGGGAAGAACATTCCAAATGCAGGGAGTTGGTAGAAGTTTTTTACATTCTGCAGTTACCGAAAGTCCGTTAGATGTGAATAATTCTTTCTCAAATTCTAACACATACGCAGCAAGTAATATAGGTATTTCTTACTCTATTGATAATGAAACTACTTACCAATTCATTGAAACTCACTTGTTTGCTAATTCCTTATTAGTTGGTAAAGTGCGCGAAAAAGGTAAGGTGAATGATGCATTACGAATCATCTATATGAACAAACCTGATGCACTATCACAACCTTGGTTTCTGCTTTATTTCGCATCTAAATCAACAAAAGAAAATGATAGTAAACTTCAACCATATTCATTCGTAAATTATCAATAATATTATGAAAACAAAACTAACACTCCTATTTGTAGGTATTCTTTTCGTATTATCATCTTGCAATGTGACACAAAAAATCACTGTTGTTGGTCGTCCTGGAACTACTATATATGACACTAATGATAGAATGTTAGGAACAATTGAAAACACAGGCAAGACTACGCTTGAAATTAGTAGAAATGATGGATATTATGCATTTTTGCAAGCACAAGCACCTGGTTCAAACATTTTGGTGCCATTTGCTTTGGATTACAAAGATTGCCGTCGTGAATTAGGACAAAGTATAGGGACATATGCTGGAGCAACTATTGCTATTATGGGTTCAATCTGCGGCTTAACAGCCATGATTGCAAGTCTACAAGGTGATGATGATATATCATCGGCATTTGCTATCACAGGTTTGGGGTGTATAGGAGTTGGTGTGGGAACTATGTTACCTTGCATTTTTAGAAGCATACCCGACCCCGATTTTAATTATATAAGCACTCAAAAGACAAATGAAGATTTAATCAAATAAATTTATTTAATAACTTTCAAAAACAAACAAACTTATGAAAAAAATCAATTATTATTTTGCGATGTTGTTGATGATAACATTGCCAGTATTATTTACCTCATGTGAGAAGAACCTTTCTGACGATGCTCCTTTCGAAAAACTTATTGTCGGCAAATGGGATTGTACGAGAATGGATTGGGACATGAAATATCAAGGAGAAGAAGAAATCGGTTCTGATTACTTCGATACAGAGGATTGGACTTGGGAATTTGATGGCGAAGAAATCATAATGTATGAAGATAAAGGGGAAGATTATGAGGGAACCTATAGGTATGATATTGAAGGCGATAAGTTATATACAGAGTACGCAACTTTTTATGAGGCGCAGTATTTCAAAATAGCTACACTCGACAAGAGCAAATTGGTACTTGAACTAACATATCACTATGAGGGCGCAACTGCTAAATATACATTTGTTTTCAAGCGTATATAATAACTCTTTCACTAATAAATTTCACCCTGCAAGTCATTTGATTTGCGGGGTGAGTTTTTATATTGCTATTCCCATTGCTCGTATTCAAGCACTCCTTCGGCAGCCTCCCGTGAAACTCAGAGTGGTAACAGAGTGGTAACCGAGTGGTAAGCGAATATATCGCTAACCGAACAGCTGCGAAAGCCCACCGATGGTATGGAAATGCGGGCTACTGCCACCCATGCAGCCCAAATACACGAAAAATGAGCCCAAAAGTAAACTTTTGCTCGTTTTTCTTGTGTATATGCAAAAAAATCACTACTTCGAGGGCACCGACCTCGTTCGCTTCGCAAACTCGCCCACCTCGAAATTACATTCGCAAAATGCAGACCATAC
>JAZQTO010000052.1:0-45100 GCA_045630805.1 Paludibacteraceae bacterium
GATGTAGCCCATACATACTCATATTTGTTCTCATTGGTGAGGAATTGTACATCAAATGATTTGGCGAAGTTTTGACCCAAGAAGTGACTGGTACCCGCTTGGAGCGCCTTACCATCTTGCATCATGGCTTCAATAGAGTAGGTATTGAGTGCACCTGCAAAACGCTCGTTAGGGGATTTTACTCCTTTGACCACAGGAATAGCCATCACTTTCTCGGCGAAGTCCGCATATACATCAAGCATGGTAGCTGCATAGTTTTCTGCTTCCTCCTTGGTAGCGTGGGCGGTATGACCTTCTTGCCAGAGGAACTCAGCAGTACGCAAGAAAAGACGAGTACGCATTTCCCAACGCATCACATTGCACCATTGGTTGCAAAGGATAGGTAGGTCACGGTAAGACGAGATCCAGTTTTTGTAGGTGGACCAGATAATGGTCTCAGAAGTAGGACGGATGATAAGTTCCTCCTCAAGGCGAGCCTTTGGATCAACAACCACACCCTTGCCCTCTGGATCGTTCATCAAACGGTGGTGAGTAACTACGGCACACTCCTTAGCAAAACCCTCTACGTGCTCTGCCTCACGACTAAGGAAAGACTTAGGGATTAGGAGTGGGAAATAGGCATTCTTAACGCCATTCTCCTTGAAACGACGATCCAATTCAGCTTGGATAGTCTCCCAAATGGCATAGCCATAAGGTTTGATGACCATACATCCACGGACTGCTGATTGCTCAGCGAGATCTGCTTTTACTACTAGTTCGTTGTACCACTTCGAGTAGTCTGTAGCTCGAGGGGTTAGTTTTTGAAAACTTGCCATTATCTTAATTTATATTGTTTACGTAATTGTTCAAAGTGTTCGGGGGTGGCTTTGAGTTGGTCGGAAACGCGTTTCAGCCAGCCTAGTTCCGAATCACCCTGCAAAGGTACTACTTTTTTGTTGATTGACAAAATTGGAAGCGAGAAAAATTCGCAAAAAGCACGCAAACACATCTCACTAGCGTTCATTTTGCCTTGTATGGAGTATCCCGCAATATGAAATGACGCCAAATCAACACGCTTGAGCAGGTCTTGATTTATGTTTGGTTCGTTCTCCCAGCAGTCGATTGAGGCGATGAGGCGATGAGGCGATGAGGCGAGAGGCGAAAGGCATGAGAGGAGGGCTTGTTCGTCAATGACACCGCCACGAGCAGCGTTGATGATGAGGGTACCCGGTTTGCAGAGGCGAAGAATATTCGCATCACAAAGATGGTATGTTGGGTATTCGCCCTCACGGGTGAGTGGGGTGTGAAAAGTAAGGACATCGCAAAGTGGTGCGAGTTGCTCTAGTGACATACCTATACCTAATGGCGGGTCAGAAAGAAGAACGTTATACCCTCTCCTTTCTGCCATTTGAGCAACGAGTTTGCCGACATGACCATAGCCGATGATGCCTATGGTAAGAGGCGATGAGGCAATGAGGCAGTGAGGCGATGAGGCAATGGCCTCTTCTACATAGTCGCAGACTGCTTGGGCGTTGCAACCTGGGCAAGAGACCCAATGAATGCCTGCTTCGCGGCAATAGTCTTGGTCAATATGGTCAAAGCCAATAGTAGCCGTAGCGACAAAGCGGACATTTGAGCCGTGAAGCAACTCCTTGTTTATTTGCGTACGCGTACGAACGAACAAAGCGTCTGCATAGCGTACTGCCGCAGGAGTAATATCTTCTGGAGAAAGATGCAGCACCTCTATCTCCGGAGGGAAAACACCCTCGAGAAAAGGAATACCTTTGTCTATTATCACTTGCTTAACCATAGCTGAATCACCTATAAATCACCAAAGAATAACCAAAGAATAACTAAAGAATAACTAAAGATTTTATAAGAAAACACTACTAATATCTGATGTTGTCAATCAGTCGCACAGGGCCACAGTACACGGTGACGCAACCGACTGCATTGTCCCAACAGTCTGTGGGTTGAAGAGTGTTTTTGTCTATAATCTCGTAGTATTCCACCTCTAGTCCATCCACATTGTTGATGGTGTCAATTACTCGTTGTTGAACTTCTTTTACGCTAGCCGTTTTAGCCCATTGTAAAGAGTCAAAAAGGGTTTTAGAGATAGCAACAGCTATTTGCTTCTCCTGCTCAGATAGTCGTTCGTTACGACTGCTCATGGCTAGTCCGCTATTCTCACGAACGATAGGGCAATCTACAATTTTTAAGCCTGTATAGCGTTCGGAAAGAGAAGAACGTTCGACCATGTGGTGAATGATCGCCAACTGCTGAAAATCCTTCTCACCAAAATATGCTCGAGTAGGTTGTACTAAATCAAACAAACGACTTACCACTTGAACAACTCCATTAAAATGCCCAGGACGCATTTTGCCTTCCATCACTTGGTCTAGCCCAGCGAAATCAAAGGCAAACTCTTGTTGCATCTCCTCTTGAGAATACATTTCTTCTGGAGTAGGGGCAAACACAAAGTCCACACCTAAGTCCGCCAATAATTCAGCATCTTTCTTGATATTGCGAGGGTATTTTAGTAGATCCTCCTTGTTGTTAAACTGCGTAGGATTAACAAAGACACTGACCACACAAACGGCATTTTCTGCACATGCTTGTTTGACCAAGGAAGCATGACCAGCATGCAACGCACCCATCGTAGGAACAAAACCAATTGTCTTACCTTGGCGAACACAAGCCGCCATTTGATTCATCAACTCGAGTTTAGTAGCAATTATCTGCATATATCTAGTTTTTGTTAACAATTTTATCGAAAAAGTCCGCAAAGGTACAACAAATATGGGAAAAATGAAAGTTTTTTGCCTAAAAATTATGTAATATCAGATTTTTTTTGTACCTTTGTAGCGGGAAATAATACCTTTTACAAAAATACACAACATGAAAGAGCCTAATCGTATATTGTTTGTCTCACAACAGATCTTTCCTTATCTAGATGAGGAGACTCCTATTCGTTCGCTCAATAGGAAGTTACCAGAGTGGTTTCAATCCGCACGTTTTGAAACGCGCACATTTATGCCTAAGTTTGGAGACATCAATGAACGACGTAATCAATTGCACGAAGTAATTCGCTTGTCAGGTATCAATATCATTATCGCCGAGACAGATCACCCACTACTCATCAAAGTAGCAAGTATTCAATCTGCTCGTATTCAGATTTATTTCATTGATAACGATGACTATTTCCATCGCCGTAAAGGTCTTGTGGATGAAAATGGTGCAGAATACAAAGACAATGATGAGCGTTGTATCTTCTTTGCACGTGGTGTGTTAGAAACAGTTAAGAAATTACGCTGGACTCCTAATATTGTGCATTGTTCAGGTTGGATGTCTGCTTTGACCCCATTATTTATCAAGAAATTATACAACGATACTCCTTTCTTTGAGAATAGCAAAGTTGTACTTTCATTGGATAGCGAAGAGTTTGACACACCATTTAATAGTAAATTTGCAGAAAAGATTATTGGTGGCAGCGTTCTTCAGAGTCATGTACGTGGTATAGCTGGTTTGCCAGTGGCGTATGAAGATCTCATGCGTTTGGCAATTGATTATTGCGATGCTATCGTGCTATCGTCTGAGAACGTTAACCAACGCTTGCTTAACTATGCGCAAAATAGTGGAAAACCTATTATGCCATATGTGGGAGAAGACAAAGAAGCACACCTAAAATTCTATAATGAGTTACTAGGTAAAAATGAAGAAGACGAAGAATAAACCATTTATAATCATACTCTTACTACTCGCTACAGTCGTAGTAGGATGCCAAGAAAATAATTCCATTAGTGCAGGTGCATCTACCTTGCAAGATAATGATATTCGTGTGATGTCAGATACTTTCTCTGTGACATCACAATTGGATTCATGTGTCGCTATTAGCTTGACTCCAGATTCTTTTCTCTTAGGCGAGTGTGATACACACTTTGGTACAATCAAGGCAGATATTTTGACACAATTAGCATGTCCAGAGGGATTTGTCTATCCAGGTGGTGAGACAGCAGTAGTAGATTCTGTTTGTCTATACCTATATTATAAGAATTGGTATGGAGATGGCAAGACTCCTTTAGGCATTACTGTATATGAAATGGACAAGCAATCTCTGAAAGAGAATGCTTCGTATCCTAACAACTTGCATATCTCGGACTATTGTAGTCTTGCCAAATCCGCACATATCGTTACAGATTCAAAAATCATTGTCCCTGCTATTCCGACGGATTCTTCATACTCCTCATCAGGTCAATCATACGTGTCAACTATACGTATTAAATTGACCAATGAGTTTGCACAACGCTTCTTTGAAATTAAGGATTTTTCCTCTCAAAAAGCATTTAATCAGCTTTTCAAAGGATTATATATTTGTACTGATTTTGGCGCAAGCAACGTGTTGTATATCAATGATATCGCTATGACTGTCTTTTATCATTTCACTATGAAACGTCAACAGTTGAATGATACCGTAATACATGATACACGTTCCTTCTATGCGAACGAGGAGGTGAGACAAGTAAACAGATTTACTTATCCTAATCGACAATCCATACTTCAACAGTATAGTCAAGTTAAGGACACAAACTATATCGTATCCCCAGCTAATATCTATACCGAACTGTCCGTTCAGATGGATTCAATCTACAATCGAATAGATGCACAATTAGGTGATACAGCAGCATATCGTGTGTATATCAATAAGGCAGACCTTACAATAGATGTTTTATATTCGGATTCAGCAACTGGTCGCCCTCGTGACAATTGGGATCAACCTGCTTCTTATATGATGCTGATTCAAAAGGAAGAGATGAATAAGTTCTTCAGTACGAATAAAACACCATCAGACTCTGTGGCAATCATCACATCGCTTAGTGCTTCAGCAGATAGTTTGAGCAATGTGACCTATCAATACTCTTTTGACTTGTCAGGTATGCTGACCAAACAAATTAGAAGTCAGCAAAAGGTGGATCAATTAACGTTTGTACTCGTTCCTGTAGCAATCACCACCAATGCCTCTACAGGCTCTATACTTTCGGTTAAGCCACTCCAAACTATTTCAGCCACTTGCATTCGTTCAGCTAATAATCCAGACATACCAATGGATATTGAAGTTGTATATGCAGGGTTCAGCAAAACGAGACAAGGTTTATGATCTACTTGTATTGAACTACGAACTAAAAAGAACGACTACAGAGTAGCCGTTCTTTTTGATTTATTGATAGTTAAATCAATACTAGTGTATTATCCGATTAATGCTTGGTAAGCCTCAGCGTCAAGCAATGTCTCCAATTGAGCTGGGTCAGCTACGCTGATTTTGATCATCCAACCCTCGCCATATGGATCATTGTTCACCAATTCAGGTTGATCATTGATCACCTCGTTTACTTCCAACACTTCACCCTCTACAGGCATATTCAAGTCACTAACTGTTTTTACAGCCTCTACAGAGCCGAACACATCGCCTTGTGCGACAGTTTCACCTTCGGTATTGATGTCCACAAAGACGATCTCTCCTAATTCAGATTGAGCATAATCGGTAATACCCACATATGCCACATCACCTTCCACACGAATCCACTCGTGCTCTTGGGTGTAACGAAGATTTGATGGAATATTCATAGTACTATATTTTATAAATGTTTTTATTGCTCACCAACAATACTCATAGCACAACGGAAACCAATTGTACTAGAAGACTCGTTTTGTTGTTTGTAGCGACGGGTTGTAGGATTCAACCAATAGATACGATCATTCCACGAACCACCCTTATACACGCGTGTTTCATCATTGATACGTGGTGCGAGGATATCAGATGGGTCAAATTTAACATTTGCCATTTGTTCCTCTGTTAATCCTACAGTATCCAATGGATAATCAGTTAGGAACAAAGAGTGCACATCACCGTCTCTAAAGTTACGCTTATCATCGCTACCTTCAAACTCTACTTCTAGAGTTCCATAAGGAGTCAAAATAGCATTGCCATCAGCATCGCGTTTGATTTTTTTGTAGATATTTCCACGATATGGGTTGTACTCAGTAACCTCTTCAAATGTAGTTTCACGATACACATCCATTACCCACTCGTTGACATTACCTGCCATATTGTACAAACCAAAATCATTAGGAGAGTATGCATCAACAGGAGCTGTCATCACATAACCATCGTTAGGTGCACCTGCAACCCCCATCATATCACCTTTTCCACGAACAAAATTAGCTAACATTTGTCCTCTGTTTTTAGAGGATATATCTCTTGGGTGGAAACCAGACCATGGATAAATCTTACCCTCTAGTGGCATTCCTTCTTCACCAGCTACAGGAGCAAATGCAGCATACTCCCACTCGGCTTCAGTAGGAAGACGATAACCAACCAACAAGATTCCATCTGCAGTGTTCAATTTGCGTGTAGTATTGTGTGCATTCATGCGCGCACTTGTGTTCATAGTAGGATTATAATTTCCTTTGAGATATTTGTCTGTATTGAATACAAAATGATCACGAATCCACTCATATGGCAAATGGTAGAGAGTGACTTTCTCGCCTTCTCCAGCAGTTTGGTAACCATATTTCTGTGCTTCTTCAGCAGAAACAGTCACAGGTTGTTTTACGTAAGAAGCATATTCTGGATGTTGTGGATTACTGAGCAAGAATTTATCAATTTCTTCCTCTGACATATTGCGTAACATGGTATAAGGAGGCAACTCAATAAACTTATTGGTTACCATAAGTTGTTCATTTACACGATCTGTACGCCATTGGCAGTACGCCATAGCTTGCTCCCATGTCACACCCACTACAGGGTAAAAACTATAGGCTGGATGACGGAAATAATACTCCTCGTATGGCTCATTATACGCCATCTCATCACGCCATACAGTAGTATCTGGCAACAATGCCTCTAACAACTCAGGTTTAGAAGCACCAAAAACATAAGCATTCCACTCCAAATACTCGCGCCATGCGATATTGGTGACTTCATACTTATCCATATAGAAAGAACTTACCGTCAACGTTCTACGCTCGCTATTGCGAGGAGCTGTTATAAATTCGTCTTGTTGACCAATAGTGAATGTACCTCCCTCAATAGGCAACATTCCTGGAGGTGTCGTAGAGGTATATCCCTCGTACGCTTGGAAACGAGTGGTTGTTGGATCAAAGTTTTTCCAACCAGTTTGAAACGATGTTTTGGTGTTCAAATCACGCTCACCAGAACATGCAGCCAAAATCAAAGCCACAGCTAAGATTAAAGTTTTTGATACAATCTGTTTGATATTCATAATTTTTATAGATTTGTCGTACATACAAATTTCAGCCTGCAAAATTACAAAAAAAAAATGACTTACACTAATTTTTTGTGCGAAAAAACCGTTCTTAAATACTTTTTCTAAAAAAATGCCCCTATTTTCTTTATTTTTTTTCATTTTTTTAGTGTAATCAACAGATTTTTTGTATCTTTGCAGGGAAAATGCAGTATTCTGTCCGCACACATGACCAACTGTTAGATTTGTCATCTCCACGCGTGATGGCAATCGTCAATATTACCCCCGATAGTTTCTACACTTCGTGTCAGACACTTTCGGAGGACGAGGTTTTGTCCGCTGCAGAACAAGCCATTGCAGACGGTGCTGATATATTGGATTTGGGTGCTTGCTCTACACGTCCCGATTCTACTCCTATAGATGCCGCAGAAGAATGGTGTCGCCTTGCTCCTGCCTTGCGTGCCATACGCCATCATTGGAAAGATGCAATTCTTTCAGTAGATACTTTTCGTGCAGATGTGGCAGAAAGGGCACTTGTGGCAGGGGCGGATATCATCAACGATGTCTATGGCGGCGAAGCAGAACCCGCTATTTGGGATGTGATCAGCCAACACCGCGTACCATACATCCTTACACATTCGACGACTATCCCTTGTGGGAATGATTATGATCATACGCTTTCTACTGTTGTTGGGGAGCTTCAACGCAAGTTAGATACACTACACCAACGTGGAATAGCCGATGTGATTATTGACCCGGGATTTGGTTTTGGCAAAACGATTGAGCAGAATTATCGTTTACTCCAGAATCTCCAAGTGTTGGAATGCCTACATTCTCCTATACTCGTAGGCGTATCCCGCAAATCCATGCTATACAAGCCATTGGATGCCACACCAGACCAAGTACTGCCTGCTACTGTTGCCGCTCACACCCTAGCGCTTGAGCGAGGCGCACATATCTTGCGTGTACACGATGTAGCCGCAGCCAAACAAGCGATTTGTATTCACCAACTAACTCATAACTCATAGTTTGCTATGTTACTCGGAATCAAAGATATTATTGACATTCTATTGGTAGCTATCCTGCTTTTTGCTATCTACCGCGTGCTGCGTCGTTCAGGTGCCAGCAACCTCTTTTGGGGTATTATGGCATTCGTATTCACATGGTTACTTGTAAGTTATGTCTTTGACTTAGAACTTACAGGTGCCCTCTTTGACCGTTTTATCAGTGTAGGTGCGATAGCCTTGATCGTTATTTTCCAAGAAGAGATTCGTGGTTTCTTCTACCATATAGGTGCACGCTTCAATGTGGAGCGATTCAAGGAGCGCTGGTCAAGAGCCAAACACATGCATAACTCTCGTGCACAAATGGATGCTATCCTTAATGCCTGCGCCCATATGTCTGCCTCCAAGACGGGTGCACTCATCGTGATTACTGGTCAGCAAGACCTTAAGGTATATGAAGATAGCGGCGAGATGATTGACGCAGTCCTCTCTACCCGTCTAATAGAAAACATTTTCTTCAAGAACACCCCTCTGCATGACGGTGCGCTCATCATCAAAGGTAGTCGCATTACCGCTGCAGCGTGCATATTGCCTGTTTCCAAACGTGTGGATTTGCCCCAATCATATGGTCTTCGCCACCGTGCAGCGCTTGGACTATGCGAAAAAACCGATGCTATGACTATTGTTATCTCGGAGGAGACAGGCAAGATATCCGTAGCTAAAGCCGAGAATATTCAAAAAGTAACCCTCAAAGAACTTGAGGAGAACTACCTCGCACCTCTCTTTGATATCAAGCCTGAAATAGAAAATAATAAACAATAAAATATATGAAATCATTTCAACGTACTCTTGTAACAGCGGCTCTACCTTATGCCAACGGTCCTGTGCACATCGGACACTTGGCTGGCGTGTATGTGCCAGCTGATATTTATGTTCGCTACCTTCGCCTCAAAGGTGAACCTGTCCTCTACGTAGGCGGTAGCGACGAGCATGGTGTGCCAGTGACTATCCGTGCACGCAAAGAAGGTATCACCACCCAACAAGTGGTGGACCGCTATCACCAAATCATCAAGGACTCCTTTAAGGGATTCGGTATCTCTTTTGATGTCTATTCACGTACGACTAGCAAGACTCACCACCAACTTGCTTCGGATTTCTTCCGCCACTTATACGACAATGGCAAGTTCGTAGAGCAAACATCAGAGCAGTTCTACGACCCTGAGACGCAGGAGTTTCTCACGGACCGTAATATCCGAGGCGAGTGCCCACGTTGTCATGCAGCAGGTGCCTACGGCGACCAATGTGAGAAGTGTGGTGCTACCCTCTCTCCTGACGAGCTCATCAATCCATACAACGCCATCAACGGCAACGCCCTCACCAAGAAAGAGACCAAACACTGGTACCTCCCATTGGATCAATACCAACAATGGTTGGAGGAGTGGATTCTCCAAGAGCACAAAGAGTGGCGCCCTAATGTCTATGGACAATGTAAGTCTTGGCTTGATAGCGGTCTTCGCCCTCGTGCCGTGACCCGCGACCTAGATTGGGGTATCCCTGTGCCAGTTGAAGGTGCAGAAGGCAAAGTGCTCTATGTGTGGTTTGATGCCCCTATGGGTTATATCTCCAACACCAAAGAGCTATGCGATGCTAAACCAGAACTCGGTCCATGGGAGACATGGTGGAAAGACCCATCTACCCGCCTACTTCACTTCATCGGCAAGGATAATATCGTCTTCCACTGCATCGTCTTCCCAACTATGCTCAAGGCTGAAGGCAGCTATATTCTTCCTGACAACGTGCCATCTAACGAGTTCCTCAATCTTGAGGGCGACAAGATCTCTACCTCTCGCAACTGGGCAGTATGGCTCAATGAGTACCTCGTGGATTTCCCTGGCAAACAAGATGTATTGCGCTATGTGCTGACTGCCAATGCGCCTGAGACCAAAGATAACGACTTCACTTGGGCAGACTTCCAAGCTCGCAATAACAACGAGCTCGTGGCTATCTATGGCAACTTTATCAACCGTGCTCTTGTGCTCACCAAGAAGTACTTTGACGGCAAGGTACCAGTTGCAGGTCAGTTCAATGAGTATGACCAAGCAACTATCGCCGAGTTCCAAAACGTGAAAGCTGAAGTAGAGAAACTACTCAATGACTTCCGCTTCCGTGATGCACAAAAAGAGGCCATGAACCTCGCACGTATTGGTAATAAGTACTTGGCTGATACAGAACCATGGAAAGTGGCTAAAATCGATATGGAGCGTACCGCAACTATCCTCCATCTCTCATTACAGATTGCTGCAAACCTCAGCATCGCCTTTGAGCCATTCCTTCCATTCTCTTCTGCTAAACTTCGTGACATGCTCAACATGAAAGAACTCAAATGGGAAGAATTGGGTAATATCAACCTCCTCCAAGAGGGTCAAGAATTAGGCGAAGTAACTCTCCTCTTTGAGAAGATTGAGGACGCTACTATCCAAGCACAACTCGACCGCCTTGCGGCTATCAAAGCAGCTAACGAAGAGGCAGAGAAACAAGAGGCACTCAAGAACTGGAAGCCAGAAGCTATCAAGGAGGCTACCACTTTTGATGACTTCTGCAAGATGGATATACGTGTGGCTACTGTGTTGGATTGCCAACCTGTGAAGAAGTCCGACCGCTTGTTGCAGTTCCGTTTGGACGATGGCATGGGCGAACGCACTATCTTGAGTGGTATCGCTCAAAGTTATCCCGACCCATCTGTGTTGGTAGGTAAGCAGATCTTGTTTATGGCCAATTTCCCACCTCGCAAGATGATGGGTATTGAGTCACAAGGTATGATCCTTTCTGCTGTGGATGCAGACGGCAAGTTGGTTGTTACCACCGTGACATCTCCTGTTAAGAACGGTAGCCAAGTAGGATAGTCCTGTACCTTATATATAATAATAAGGAATACTTATATAAAGCAAGAGAGCCATTCGGCTCTCTTGTTTACTTTTCCTCTACACTTTACACCATACACTACACACCAACTATCACGGGTTCATTACGGGTTCATACAATACCCTTACCATACCGATACCACTCCGTTACCACTACGGAGGGATAACGGAGGGATAACGAAGGGATAACGAAGGAACAGCAACCCTTGCGCAAAGGTAGCGCAAGGGTTGCAGATGTATAAAAGACAAGCGGAAAGTGATATGATCAATCGCTTCCCGCTTGTGGTGTTTTTTTAGAAAAAAGTTTTCGTGTGCCGAAAGGAGTGCCGAAGAAAGGGAGTGTTGAATGGTGCTTCTTACCCAAATCTCAAAAAAAAACACACATTTGGTCAAAAAGAGCTTCGTTTTCTTGCGTATTTAGTGTTTTTTTACTACCTTTGCACAAAATTTAAGAGCATGAAAAAACTAATTGGTAGAGAGCGAGAGATTCAAGAATTGGAAAGATGCCTTGCAAGCAATCAGTCTGAGTTTGTAATCGTCTATGGCCGCAGACGTGTTGGTAAGACATTCTTGGTGGACGAATATTTTAAACATTCGTATGATTTCTCTTTTGTGGGTGGGCATAATTTATCCATCAAGAAGCAATTACGTAATTTTGCCAAAGCAATCAAACGTTATGCAAAACTCCCAAAACTACCTAAATTTGAAGACTGGTCAGAAGCGTTTGATGCGCTGACAGACCTAATAGAGTCAATATCCGAAGATAGAAAGAAAGTCATCTTTATTGATGAGATGCCATGGATTGATACTCCTCATTCTGATTTTGTAGAAGAATTTGAGAACTTTTGGAATGGATGGGCTGCTAGAAGACGAGATATATTGTTATTAGCGAGTGGTAGTGCTACGAGTTGGATGATGGATAACTTGATTGAAAATCAAGGAGGTCTTCACTGTCGTATAACAAGCAACATCTACCTTAGACCTTTTACGCTGCAAGAGGTTGAACAATACTTGGCGATGAAAAAAAGCACATGGGATAGGTATCAAATAGTTCAAGCATATATGATTCTCGGAGGTGTGCCATTTTATTGGAGTTTATTAGATACGCACGCGAGTCTTGTGCAGAATATTGACCGATTGTTCTTCCAGAAAAATGCCATTCTAAATATAGAGTTTGACGAACTCTACAGTGCGTTATTCACAAACGCTGACAAATATGTGCAAGTGGTGCAGTTGCTTGCTAATCACAAAGAGGGACTTACTCGCAACCAAATAGGAGAGGGCGTAAAATTAGACGGTAGAGCTTTGACTGCTATACTCCGAAACCTCGAACGTTGTGATTTTATCTTGAAATATAGCCAATTAGGCAATAAGACAAAAGACGCTATCTATCGCTTGTCGGATTTTTATACATTGTTCTACCTTAAATATGTTCATGCGAACAATTCATTGGATGAGCAATGGTGGAGTAAACATTTTCTTACTCACAGTGTAGAGGCTTGGCAAGGACAGACTTTTGAGCTCGTGTGTCTATTGCACACAGACGCTATCAAACAAAAATTGGGTATAGCAGGCATAGCAACCGATATTGCATCATGGCGATACACTCCTATGAAAGACTCTACAGAAAAAGGAGCACAAGTGGATATGGTAATATCCCGAGCAGATAGAGTAATCAACTTGTGCGAAATTAAGTTTGCAGTTGGCAAATACCAAATAACGAAGACTTATTCGGATTATTTGCGAGACAGAGTGGAGTTGTTTAAGGCAAAAAGCAAAACAAAATACTCTGTGGTTCAAACCTTGGTAACTACATATGGCGTTGCTGATGGTATAAATAGTGCTATTGTCCAGCAAGAAGTAACTTTAGAGGATTTGTTTAATTGATAAGAGAAATAGGATATATAAGCAAGCGGGAAGTTTGAATATCAATTACTTCCCGCTTGTGGTGTTTTTAAGAAAAAAGTTTTCGTATGCCGAAAGTTGTACCGAAGAAATAGTGTTTTTTGTATACCCTTAGTATAGGTTTGGTATAGGATTGGACTTATAAGTTCTGCAACAAAAACAGGACTTCACTTGATTTATTCTACTCTTGTGAGATAACCAACATATCTCCTAACTCAGCTTTCGTTTGGCTTTTCTCTGTTTTGTACCATAATGTCTTAGTGGAAACATCTATTATGCAGTTCCAATATGTACAAATAGGAGAAGGAGCGCCTGGGTCAAGGCATAAGATTTTCGTCGGCACATCATTCTTATTATATTCAATACCGATTGCTAATAACGCATGTGCCCACTCTTCGCCAAATACTGAAATAATGATAGGAGAATCGTTTTCAATACTTTTTTGAATGATGTTTATTGCGTCTTCTCTACTTTTAGCAAGTTTCTGATTTGCAGTAAAGTTTGCGTAAGCACGAATATCTTTCGCTAAAGTTCTAAAACAATACCCATCACGAACAAGACCTTGCTTTTCAAGAAGATATGAGAGTAGTTTACCTTTTCGCGTCCTTTTGTCTATTGAACTATAAACACATATTTCCTCTTTTTCAATCATACCCAATATGAGCAGGTTCATTATAACGGAATAAACTGCACATGCACCGTCTAAGTCTCCTTGTTGGTGGTGTACATTAATCCACTTGCCTGTACAATCTTTGGACAAAAGACCTTTTTGAGGATGCAATTTAAGATTGCTAACGATTTGTATTGTTGCCATAGTTTTGATGATATTAAGGTTATTCTGTTACTACATCTTTTACGAGGCGAACGCTGTAGCCATAATAACGTTGAGTTGAATCATCCAAATTATATCTGCTATTAGCACAAAAATAGACATTATAAGTATAATCCATAGAATTTGGATGCACATCAGAAAGCCAGTAACCACCAGCAGCTTGCACTGCATATACCTTTGCCCCTTCGCGAACACCTGCCGCAGGCAAAAATACGGCCCCTGCATTTTCCATTTTCGACCATTGCTCAACAGTAAAACATTGATGATCGGCATAAATTTCTGTATTATAATCCTTTTCGAAACCAGAATTAAACGTTATACCGTTTGGACAAATCCAATTATCAGGTAACAATATCAAACCATTTACTCCCGCAACTTGAGCTATTCCATATAATTTGGCATATATATCATCCTCAGGATGCCTATCTATTAGATAATCCCACTCTCGTTCCGTTAATGTGCGCCACATATTTGGTGCATCATTGTCAATTGTATTTGTCCCCCAATCTACAAAAGTATTATAATAAGCCCCATTATTTGTAGATGTGCTTACTCCAAATTTTGCAATACCAAAATTACCACTCCATCCGAACAGGTCAATTTTATCAGCAAGGGCATAACCTTCTTTGATATCACCATGAGCGGAACTAGAGGAAACGCTACCACCTGTCACATTATCAGTGCCTAACAATTCATATTGAGTACTAGCAAAAGACCAAGTGTCTGTAGATTGAGTATATTGTAAATTTCCTTTAGAAAAAACGACTTGTTTATCTTCACTTACTGAAAATACTCCAATAACTGGCGTAGATGTTTCTTCATCTCCGAAAGTTATGCTATCTACTTCGGAGATAACGTAGTTTGTTTTTACGCCATTTTTCCAAACATACATGTGTGTTTGAGCAAAAGTAATGGTTACTAATGCGATGCAGGTCGCTAAGGTGGTAAATCTTTTCATATTCGTTTGATTTTAAGTTGTTTCTTATTGTTTGATAAAGCGAATGACTTGCGTACCTACTTGCAATAGGTATGTTCCTGTATTCAAATTGCTAACATTAACTTGCGTACTGTTGTCTATTATAAGCAAGCGACCTTGCAAATCGAAAACACGTAAAGTTTGTGGTGTAACTCCAGTAATGTGTAAGATGTCTTGAGTCGGATTGGGATACACGACAATAGAGTTGATTGCGACATTCTCAGTTGTTGTTTCTGAATTGCTGATAGAGAATGTTATCTTTTTTACTTCTGCAATGGGTTCTGTTGCAAGCACATTGCCGTCCTTATCAATCAGTTGCAAATTCTCTTCTGTAAATACCCACTTGCCGATTTTTGCAATATCTTGCAATTGTTGAGAACCATCGGTCTGCAATAGGACAAGACTTGTTGCCATACATTGCAAAGAGCAAAGCATAGCACAAATGAGAATGACTGTATTCTTCATTGTATCAAAATTAGTTGGTAGTTGGCTCCAGACTGCCCGTGAGTATAAAAGAAAAAGCGTGGAACCTTACCTTTGCTTATTCTCTTTCTTGAGGTTCCTGCAAGACCCTTCCTATAAGAATAAGCAATGAACGCCCACGCCGAATATGAAACGCCACCAAACAGAGCAATCCACCGAGGGACGCTCTGCGGGCGGGATAGTCATATCCCAAAGGGCGTTTACTGCCTTCTTGCTTTGGATAGGGTTGAAATTTTGCAGGATTTCAAGAAACCAAAACAAGCGCTAATAAACGCTTTTATAATATGTCTGCATAGTCAATCGCTCAACTTTGCGCTGCAAAGGTACAATTTTTTTTTGAATTGTGCAAATAAAAATCACCACCTATGTCCGAAAACATAAATGATGATTTAAAATATTCGTTAGCCGTTTATTACTTCTTAATAATCTTCTCGGCGATTTGTACTGCGTTCAAGGCGGCACCCTTGCGGATTTGGTCGCCGACACACCAAAAAGTAATACCATTCTCATTCGCCAAATCCTTGCGGATACGACCTACATACACATCGTCTGTTCCACTCAAATACAATGGCATTGGGTAAGGGAATTGAGAGTTTACCTTTCCGTTTTCACATTTCACTTTTCCGTTTGGATCATCCATCACTTGTACACCCTCTGCTTTAGCCATTGCCTCACGTACTTGCTCAGGAGTGAGTGGAGTCTCAGTCTCTACCCAAACTGCCTCACTATGTGCACGAAGAGATGGAACACGTACGCAAGTAGCAGAAACAGCGATATCTGAGTGCATGATCTTGCGAGTCTCGTGGTACATCTTCAACTCCTCCTTGGTATAGTCATCATCTCCAAAGACATCGATCTGAGGGATAAGGTTATACGCAAGTTGATATGCAAACTTTTGGTGTTTAACCTCCTCGCCGTTAAGCGCTTGGCGGTATTGCTCCTCCAATTCAGCCATAGCTTGTGCACCCGCACCAGAAGCTGATTGATAAGAAGAAACATGTACACGTTTAATATGAGAAAGTTCCTCTATAGCCTTCAAACAAACCGCCATGATGATGGTAGTACAGTTAGGATTAGCGATAATACGTCTGCCACCCTCAGCAAGGGCTTGGTCAATATCCGCCGTGTTGAGTTCAGGCACTACCAATGGCACAGTAGGATCCATGCGGAAAGCAGATGAGTTATCAATCATGATAGCACCATGGCGAGTGATATCCTCTGCATAGTCGCGAGACACGCCACCACCAGCAGATACAAAAGCAATATCAATACCTTTGAATTGGTCACCATGTTGGAGTTCCTCTACGGTATATTCCTTGCCGCAGAAGGTATATGTAGAGCCTGCACTACGTGCAGAGCCGAAAAGTCGAAGGTGAGAAACAGGGAACTGACGCTCCTCTAGAATCTTGAGTAATTCTTGTCCTACGGCGCCTGATGCGCCTACGATAGCTATAGTCATCTTATATGGAGTTTAGAAGTTTAGTCGTTCGGTAGTTTAGGGTCAAAATAAGGCTGCCAACATGTGTTGGACAGCCTTATAAAGTAATTAGAGAAGTGTGATAGTCAAATCCTCACCCTCAGCGAAAGATACTTTACCCTCACGAGCCAACCAGCCCAAAGCAAGATAAAGTTCATCGTTTTTCAATTTTGTAGCTTTCTTCAAAGCCTTCAATGTGAGAGCACCACCTTGTAGTGCGTTCCAGATCAAACCTGCGTTCTCACCAATTTTAGTTGTAATCATAATACCTTAAAAAATAAAACAGTTAATTTATATATCGCGACTCACGTCGCGGAGTAGTCTAAAATTTTATATTTTTTTTGAACAAGAGGCATGCGTTGTGACCACCAAAGCCGAAGTTGTTGCTCAAAGCATAGCGTATCTCACGCTCTTGGGCTTGATTGAATGTGAAGTTCAAATTATAGTCAATATTTGGATCTTTGTCGTCCTCTTTGTGGTTAATCGTAGGAGTAACCACATTATTCTTCATGGAGAGAATAGATATAATTGCTTCAACAGCACCTGTAGCCCCAAGTAGGTGTCCTGTCATAGATTTGGATGATGTGATATTTATCTCATAGGCATGCTCTCCAAATACTTGCTGAATAGCTTTGATCTCAGCCACATCTCCTAATGGAGTAGAAGTACCGTGTGCGTTGATATAATCTATTTCTTCTGCCTTGATACCTGCGGTATTGATTGCTAGTTGCATCGCTTGTACGGCACCTTTTCCTTCTGGATCAGAAGCAGTAAGGTGATAAGCATCAGAAGTTAATCCTATGCCAACTAGTTCGGCATAGATTTTTGCTCCACGTGCTTTTGCATGTTCGTATTCCTCTAGAATCAGAGCTCCTGCTCCCTCGCCTAAGACAAATCCATCTCGTGAAGCAGAGAATGGACGGCAAGCCGTTTGAGGAGAGTCATTACGTGTAGAAAGTGCATGCAGGGCATTGAATCCTCCAATACCAGAACACTCTACAGCCGCTTCGCTACCACCTGTGAGCACAACATCTGCTATGCCCATACGCACCTGGTAATAGGCATTGGCTATAGCATGTGCCGAACTAGCGCAAGCAGAAGTGGTGGCATAATTGACACCATGAAAACCATAACGCAAAGCCATCATTCCTGCTGCCATATTGGTAATGACCATCGGAATATAGAATGGACTATAACGAGGTGTACCGTCGCCAGTAGAAAAACTTGCAGTATTAATATCCAATGTATGAATACCGCCCATACCGCTACCAAATATAACTCCACAACGCAATGCATCCTCGTTCTCAACACATATACCTGCATCTTGAATGGCTTGTTCTGCAGAGTGAATAGCTAGGTGAATATAGCGATCGTAACGACGAAGCTCTTTAGGATCAAATAAGGACGATACGTCAAGATTTTTCACCTCGCATGCGAACTGAGTCTTGAATTTGGATGCATCGAAATGTGTGATATCACCCGCTCCGCTTTTTGCCGCTAGAAGGTTTTCCCATGTCGTGGTAACATCATTTCCCAAAGGTGTTACCATTCCGATTCCAGTAACAACTACGCGTTTTAATTCCATATACAAATATACCGAACGAGTCTGTAGGAATAACCTACAAACTCGTCAATGTTAGAATTCTACTACAAACTTATGCTTGAAGTTTCTCAATGTAAGCAATAACGTCTTGTACTGTGTTGATTTTGGTTGTATCCTCATCTGGAATAGAGATACCAAATTCTTTCTCAAATTCCATGATCAACTCTACGGTGTCGAGAGAGTCTGCATTGAGGTCTGCTGTGAAGCTAGCCTCTGGAGTAACTTGTGATTCTTCAACGCCCAATTTATCAACGATAATTGCTTTAACTTTTGATTCAATAGCTGACATAATAATTTGTAATTAATTAGTTAGTATTTTAGTATTATTTTTTTTCTAAATTCCGAAATCGACTGCAAAGTAACTACTTTTTTTTGGAATATGCAAATTTTTTGGTTAAAATGAGCATTTATTCCCCTATTTCAAGCAAAATTTCACCAATTCTAGCCCCTGCTTTGCCTGTTTGAGTTAATAAAACAGAATCCCCATTTAAATTTTTAACGTATAGATTTTCGACTATTTTATGAGTATGTGCACCAATAATTACATCTATATTTTGGGTTTTTTCTGCTAATTCCATATCTGAGATATTTCCGCCTAGCATAGGATGCGTTCCTTGGTGACTCAAACAAATTACTGCATCACACTTTTCTTCATCACGAAGTACATTGGCTACCTGCTGAGCACTAGCAACAGGATCCATGTATTGAAGAGGAGCAAAATTCTTCTCTGCAATCAAACCTTTGGGATTAACACCTATTCCAAAGACACCAATTCGCAGTCCAGAACGTTTGATGACCGTATAAGGTACAACCAATCCCTCTAATGGACTCCCAGTCACATCATAATTAGCACATACGATAGGAAAATGAGCTAATTGTAATACCGCAGCCAGAGTATCTACTCCATAATCAAATTCGTGATTGCCCAAAGTGATTGCATCATACTGCATACGATTCATGGCATCTATCTCTATGCGACCATGATAAAAATTATAATAAGGTGTACCTTGGCTAAAATCGCCAGCATCTAACACAATCAAATCTGGATGCTCGTTGCGCATTTGTTGAATGTACCCCATTCTTCTAGCATATCCGCCACAAAACTCATCACGTTTGCCTTCCTCTAGAGGTTCTATTTGAGAGTGCGTATCATTGGTGTGCAAGATAATTATCGTTTTCTCTTGACAACCATGACATGCCGACATCATTATTCCAATTAGGCATACTAATAGGTATCTAAAAACGCTTTTGTAGATCATCATAAGTAATTATAGATAAAATAGTTTGTCCATTAGGTAAATGACGAGAAGGGTTGTTTGCCATAAATCGGTTAACCAAATCCCGCATTTCTACTTCTGTCAGGGTTTTACCTTGAGGTATCGCCATTTGCTTAGCCAAACATAGTGTCATCGTTTCCTGCCACTGGTCATAGAGAGAGTTTTCTGTATCTTGTACATCATGAATAACCTGCAAAAGTGTTTCCACAGGATTCTTTTGCCCTAGTAACGCAGGCACACCACTGATAGTATAAGCCAGGGGAGAGAATTGCTCAAGCACAAAGCCGAGTTTCTCTAGATCGGACAATAGCGATTGTAGGGTATCAAGGTCTTTTTCAATCAGTTCGATTACTTCTGGGAAAAGCAAAGGCTGGGTTACAGTTTGCGAATGTGAGAGTTGTTCTCTTAACTCCTTATATAATATAGCTACGTGCGCGCGATGCTGATGAATCAACATCAATCCTTGGTCTGTCGGCGCTAAAATATAGTTATTGTTACATTGGACAAGAGGAGTCGTTTCTGCAATAGAAGGAGTATCAAATAATTTGGTCTCCAATTCGCTCATATTTGAAACCCGATTACCCGCCTCTATTGTTGTAGGATATAGTTGTTCCCATCCCGAGGACACCCCGCTACGGGATGTGTGGGCTTTGAAAGGATTATAACTAGGATCCACTTGTAATGTTGGTGCAGCAATAGGCACAGCTCCTATTGGAATAGTAGGGATATCTAATGGGGTAGTAGTGCTAAAATCCAAGGACGGAGCCACATTGAACTTACCTAACGCCTCCTTGGTTGCTGCCAATAATATTTGGAAAATAGCTTGCTCGTCAGCAAACTTGATTTCAGTCTTAGTGGGGTGAATATTCACATCGATTGCATCGGGATGAATATCAAAATATAAAAAATACGAAGGCGAATGTTCAGGAAGCAGTAGTCCTGAATACGCCGTCATAATAGCTTTATGAAAATAAGCATGACGCATATATCGTCCATTGACGAACATATATTGTTGGCTATTCTTGCCTACAGTCTCTGGTTTACCAATAAAGCCAGAAATATTGACCAATTCGGTCTGTGTAGATACATCTACTAAATGACTAGTATAAGGTTTGGATGAATGTCCAAAAACAGCTTCAATGCGTTGTTTTTGGGTACTAGGGGTTAATTCCGACAAAATCTCATCATTGCTAACAAATGTGAACTGCACTTGCGGATTAACAAGTGTTATACGATGATATTCTGTGAGTAGGTTACGCAATTCTGTTTGATCTGTCTTCAAGAATTTGCGTCTCGCAGGAACGTTATAGAAAATATTCTTCACACGAATATTCGTTCCTACAGGACATTGCACCATTTCTTGTGCTAGTACTTGTGAACCAGCAATCTCAACACGCGTACCTATTTCATCTTCATTGCGGCGTGTTTGCAATTCTACCTGTGCAATGGCGCATATACTAGCAAGAGCTTCTCCTCGAAAGCCCATCGTTCGTAATTGAAATAAATCAGAAGCCTGGGAAATTTTAGAAGTAGCATGACGCTCAAAAGCCATACGTGCATCCGTTGGGCTCATGCCTTTGCCATCATCTATTACCTGAAGGAGGGTACGACCCGCATCACGCACAATGATACGAATGTGCGAAGCGCCAGCATCTAGTGAGTTCTCCACCAACTCCTTGAGACAAGAAGCAGGGCGTTGAATCACCTCGCCAGCTGCAATCTGGTTGGCAACGCTATCTGGTAAGAGATGAACAATATCATTCATAGTAGGTAGTTAAAGGCAAAAATGAGTAACAATAGCAACGCAATCCAAAAAGCAAGTTTGGATTTGCGTTGGTTATTGTTTTGTCTTTTGTGGGTGTTTGATTCGTGAGCTTCACGAAACGAACCACGATGAAGACGCGCAAGTTTATCCTTGCGCGCCTCCTTTTCTTTATCGTAGTAAATGGGGCGATAGTCCCACCCACGTGGTTTTGGTACTTTTGGAAAAAGTATCGACATTATTTAACGATAGCTTGGAACTTCTCGTCTGCAGCAAACTTAGCAAACTCAATATCCTTTTGAGCTTTAGCCTTCAATTGTGCATCACGCTCAATAGCGAGAGCGAGGTTCTCATATACTGCGTTGCGATTGTTTTGGCGAGCACCAACTACAGCTGTCAAATATGCAGTAGTAGCATTTGGTTTCTCAACCTTAGCCAATGTTTGGAGAGCAGCAGCATAATCCTCGTTCAAGATTTGTTGTACAGCAGCATTGTTGCTTGCAGAATTACCGTATGCGTTCTTAGCAGCAGCATAGTTACCCTTCATAGTATAGAGTGTACCCATAGCAGCATTCAAGTCACCTGCTGTGCCAGCAGCTTTGCCCAAATACTCCTCTGCTTTAGCCAAGTCACCCTCAGCCATAGCAGCGATACCTGCATTGTAGTTTACGTCAGCGTTAGTAGCATCCAATTGCAAAGCCTTAGCATAGCAACGACGAGCCTCTGCCACGTTACCTTGACCAAAGTAAACGATACCCAAGTTGTTGTAACCACGATAGTCATTAGCGTAGAGCTCTGTCACTTTCTTGTAGATAGCCAATTTCTCGTTTGCATTCTCTGTGAGTGTAGCAGCATAGAGCAATTCCTCTACGTTCAAAGCAGCAGCATCATTCTTAGCCAAAGCAGCAATCTCCTCATCAGATTTACCAATCAAGTCTGTAGTCAAAATCAAACGGCTACGACGAAGAGCTGGCAATACTTCATCAGCAATAGTTTTGAATACTGCGCTGAGGTTTTTGATTTGTGCCTCACGCTCCTCTGGGTCAGCATACATGCTCAACACACGCAAAACCAACTCTTTGTCTTGGATATTGCTCTTCTCCATTGCCTCTTGGAAACCAGCCCAGTCCTCTGCAGTTACATTAGACTCGATAGTAGCATCCACTTTGGCTTTCTTGAGTTGTTTAGCCAAATATTTTTGAGATTTTGCTTGACGTGCATCAGCCAATTTCTCGTTCAAACCTTGCTCACCATCTGGAGAAGCATAACCTGCAACCTCCAATTTGTTGATAGCTTTGTTAGCAGTAGTATCAGCGTCCTTGATAGCTGCTTGCAAGTCTTTCAACTCTTGAGATTTCAACTCAGAGTTACGAAGAGTAGTTTGTTGGATCAAGAAGTGAATATCAGCCTCTTGTACCTCTTGAATAATACGTTGGAATTTGTCAGCAGTAACTTGAGTCTTCACATCCTTAGCAACAGCCAATTTAGCAGTAGAAACAACACCATCAGCTACTTTTTGAACAGGAATCTCAATGGTCTTCTTACCGTTTACATAAGTATAGCGAAGTACCAATTCAGATTTTGCCATTGCAGGAACATAATCAAACGAAGCCTTAATAGTGAAGTTACCACCTTCTTTGTAAGAAACTACGGTACCATTCTCTTTAGCTTTCTCACCTACAAAAGTGTATGACTGGCCAACAGCCTCACCACCCTCATATACCAATACAGGGGTAACAGTCATTACTGCTTTCTTAGCGAAAGATTTTACAGGGAATGTACCAGTAATGTCAGCATTAACTTTGTTGCCAACAACTACCAATGGATCTGGGTTTGCCTTTACACTCTGAGGTTGAGTTGGGGCACCACATGAAGTCAGAATAGCAAATGCCATTACTGACGCAAAAAGTTTCAATGTTTTTTTCATACTCATTATATTAGTTAAATTAATTTGTTTCTACTCATCGATAGTACAAAAAGTGTGCAATAAGCACAGTATATCGGCTGCAAAGGTACAAAAATATTTACAAACAGACAAATTTATCCATATTTTTTTTGTATTTTTTTGATTTTTCAATATTTATTATTACCTTTGCATCGTTTTTAATCCCCAAATTATACGTTTTATGAATAAAAACCTACTTCTTTATACTTTAATGGGACTTGTGATGGTTGCATGTCAACCGAGTCCTGAACAATCTGCCAATCAGCTTCTTTCCCAAGCTCAAACATTGACTGATAGCGGATCGTGGAGACAAGCTATGTTGGTATTAGACTCACTCCATAGTACTTACCCTCGTCAAGTGGAGCAACGCCGACTAGCCAAAGCACTTTCTGATTCAATTACCTATCTGGAAGCACAAAGCACATTGGCTTACACCGATACACTTTTGCCTCCACTATTGGAGCAAGCAGATAAACTTATCAAACAGTTTCGTTACGAAAAGAATGATAACTACGAGCAACACGGGCGATACGTACACCGTATACTCTCCACCAACAGTAACACATCGCGTAATTTTCTTCAAGCTTATGTACGAGATGACCGCGAAACAATAGTCAAGAGTTACTACTATGGCAATAAGGCAGTAGCGCAACAAACACTTGTGTTACAATCTAATGGAGAGCAACAGCAATTCTCCGGAAGTAATCACTATTTTCAGGTGGAAGGTCATCATGAAATAATGACCTTAGAGAACGAACAAGCACTAGCTTTGCTCAATTTTGTTAGCGCTCATATGCAATCAAAAATTCGCGTTGAAGGTATCGGAAGTAAACCTTATAACAATTGGGTGTATTATCTCAATGATAAAGAAAAAGAAGCCCTTTCACAAACCTACCAACTGGGTTGGCTCATGAAGGATATTAAACGTATTGAGCAAATGCAACAAGTAGCCAGCAAACAAATTATGCATTACGAGCAAAAAAAGAAATAAAATAACAAATAAATTTGTTTTTTTATAAAAAAAGCAGTACCTTTGCCCGAAATTTTACTTAACTTTTAAGCTAAACACTAAACTACTGAAGTAAAATGAGTATTTTACAAAATATGACTGCCTTGAAACTATTGCAACTCAAGGCATTTAAATTTCAATTGAATAACCCATTTAAGTGGGCCAATGGATGGTTGGCTCCTATGTATTGTGACGATCGAAAAGTTTTGTCATATCCTAAAATGAGGGATTTTATTCGATTGGAACTTGCTCGTACAATTGCAGAATTGTATCCAGATGCAGATGTTATTGCTGGTATCGCTACCAACGCAATTGCTCACGGTGTATTGGTCGCAGAGCAATTGAGTCTGCCATTTGTATATGTTCATCCAACTCCTAAAGACCACGGACTTGAGAACCAAATCGAAGGAGACTTACGCCCTAGACAGAGTGTGGTGATTGTAGAGAATCAAGTCAATGCGGGTAATAATTGCGTTAAAGTGGTTGAGGCACTCCGCAATAATGGTTGTAAGGTATTAGGTATTGTAACCATTTTTGACTATGAATTCCCATCCACCCGCCGCAAGCTAGAGAAGTTGGGAGTGGATCTGATAGCCCTAACGAACTTGGATACTATCTTACACCATGCATCTTATATGGGTATGCTGAACCAACACGAAGAGCAAACTATAAAAGAGTGGCAGACTAAACCTTCAAAGTGGAATAAATAATATGGCAGAAATTAAATACGAAAGTAAAATAGGTCAAGTCAACGCTAATGCAGCAGATGTGTTTGCCGTATTGACTAATCTTGAGAATCTACAACGTTTTGCAGATTTTATTCCACAAGATAAAGTCAAAGAACTTGAAATCACTCGTGATTCTATTCGATTCAAAGTGGAAGGATTAGGTCCTAAAGTCACTATTGGAATTGTAGATCAAGAGGAAAACAAGATGATCAAATACGGAGCACAAAATATCCCAATCCCGCTTAATGCATGGATTCAACTTAAGCAAGTTGACGAACTAGATACCCGCATGCGTATCACTATCAAAACCGATATGCCTGCTATGTTCCGTATGATGATTGATAAGAAAATGCAGGCAGGATTGGATCAGGCTGTAGATATGCTCTGCAATATAAAATATTAAAATTAAACCATTTTATTCACTACATACTAATCATTTATTACTCATGGGAAAAAAGAAACGACACCACCGTATTCACCGCGAAGGTAGAGGAATTATCTTCTGTCTTACTTTTTTAATTTTTGCAATCAATGTACCAATATACTTGTACTCTCCTAATTGGTTATTAGCTATCACTATTTTGTTGTCAGCAGCTCTGTTGGTATTTGTTACTTACTTCTTCCGTAATCCAATGCGTATATTGGAGGTTCAAGACCCCAATTTACTTATTGCTCCTGCTGACGGTCGTATTGTGGTTGTTGAGCCTACCATGGAAAACGAGTATTTCCATGAACAACGCTTACAAGTAAGCATCTTCATGTCACCATTTAATGTACATGCCAATTGGTATCCAATCGAAGGTACAGTGCTTGTATCAGAACACCAAGATGGTTCTCATAAAGGGGCATGGTTACCTAAATCAAGTACCGAAAACGAACGTTCATTGGTGGTGATTGAAACTCCTAGTAAAGTGCAATTGGCAGTTCGTCAAATCGCTGGAGCAATGGCTCGTCGCATTGTCACATATGCTAAAGCAGGAGGTAAAGCACACCGTAACGAGCACTTTGGATTTATCAAATTTGGTTCACGAGTGGATCTTTATTTGCCACTTAATACAGAGATTTTTGTACAAGTAGGCGAACACGTAAAAGGAAACGATACAATCATAGGTAGAATAAACTAATATACAACTATGGATAAATTTGAGAAACTTTTTGCTGAATATCCTTGGACCTTATCCGACGAGGCGGTTAAAGAGGCAGCAGCAGATATACTTGCAAAACATTTTGACGAAAACAATAATGTAGAGGTGTGGAAACAATGCTTGCATAGCATTGATCTAACCACTCTCAATGGTGAAGATACTACCGAAAAGGTAGAGAAGATGGCACAAGCTGTTAATGAGTTTGAGGATCATTTTCCTGAGATTCCTAATGTAGCAGCGATGTGTGTGTATCCTGCATTGGTGCAAACCGCAGCAGATACGCTTACTGAGCCTATTGGTATTGCAGCCGTGGCTGCAGGTTTCCCTGCATCACAAACATTTATAGAAATCAAGGTCGCAGAGTCTGCAATGGCAGTTGCTGCGGGTGCTACAGAGATAGATATTGTGATTTCTATTGGTAAGTTCTTAGAGGGTAATTATCAAGAGGTGTTTGATGAGATCTCTGAGGTCAAAGCTGCTATCCAAGATGCTCATCTCAAAGTCATCTTAGAAACTGGTGCATTGAAAACAGCAGAAAATATATATAAGGCTTCTATCCTTGCTATGGCAGCAGGTGCAGACTTTATCAAGACTTCTACTGGCAAAGTGCCTGTTAATGCAACTCCAGAGGCAACTTATGTGATGTGCCAAGCCATCAAAGCATGGAAAGAGAAAACTGGCGAAAAAGTTTGCTACAAACCTGCTGGTGGCGTAAGTACTACTGCCGAGGCGGTACAACACTATACGTTAGTCAAAGAGATATTGGGCGAAGATTGGCTCAATAACGAGTCATTCCGTTTTGGTGCTAGTCGCCTAGCGAATAACCTCCTTACAAGCATTACAGGCAACGAGGTGAAATACTTCTAAACTACTGAACATCTAAACTCCTAAATAAAAAAATAGAGTCGCAATCGTGACTCTATTTTTTTTACTCTTCATTCTTGGAGTGAGATGCATATGCATCCACGATACGTTGTACTAAATGATGACGAACAATATCTTTCTGCGTAAACTCGACCATAGCTATACCGCGAATATTTTTCAAACGCTCTATAGCATCCTTCAAACCTGATTTTTGAGTAGCAGGTAAATCTATCTGTGTTAAGTCACCTGTGACAATCATTTTTCCATGCACACCCAAACGTGTTAAAAACATCTTCAATTGGGCTGTTGTAGTGTTTTGTGCCTCATCTAATATAACGATCGCGTCCGCGAGCGTGCGCCCGCGCATGAAAGCCAATGGTGCAATTTGAATTACACCACGTTCCATGTATTCATTCAGTTTCGCACCTGGAATCATATCTTGCAACGCATCATAGAGGGGCTGAAGGTAAGGATCAATCTTCTCTTTCATATCGCCTGGAAGAAAACCTAGCTTTTCACCAGCTTCTACCGCAGGACGAGATAGGATAATACGTTTCACTTCACGATTCTTCAAAGCTCGTACTGCCAATGCGATTGCGGTATAAGTCTTTCCACTACCTGCAGGACCTATGGCAAAAAGTAAATCATTCTCGTCATAGGCGTCCACTAGCAACTGTTGGTTAGCACTGCGTGCAACAATAGACTTGCCATTTACACCATGCAGAATAAGGTTGTCTTGCAAAAACTCATTGGGTTGCTCTCCATGCAGAAGCTGAAGAATTTGTTGCTCGTTCAGAGTGTTATTTTTAATACAGAAATTCTCGCACTTACGAAGGTTTTGCTCAAAGCGTGTGATAGCCGGCTCAGAGCCTATGACCTTCACCTGATAGCCACGTGCCACAACCCGCACATCAGGGTGCTGGTTCTTTAGACAAAGGATATTAATGTTGTTTACGCCATAAAATGTGGCGGTATCCAATGCATCATGTAATTCAATTATCACTTCCATACAATTTTATTATTCTAATAACTGCTGATAGGTTGGAATATGATCTAATGGTGTATACCGCTTATTTTGAATATTTGCTACAATAGAATTAACTCCATTACAAATCATCAAAAAAGGTACATTTAATCGATAATTATACACTGCTGCTTGGTCTAACACTTCTTGTGTAAGTGGTACAGTAGGTGCCTTGAACTCAATAACTAGCAATGGTTGCATATGTTGGTTATAGACGATAGCATCACATCGTTTAGATGTTCCTGCCACAGTAATGGGCACTTCAACGGCAATTAAGTTATGTGGATATCCATACTCGTCCACCAATAGTTGCAGGGTAGTCTGTCGCACTAATTCCTCTGGCGTGAGGCGAACAAATCGTCGCCTCCACGCACAGAGAACATATTGTTTACCATTTTGAGTTCGTATATTCATCGCCTCTAAACTGTAGCCCAGAGGGCGTTCTGTAGGCACGTAGTGCCGTTCTCTAAACTATTTCTGCCAATTATCCTTGAGTGATGCAGTGCGGTTGAAGACAAGCTTCTCACTAGTTGTGTCAGGATCCACTACGAAGTAGCCATGCTTGAGGAATTGGTAATTATTGCACTTGGCAATACCATCCACAACCTCTGGAGTGTGCATTTCGGCTTTCAAAGCGCCCTCAATCTTGCAGTTCACTACTTTCAAGCTATCAGGATTCAGCAAGTCGCGGAAGTCACCCTCCTCAGCTGATGGGTTTTCGCAAGCGAAGAGACGATCGTACAAGCGAACTTCAGCATCAAGGCAAGAGTCGCACTCTACCCAGTTGATAGTAGATTTGGTCTTGCGGTTGCCGCCTTCGGTACCTGACTTAGAGTCTGGATCGTAGGTAGCATATACGGTAGTGATATTACCTTCAGCATCCTTCTCACAACCAGTAGCTTGGATGATATAAGCAGCCTTGAGTCGTACCTCACGGCCACCAGGACTGAGGCGGAAGAACTTCTTGTCGCCTTCCTCTTGGAAGTCACCACGCTCAATATAAAGCTCTTTAGCAAACTTCATCTCTCGAGTACCCAATTCTGGATGTCCGTCGATATTCTCTGCTACGATAGTTTCGCCCTCGCCCTCGTAGTTAGTGATAACCAACTTCACAGGATCGAAGATAGCGCATACACGTGGTGCAGTTTCTTTCAAGGTCTCGCGAACGGTATGCTCCAACAAACCAAGATCAATCATACCCTCTACTTTGGTGTAACCAATCTTATCAATGAAAGCACGGATGGCCTCTGGGGTATAACCACGGCGACGAAGACCGCATACGGTAGGCATACGTGGGTCGTCCCAACCGCTTACAAGTCCCTCTTTCACGAGTTGGAGCATCTTACGCTTAGACATCACAGTATAAGTAATGTTCAGGCGGTTGAACTCATATTGGCGTGGACGGTAGTCGCCTGTGATGAATTGATCGATATAGTAGTCATAGAGAGGACGGTGTACCACGAACTCCAATGTACAAATGGAGTGTGTCACGCCCTCAAAGTAGTCGGATTGACCATGTGCGAAGTCGTACATAGGATACACATTCCATGTGCGACCGGTGCGGTGGTGAGGGTGGGTAGTGATGATACGATACATGATAGGATCACGGAAGTGCATGTTTGGATTAGCCATGTCAATCTTCGCACGGAGTACCATTTTACCATCCTCAATCTCGCCATTTTGCATGGCTTGGAACAGACGAAGGTTCTCGTCGATAGGACGATCACGATATGGAGAAGCTACACCAGGTTCGGTAGGTGTACCCTTTTGCTCAGCAATCTGCTCAGCAGTCTGCTCGTCGATGTATGCCTTGCCTTGTTTGATGAACTCGATAGCAAGGTCATAGAGCTGTTGGAAATAATCAGAAGCATAGTAGATATTGCCCCACTTAAAACCTAGCCAAGCGATATCTTGTTGGATAGAGTCAACATACTCTACATCCTCTTTCACTGGGTTGGTGTCGTCAAAACGGAGGTTGCATACGCCATTGTATTTCTCAGCAATACCAAAATCCATGCAGATAGCCTTCACGTGACCGATATGCAAGTAACCGTTAGGCTCTGGCGGAAAACGAGTTTGTATACGTCCGTCGTTCTTACCTTCTTGTAAATCTTTTTCTACGATTTGCTCAATAAAATTGAGACTTCTTTCTTCCATTTCCATTATTCTTGTCTTTAAACTTTAAACTCTAAACATTAAATCAACGCAAGGCGTTTAGTTATATCCTCTCACGATACCTCGTGGTGAACCTTTAATGAAATCCAAGATAAGGTCACGCTCTGCGCTTTGTGGTAAGGTATTTTCTATTTGCTCCACAGCTTGGCTCACATTCAAACCAGATAGATATACTAGGCGATATACGTTTTGTATAGCTGTGATTTGCTCTTGCGTGAAGTTACGGCGATTGAGTCCCACGGAGTTAATACCGCAGTAGGATATAGGCTCGCGTGCTACGATTACATATGGAGGTATATCTTTATTTACTTTTGAGCCACCTTGAATCATTACGTGCGCACCTATATGAGAGAACTGATGCACTAGGCTTCCGCCACCAATGATAGCCCAATCATCTACTACTACTTCGCCTGCCAATTGAGTGGCATTGGACATGATGATATGGTCGTGCAATAGGCAATCGTGTGCTACATGACAATACGCCATGATGAGGCAATGGTTTCCTACGACAGTTTTCCCTTTGCTGGCTGTACCGCGATGGATAGTTGCAAACTCACGAATAGTAGTGTTATCACCTATGATAGCATATGTTTTTTCGCCTTTGTATTTCAAGTCTTGTGGATCGCCACCAATCACAGCACCCGAATAGATATGGCAGTTTTTACCAATACGTGTACCGCTATAGATAGTCACATTGTTATCAATAACTGTACCTTCGCCTATCTCTACATCCTCGTGGATACAAGAGAAATGCCCAACAGTTACGCTTGGATGAAGTTTTGCTTCAGGATGAATGTAATTCATACTATATATTCGCTAAAATTTTATTTCTTAATTGTTTTGCACATTGTGTATTAAATGTATGTCCAGGACGTAGGGCAGCAATTTTACCTTGAATACGATAACCTACGAGCGACATATCACCTATCAAATCCAACAACTTGTGTCGCGCAGGTTCATTGGGATAGTTCAGCGGACTGAGATATCCCAACTTACTTGCATCCAAACGTGGTTGCCCCAATTTGTCGGTCATATAATCCAATCCCTCTTGTGACATAGGTGTCTCGTATATCACAAGGGCATTCTGCAAGTCGCCACCTTTAATAAGTCCCATGCGAAGCAGTGGCTCTATCTCGCGCACAAAGCAAAAAGTTCGCGCAGCAGATAGTTCACGTTTATAATCGGCAAGATCGTGAATCTCAGCGGATTGCTCATGTAAGATACCACTTTCGTAAGCAATAGTCACCCCTGCTTCGTAGTGGTCACAAGGCTGAATAATCATCTTATTGCCGCGCTCGGAAATATACTCGATTGGATCTGTGACAACGAACAGTTTTTGTACTGCCTCTTGCTCTTGTAAGCCTACTTCTTCGATGGAGTTGATATAGTATTTTGCGCTACCATCAAGGATAGGCATCTCTGGTCCATCTATCTCAATGAGGCAGTTATCCACTCCCATAGCATAGAGAGCAGAGAGGGCATGCTCCACAGTAGATACTTTCCATGCGCCACGCTCTAGCACGGTGCCGCGCTCTGTGGCTGTGACATAATCCGCGATAGCTTCGTAGGTAGGACGTCCCTCAAGGTCAATGCGACAAATACGCACGCCAGTATTTTCCTCAGCAGGGAGAAAAGTAGCATGGATGTGTAGTCCTGTATGTAGTCCTTTTCCTTTAAGGGAAAAAGGTGCTTTCAATGTATGTTGTTTCATCTTTGTACTATCATTTTTCGCATACTACTCCAATGTAGTATGAAATGGGCTGCAAAGGTACAAAAAAAAATGTAATCTTGCAAGATTTTGCGAGATTTATTTTGTGTCTGACATCGGCATATCTTCGGCTAGTGGTAACGGAGTGATAACGGGTATTGCAGGTAAAACCTAGTCACTTGCTATAGCGAAGGTTCTTGAATCACATAGTATGACCCCGTAAAAGGAAGTGTGTCAAGATTTTGGTTCTCCTATAACTATTTCTCAATAAAAGTGAACTTTTCTTGCTCATATACATTTTTTTTCGTACCTTTGCAGCGAAAAGTTACAATAGCATGAAAAGAGTTTTTTCGTTTTTGATAATAATAGTTTTAGCCGTGGGTACTGCATACGCAGAGCGTGTGGTGCTAGGTGCGGAGCAAACAAAAGAATATTTGCCTCTGCTAAAAGGTAAGCGTGTGGCGCTACTAAGCAATCATACGGGACTGATTATTCAGGAGAAAGGTGATACCATTCACACATTGGATTGGTTGCTCGGACATGGCATACAAGTGACCGCTATCTTCTCGCCAGAGCATGGTTTTCGTGGTACTGCTCGTGAGGGCGAGAAAGTGGCAAGCAGCGTGGATGAGAAGACGGGCATACCTATTCTGTCGCTCTACGACGGAGATAGCAAGTACCCATCCAAGGAGTCCATGGCGATGTTTGATGTACTCGTGACCGATATTCAGGATGTGGGTTTGCGTTTTTATACCTACTACATCACTATGTTCCGCTTGATGGATGTGTGCGCTCAATACGACAAACAGTTTGTGGTGTTCGACCGCCCTAACCCTAACGGCTGGTATGTGGACGGTCCGATATTGGATATGAAGCATAAGTCGGGCGTGGGAGCGCTGCCTATTCCTGTGGTGCACGGCATGACCTTGGGTGAGTTGGCGCTGATGATCAACGGCGAAGGATGGCTGAAAGATGCTGCTAAAGTAGATTTGACAGTAGTACCTTGTAAGAATTATACCCACCAAACCTTGTACCGTTTGCCTGTGGCGCCATCGCCAAACCTCAGAAATATGTTGGCGATATACTTGTACCCTGCCGTTTGCTTGTTTGAGGCAACGCCTGTGTCTTTGGGTAGAGGAACGGATAAGCCATTCTTGTGCTATGGCCACCCTAACTTCAATGCCCCTCGTACAGAGGCGAGTGTGTATGGTCCTGCGATTACGTTTACTCCTAATCAATCCACTCAGAAAGGTCGTGTGTGCGATGGAGTGGACTTGAGCGGTATGAGCGAAGAGGAAGCACGCAAGGTGGGCTTCTCGCTAAGGTATCTGCTGGATGCGTACAAGCATCTGAATATGGATAACTACTTCTTCCGTCCGTTCTTTGAGTTGTTGGTGGGACAGGATTATGTGCGCAAGATGATCAACCAAGGCAAGAGCGAGGAAGAGATTCGTGCTTGTTGGCAAGAGGATGTGGCGAAGTTCAAGGAGCAACGCCGACCATATCTCCTCTACGAGGAGTAGTGTTTGGTGTAGAGTGTAAGGTGTAGAGTGTAAAGTGTAAAGGCAAGAATATATGAATCCATTAACCATTTTATTAGTTATTGCAGGCTATTTTGCGCTGCTGTTTTTTATTTCGTATTTGGCTGCTCGTAATGCGGATAATGCGGGTTTCTTCTCGGGTAACCGCAGTAGCAACTGGCTATTGGTAGCCATGTCCACTATTGGCGCTGCTATCTCAGGTGTGACTTTTGTGAGTGTGCCAGGTATGGTAGCCACATCGGGTTGGGCATATATGCAGATGGTACTCGGTTTCACCGTAGGTCAGATACTGATTGCGTATGTGCTTATTCCGCTGTATTACAAACTCAACCTCACATCGATCTACCAATATCTGCAACAGCGTTTTGGTATGAGCACCTATAAGTCAGGTGCGTGGTTGTTCTTTGTGAGCAAGATGTTGGGCGCAAGTGTGCGTTTGTTTGTAGTAGGCGAGGTATTGCAGTTGTTGGTGTTTGGCCCATTGGGTGTTCCATTTTGGGTAAATGCTATTTTTACCGTATTGATCGTGTATCTCTGCACCTTCAAGGGTGGTGTTAAATCATTGATTTGGACAGACTTGTTGAAGACTTGCTGTTTGATCTTGTCGGTAGCGTTGTGCATCTACTTTATCTTGCGTGCAGGTGTGAATATTGAGGGTTGGACTAGTAGTGCGATGACTCGCACTTTCTTCTTTGATAATCCTAAAGAGGGTACGTATTTCTGGAAGCAATTCTTGGCGGGTATCTTCTTGGTGATTGCAACTACAGGTTTGGATCAAGATTTGATGCAACGCACCTTGTCTTGCAAGAACCCTCGCGAGAGCCAAAAGAACTTGATCGTAGGCGCTATGATGCAGATTGTGGTGATTGGATTGTTCTTGTTCTTGGGCTTCTTGTTGTACTCGTATGCCCAACAGATGGGCATCACGGAGGTAGCAAGCATGAAGGGCGATGATGTGTTCCCATTCTTGGCTGCTAAGATGACGGTCTTCCCTGTAGTGGTGGGAGTCTTGTTTGTGGTTGGCTTTATTGCTGCGGCTTATTCGGCTGCGGGTGGCGCATTGACGGCGTTGACTACTTCATTCACGATTGATATCCTCAACAAGCAAGAGGGTACAGAGGCTTCTCTCACGCGCACGCGTACCTTAGTACATATAGGTATGGCGGTATTGATGGCGGTGTGTATCTATGTGATCCATATGTTGAATAATGACTCGGTTATTCAAACGGTATATAAGGTGGCAAGTTATACGTATGGTCCATTGTTGGGTATGTTCTGCTTTGGTATTTTTACCAAGAAGCAAGTCAATGACAAGTGGATACCTTTGGTTGTGATTTTGGCACCAGTTATCACCTGGGTGTTGGATGTGAACTCTGCCGCTTGGTTTGGAGGCTATGTATTCTCACACGAGCGTTTGATCTTTAACGCTTTGTTCACCTGCATCGGTATGATGTGTTTGATAAAAAAAGAGGTGAAAGGCTAAGGGCTATAGGCGAAAGGCAAGGAAACAATAATCGCGAGGTGAGAGCCTCGCGATTATTGTTATGGTGTAGAGTGTAGCGCGTAGAGTGTAGGGTGTCAAACTTAGAACTTGTATTTGACTCCGAGAAGGAAGTGACATCCTTGTGATTGATATCCGTAGAAGATGTCATTTTTGCGGTTGAGGTAGTTGTTGAGTTGGAGATAGACATGCAACCAATTGTTAACCGAATACTGTCCTCCCACATTCAGTGAGATAGTAGGTTTGAGGGTCTTATCATCTATGGTAGTGGCTATTTTACATCCCCCTGCGAAATAGTTATCCGAATACACACTCCATTTAGAATCAATATGTACATCTAGACGCGCATGTGCATCCCATAATGGGCGGTCATATATGGTGGTATTCTCTGCTGCGGTCCAAATATAATAGTTTCCAGCAGCGTTAAGTTCGATAATATCACGATAATGATAGTGCAGGTTGGCTCCCACTTTCCATCGTTGATAGTCAGCTAATTGCAGACTGAAGTCTTGTGCTGCATAAGGATTAAGTGTATCAACTTTTGCTTCCATATGGCATGCATTAAGCATGTATGCATATCCCCCATAAATATCTATCAACATCGTTTTGATGGGGCGAATCTTAAATCCTAATTGCGCATCCACGGGTGTATAAGCACGAGCTTGATTGAACGCAATTCCTTCCGATATATTCAAATAGCGATTATACCCCAAGTACTCGTCCAAGGATCCCAATCCCATTGTACCTTTTGCGTGTGTATAGAGAGTGAAAATGTTATCCATCATACTCCACTCCAATTTGATATTTGGGGATGGAGCAAACGCAATATTTTTGTTGCTGCTAAGTTGTTGTCCTGTGCCGATGTTGAGATCTACATTTACACCAACATGTAGGTGGAGAGTCTTGTTGCTAAACGCGTAAAAAGGCTCGATACGCAGCGCATGCTTATTCCAACCGGTGCTGTCGTTGCGCAAACTATTTTGCACATATGCTTTGATACCTGCGCTATGGTTGTCCTTGTTCCATGTTACATCCAAATGCGAGCGCACCTGATGTTCTATGGTGTAGTCAGTAACGATATATGCCGTATAACCTGTTTGAATACGATATTGTACTGCGGCATTATTCGTTGAGCGCAAACCAATCTTAGCATTTACATTCCATAGATTTTGAGTTGCTATAGGTGTGTTGGTTGTGATGATTTCGCCATCAAAGTTACGACCGTAATAACTAAAATATTCATTGCCACCCTCAACGCCAAAATATAGGTCTGCTCCAGAGAAATGCCTGCTGACTTGCATACCCAATTTAGAGGTTGATAAGGCATCTTTACCCCAATATGCATCGTGATTAGCATAGAGGTCTAGCGACATCTTTTTCTTATGGTTGATGCGATAGCCGAATAGCAAATGGGTATTGCGATGACCGATTGCTCCTTCTATCACTCCGTTTAGTGTGGGTTGGGGGGCAAAAGATACTTTAGCAGCCTGTAGAGGATGCAAGTTATATTCCACGGATAATGGAGTAGAGTAGGTAGAATAGATGACAGGATTGGGTTCTACCTCCTCTTTGAGTATCACAGGGCGTAGTTTGATTTTGGTGGCTTGTTCTATGTCTGGTTGATAGTCACGCTCTACGGTGACAACACGATTGAAGGTGCTATCTTGAGCTCGCAAGTTCATACCCCAACATAGAGTAGCCAGTAGGATAAAAAGTATTTTACGCATAGGTTATTCGGTTAGAATAGTGTCGGTGTTTTGTTGTGTCTCTAATTGTTGTATCGCCTCTAGTTTGTCCGCAATAATGGTTGCTATGTCATCTGCTTGACGATAGTTGTTTTGTAGGGCAAGTAGGTATTGTTTGGCTTGGAATAAGTCGTTCCTATTCACGTTGATATCCGCTAACAAGATCAAACTCTTGGCCAACCAATATTGGTGAGAAGTCTGCATACCTGTGAAGGACATGATCTCTTGTTCTGCCATATCTATTGCTCCCAAATTATAGTAACATTCAGCTGCTCTGTACTTGGACTCTGCACCCCATTGTGTGCGAACATTTTTAGCCAGCAGATTATAATCCACTACAGCCAAACCATATTCACCACGCTTGTGTTGTGCACTTGCTCGGCAATATAATGCCTCATTACGAATAGCTTCATCTAGCGCTTCGATCTCTAGGAGGCGTCCTGCATAGTCTATCGTTGCTATTGTGTCTTGTATATGATGACTACATCTCAACATGCCCAATAATGCCGTTTGACGCATTTGGCTATTAGATGCCACGCTATACATGCGTTGGAAGTAGTATTGTGCAGTACGATATTCTTGCTTATCATAACTCAACTCTGCCACACGCATACAAGCCTCCTCCATATAAGGATTGCCTTGTATATCTGCCAAAGCACTATACTGCTCTAATGCCTCCTCGTATTGTTTGAGTTGGTAATAACTGTTGGCGGCATAATGCATAGCATTCACACAATAGCGTCCTCCTGGGCAGAAGCGTGTTAGGTAAGTCGTTAAGCCTGCTGCTGCTTGCTGATAATTACCTAGCATATACTGCAATTCCCCCGTCACATAGGTCAATGAGTCCTCACTCGTAGATGACTGCATTTTCATCTTGCTGAGTGTTTTGGTATAGGCGATATATTCCTCAATATTATTGGTTTCAACATAGATTTGCTCCATGCCATCCAACGCGGAATATGCTTCTTCTGTAGCGGGATATTTCTCTATGGTCTGCTTGAACGCTTTTAATGCCTCTTCGTATGCTTTCAATGTGCGATGAGTCATACCTAATTCCAATGAACTCTTTGCGCCCTTGTTGCTACGTGGATAATTGGATAGCAACTTGGTGTAGATGGTGATTGCAGCGGCATATTCATTCAATTGTAATTGCGCGCGTGCCATTTCGTAGAGGGCATCATCCGCTAGGTCTGATTTGGGGTAGTCTTCTACTAGTTTGCTCAGGGTCTTCACTTTTTGATCGTACTGATGCATCAGACCCTCCGCATACGCCTTTTGTAACAGCGCATAATCTGTTCCTGCGGTACCTATTTCAGCCACTTTGGCATATGCTTGAATGGCCTCATTGAACTGGCGAGAATAGAAATGGCAATCACCTATACGGTTTAGGGCATCAGGATAAGTCTTATCTTCGTGTGTTACGACAGTAGAGTAGGCAGTATAGAGAGGTAGGGCGTTAGCATATGCTTTTTGATTGAAATACGTATATGCTTTTAGGTATTGTGCTGCATTCTTGTTTTGCGATTGTGCAACATCAGGTTGCGCTTCATACGATTTTAATTGTGCCAATACTTGGTCGTATTGATGCATATGGTAATACGTCTCTGCACTTAAGTAATACGCCTCAGTGAGGTATATGGATGCTTGTTGGCTATGACTGATAACTTGTTCGCACCATTTGAGAGTCTCAGCCATTTTTCCTTGTAGATAGGTGTCTGCTGCCAACTGATAACGTAGGTATTGCTTGGTTTGCTCAATTTTAGCATTAGGATTCAGGACTTCCTCCAATGCGGCTAATGCGGCTTGATAGTTTTTGCTGTTGAGATACATATCTGCCATCAGCGCATATACCTTATCAATATATTTAGAGGTAGGATATTCCTTGATAAATGTTTGGAAGGCGGTGATACTCTCTCCTAGCGCAGAGTTTTGGAGATAGGTTACTTGTACGTAGTTGTACATGGCTTCTTCGCGTAAAGCATCGGTTATTCCAAATGCTATTGCTGCGGAGTAGGATAGTTTGGCTTTTTCAAGGTCGTTTACTCGCAGATAGCTGTGTCCCAAATGCAAGCATGTGCTTTCGGCAATAGAGTCGGCAGGTGTTTGCTTGACTTGTTTGAGATAACCGATCGCCTCTTCCCACATTTTCTCTTGATAACAAGATATACCCAATAAATAGAGATCATTGCGCAGAATCTCTTTTTTCTGTTGAGTTCGTAGCGAATGATAAGCCTTCAAATGACGTACTGCGTCGTTATAGATACTATCTTGATAGTATATTTCACCCATCATGCGATGTAGTTCGGCATTGTAGTCATTCTTTGGATATTTCCTTAATAACTCTTCTGCTCGCTCATAGATCTTATCATATTGACCAAATGCGTAATATATTTGCACCACGTAGTAAGGAGCAATCTTATTATATCCACCTACTTCTTCCAATGTCAAGAACTCCACCAATGCTTGTTGGTAGTTCTGTTGTTTGTAATGACAATATCCTGTGTAGTAGGTGGCTTGCAAGAAGTATGGGTTTTGTTTATCTTTGAGTTTTTGCATACAAGACAATGCTTTCTTGTATTCTTCTTGCTGTAAGTTGGCGTAACCCAAGTAGAAATAGTACATAGACTCCGACGAGCGAGCCAAATTCTTTACCTCTACCTTTTGAAAGGCTTTGTGTGCTTGTTTGTACTTCTCTTTTTCTACGTACAGTACACCCTGCATGAGATGTACTTCATCGCTGTAGGGTGTGTATGGATAGTCTTGCAAGTAATCTTGTAGGTGTGTCTGGGTTGATTTTGCACGTTCTTGAAACAGTCTTTGTGCTTCTCTAAAGTCTGTTTCATAATCCTGCGCATACCCTTTGCACACGCCTATCCATACCAATAATATTACGACTAAATATCTCATTCCTCTGTGATCTAGGACTTAATTAACGTCTTTTTTTATTTTTTTTCTTGCGTTGTAAATCACGTTTATGCTTTTTGTTCAGGGCTTGGAAGATGGATAGTCCTACCACCAATCCAACAACCACGATGATAAACCATACGAGTCCAGTGCTTAGGTTATCACCTTTCACGCGTGACCACATGGCTAGCATCGCTTCTGTCTTATCGCCACAATCGTGCATCAATGCACAACGCTCAATCACTGTTTGGTCTGGGTAGAACACATGGTTAGCATGTACTGCCTCTGCGCCTTCGCCAAAGAAATAAGTCAGGTTAGCAGTCTCTTCTACCTCTTCATCGTTCGCCCAATCCAACACTTCAGGAGAGGCGATCACGCTCACGTAACCAATCTCTTCCATGTTCAAGATGGCGTTCTCAGGCATACACATATAGTTGATGAAGTAACTAGCAGCCTTGGTGTTCTTGGCATATACAGGGATACACCATCCATCAAACCACACATTACTACCCTCTTGTGGTACAAAATACTCCAGATTAACGCCTACTTCTGCAGCCTCGTCAATAGCCCATTGAGCATCACCTGACCAACTGAGGTTCAGCCATGCTTTGCCTTTGGTCATCTCCTCTTTGCCAAAATCCACTTCCCAACCTGCGATATTATTCTTCATACCTGTGAGGAACTCCTCTACGCGTGCAATACGCTCGTCTGTCACATTCGCCACCAATTCGTCGCGGGTCACTTCGCCACGAGCAATCTCATCACGGTATGCGTAGAGTACTACTACAGAGTATATATCGCGGAAAGCATCCTTCATAAACACTTTGCCCGCAAACTTTTCGTTTTGCAAACCACCCAATGACACAATCTCCTCCTTGCTCACCAAAGCGGTGTTGTATAAGATACCTGTTGTACCCCACATATATCCTACGGTGTAGTCTGCCACACAAGTGTTGGTATCTGGAGCCATTTGTTGGAATTTGTCCACAGCAAAACGTGATACGAGTTGGGTGTAGTCTGGGGTGTTACCAAAATCCTTGTTGATTTTTTGCAACAATCCGTTGCGCAGCATACGCTCAATGATATATTCAGAAGGGCAAATCACATCATAATCCTCTTGTCCTACCTCAATTTCGGTGAGCATGGACTCGTTGATGTCGAAAGTTTGGTATAACACCTCCACTTGCTCGCCTGTTTGCTCATAATACCATGCGGGGAAACCATTGAGGACATTCATGTCAATATAGTCTGCCCAGTTGTACACTTTGAGTGTGTGCTCGCGGTCGGCCGCGAAGATGTTACTCATACATAGTAGCAATGTGGCTACTGCCAAAAGGAACTTTTTCATTTCGTTTTGTTTTGTTGTTTATGGGTTCGAATATTCATTATAATTAGCAAGACTAAGATAGTCAAGAAGATAAGAGAGAACAGCGGACGTAATTCAGGTGTCAAACCGCCTTTGCGTGCGTCGGCATAAATGAAGGTGGACAATGTCTCTAGTCCGCTACTACCTTTGGTAAAGTAGGTCACGCCGAAGTCGTCAATACTCAATGTCAAACTCAAGATAAAGCCACTAATCATGCCTGGCCAAAGTTCAGGCATCATCACCTTGCGTAGTGCTTGGAATGGGGTAGCACCCAAATCCAATGCCGCTTCGTAGATGTTAGGATTCATTTTGGTTAGACGAGGCATCACACTGAGTACCACATAAGGCGTACAGAACACCACGTGTGCGGCAATCACAGTACCCAATCCGCGACTAATACCCAAGAACACGAATAGCAAGAACAAACTGATACCCGTCAATATATCTGGGTTAATCATCGGAATACTATTCATAAAGGTGAGAATCTTCCTGTCGCGATTACGCATATGATAAATACCAATCGCCGCCAAAGTGCCTAATACAGTGGATATTAGCGCCGACGAGATAGCAATCACTACCGTGAAGAATATCGCACGATAGAGATTAGGATCTACTTTCACTTGTGCTACGGTGTCGTAGCCCGTAAATAGGTTTTCATACAGTCCAAAGGTAAATCCTGTCCAGTTACCAAAGACCTTACTCTGTGTAAAAGAGAAGATGATAATCAGCAGGATAGGGGTGTACAATACCAACAATAGCAACCACAAGTACGCTTGTGCTGCAATACGCTCCACCAAACTGCGATGCTCCAATTTTAATTTCTTATAATTTTCTAACATATATCCTTGCCTTTAACCTATAACCTATAGCGAAGCGTCCCATAGCCCTTCTGGGCGTCCCATAGGCGCTTGCGCCGTCCTATTACCTATTAATATCCTCATTATCTCCTCCGAAGAAACTAGTCATTCCTATGATTATCAGCATAATCAGCGACAAGGCTGCGCCGTAGTTCCACATGGCGATACCACCTTCTCCAAAGCAACGTTGGATGAGCGAACCGAACAAGGTCACCTTGTTGTGGGTCAGCAGCTCCGCAATAGCGAATGTCGAAACGGTAGGCATAAACACCATCACGATACCTGAGTAGATACCTGGTGCTGAGAGGGGGAGAGTAACCTTCAAAAATACCTGATGGCGTTTCGCCCCCAAATCGTGAGCCGCCTCAATCAAACTAGTATCCATCTTCTGCAAGGTGTTGTAGATAGGATAAATCATAAACGGCAAGAAGTCGTACACCATACCAAACAGCAATGCTCCTTCACCCAACGGCAAACCAAACATACGGAACAGCTCTACCGTTGCAATCGTGCGCAGAAGGAAGTTGATCCACATAGGCAGGATAAACAGCATAGCCATAACTTGCGGCGTTTTGAAATCTGCCATAGCCATAATGTATGCCGCAGGATAACCTAATAATAGGCATATGATAGTGGTAATCAACGCAATAGCCAACGAATAGATAAACGTGTTTATTGCTTCGCTCTTTGTGAAGAAACTCACAAAGTTCTGCAATGTGAACCCACCATCGGCGTCTGTAAAAGCGTACACGCCAATCAGCACCAATGGCAACATCACCAAACATAGCATAAACAGCGCATAGGGCCAAGCCCATGTACTACGCGACTGAAACACCATTCTTAATTTACTACTTTTCATACCTATAACCTATAGCGAAGCGTCCTATAGCCCATCAGGGCGTCCTTTAACCTCTTTCTTATACAATCGTATATAACTTGGTGCCACGCGAATACCCACTCTGTCGCCGTCGTCCCACACATCATTGGTATCTACATAAATGTCATCGCCGTCGTCTGTGCGAACGGTCAAGTGATAGTGGTCGCCCTTGTACAAAATAAAATACACTTCGCCACAGAGTGTTCCATCCTCTTCGTCGTCTTGTAGATTCACGCGGTTGAAGTCCACTTCTACTTCCACCTCCTCGCCTACTTCAAATCGCTCAGCTACACGCTCTGGGATATCCCATACCTCGTCCAAGAAACGCACTTGATTATCCTCCAGCACTTCGCCATCAAACGTATTGCAAACACGCTCCTTCTTCATTACCTGTATATCCTCTGGCTTAATGAGCAATCCAACTTGACTGCCCACTTCAAATGCGTGATAGTCTTGAATCATCAACTCATATCCCTCGTTCGTCAATACGGTCATCTCATAGTGCACACCCTTGAAGATACAACTCTTTACCTCGCCATGCAACTGCCATGGACTATCCTCTTCTACTTTTCCGTTTTCACTTTTCACCTTTCCGATATACACATCCTCTGGACGAACGACCACATCCACCTCGGTATCTTCGCCAAAACCTTTGTCCACGCACTCAAAATCGTGCTCGCAGAAGTTCACCATTTTATCCTTGACCATGGTGGCATCTAGGATATTACTCTCGCCAATGAAATCTGCCACAAAGCAGTTTTGTGGCTCGTTATACACATCCGTAGGCGTGCCAATCTGCTGAATCTTACCCTCACTCATGACCACTACGCGGTCGCTCAAAGTCAACGCCTCTTCTTGGTCGTGGGTCACATATATAAAGGTAATACCCAGTTTCTTGTGCATCTCGCGCAACTCCATCTGCATGTCTTTGCGCATCTTCAAGTCCAACGCTGCCAAGGGCTCATCCAACAACAATACCTCTGGCTCATTGATAATCGCACGAGCAATAGCCACACGTTGTTGCTGACCACCACTCAAACTAGACACATCACGATACTCATAATCGGTCATACCTACCGTCTTGAGCGCGTGCTTCACTTTCTTCTCAATGAGCTTTTTGTCCATCTTCTTGAGTTTCAAACCAAAAGCCACATTGTCGTACACATTCAAGTGTGGGAACAAGGCGTACTTTTGAAACACCGTGTTCACATCGCGCAAGTGTGGAGGCATAGTAGTCACGTCCTCGCCATTGAGCAAAATATCTCCTTCGCTCGCTACTTGAAAACCTGCTATACAACGCAACAACGTCGTCTTGCCGCAACCTGAAGGACCCAAGATGGTTACAAACTCGCCTTTCTTGACAGAGAGGCTTACATCGTCCAAGGCAAACTTGCCATCTTCAAACTGTTTGGAGACGTGATTTACCTCAATGATATAATCCGATTTTTGCATTTTTAATTTGACTTTATATTAAAAATATAATAATTTTCGCAATTTGGGCGCAAAAGTACGAAAAAAAAAGGATTTGTGCAAATATTTTATGCAAAAGTTTTTGATTTGCATTTTTTTACTTTACACCTACCTGTCCTTACCTAGTCTTTTACGGGTTCTTGACGGGTTCATAACGGGTAAATAAGCAACCAAAAAGCAAGGAAGATAGGTATATTAGTGAACGAATGAAATATCTTATTTCAATAAATCATTTTGTGGAATTTGGAAGTTTCGTTTTTTTTTTGTAATTTTGCAGCGCATTTTATATACTGCCGCTTTTGCGGACTAAAACGAATAAGAATAACAATACAGATATGAAACATTTTAACGAGTACAAACAACTGAATTTGGCTGAAGTTAGCAAGGAGATTCTCCAACAATGGGAGAAGGAAGACTTGTTCCACAAGAGTATCGAAACACGCGAAGGCAATCCTTCGTTCCTTTTCTTTGAAGGTCCTCCTTCTGCCAACGGTATGCCAGGTATTCACCACGTGATGGCTCGTACTATCAAAGATACCTTCTGCCGCTTCAAGACCATGCAGGGCTACCAAGTGAAGCGCAAAGCGGGTTGGGACACCCACGGTCTGCCTGTGGAGCTCGGCGTCGAGAAACTCCTCGGTATCACCAAAGAGGATATCGGTAAGAAAATCAGCGTGGACGAGTACAACGCTGCCTGCCGCCGTGAGGTGATGAAATACACCCAAGAGTGGACCAACCTCACCAAACAAATGGGTTACTG